>JANXUE010000227.1 GCA_025352005.1 Frankiales bacterium
GGTCACCGCGCTGACCCGAGGCCAGGGCTTCGGCGTGGAGGTCAAGCGCCGCATCATCCTGGGGACCTATGCGCTGTCCAGCGGCTACTACGACGCCTACTACGGTCAGGCCCAGAAGGTCAGGACGCTGATCAGCCGCGACTTCGCCGCCGCCTGGTCGCAGGTCGACGTCCTCGTCGCACCGACCTGCCCGACCGTCGCGTTCCCTCTCGGCGCGAAGCTCGAGGACCCGCTCGCGATGTACAAGCAGGACATCTGCAGCATCCCCGCCAACCTGTACGGCGGCCCGGCCGCCTCCTTCCCGGCCGGCCTGTCCGAGGGCCTGCCGGTCGGGCTCCAGGTCATGGCTCCGACGATGCGCGAGGATCTTCTCTACCAGGTCGGTGGTGCCCTCGAGGTCGCCCTGCCCCCCGCCGTACCGAGCCTTGACTGGGAGTCGAAGTGAGCGCGATCCCCTATGCGGAGGCACTTGTCGAGTTCGAGCCGGTCATCGGGCTGGAGACCCACGTCGAGCTCGGCACCGCCTCGAAGATGTTCTGCGGCTGCGCGACCGAGTTCGGAGCGGAGCCCAACACCCAGACCTGTCCGGTCTGCCTCGGACTGCCCGGTGCGCTTCCGGTGGTGAACGAGACGGCCATCGAGAGCACGATCCGGATTGGGCTCGCGCTGCACTGCGACATCGCGAGCTGGTGCCGCTTCGCGCGCAAGAACTACTTCTACCCGGACATGCCGAAGAACTTCCAGACCTCCCAGTACGACGAGCCACTGTGCACCGACGGCTACCTCGACGTGACCGTGGACGGCCAGGTCGTCCGCATCCCGATCGAGCGGGTGCACCTGGAGGAGGACACCGGCAAGTCGCTGCACGTCGGCGGCGCGACCGGCCGCATCCATGGCGCCTCGCACTCCCTCGTCGACTACAACCGGGCGGGCATCCCCCTGGTCGAGATCGTCACCAAGCCGGTCACCGGCACCGGCGCGATGCCGGCGGAGGTCGCGAAGGCCTACGTCACCGAGCTGCGTGACGTGCTGCGCGGGCTCGGGGTCAGTGACGTCAAGATGGAACAAGGGTCGATGCGCTGCGACGTCAACGTCTCGCTGAACAAGCCCGGTGCGGAATGGGGCACCCGGTCGGAGACCAAGAACGTCAACTCGCTGCGGTCGGTCGAACGGGCAGTCCGCTCCGAGGTCGAGCGGCAAGCCTTCCGGCTGCGCGCCGGTGAGCGGATCGTCCAGGAGACCCGGCACTTCCACGAGGACACCGGTATGTCGACGTCGGGCCGCTCCAAGGAGGAGGCGACCGACTACCGCTACTTCCCCGAGCCCGACCTCGTCCCGATCGCGCCCGACCCGGCGTGGGTCGCGTCCCTGAAGGCCGCCTTGCCCGAGGCTCCCTCGGTACGACGACGCCAGCTCGTCGAGGAGCTCGGGCTGTCCGTGGCCGACAGCGAGGCCATGGTCAACGCCGGCGTCCTGGACGTCGTGCTCGCGACGGTTGCTGCCGGTGCGCCCGCGGCCGAGGCCCGCAACTGGTGGCTGGGCCATCTTGCGCAGTCGGCCAACACGGCCGGCGTCGACGCCGCCGACCTGCCGATCACCCCGGAGCAGGTCGCCCGGGTCGTGACTCTCGTTGCGGCCGGCACTCTCAACGCCGGCCTCGCCCGCCAGGTCGTCGGCGGCGTGCTCGCAGGCGAAGGGTCACCTGACGAGGTCGTCGCGGCGCGGGGCCTTGCCGTCGTCTCTGACGTCTCCGCCCTGACCGCCGCCGTTGCCGACGCGATCGCGGCCGACCCGGACGCCGCCGAGAAGGTCCGCTCCGGCAAGGTCGCGGCCGCCGGCGCCCTCGTCGGGTCGGTCATGAAGGCCACCCGCGGCCAGGCTGATGCGTCGGTGGTCCGGCAGCTCGTCCTGGAGCAGCTCGGGGTCAGTGGTCCCTGAGGTCCCTGAGGTCCCTGACTTAGGGGTGGGCCTGGCCGGTGGCCTTGCCGAGGGTGACGGTGAGCTCGGCCACCTCGGCCCTGAGAGCCGCGACCTCGGCGGCGAGCTCCGTCAGGGTCGGACCGACGGAGGGCGTGGCGGTGGTGGTGGGCATCTCGTCGGCGACGACCGGGACGGCCGTTGCTGCGCCGGTGACCGGTTCGGTGTTCGTCGGGCTGAGCAGCGGGGCGTATCGGGACTCCTTGCGCCCCGGCTGGCGGTCCAGTCGGGCCACGAGCGGCTCGTCACGGTTGGCGAGGGTGAGCAGGACGTCCTCGAGCTGCTCGGTGCTGTCGAAGGGGTGCATCCGCTCGGTGCGGGCCCGGAGCTCGGCGGGTGTCTGCGGGCCGCGGAGCACCAGGACGGCGAGGACCGCGGTTTGTTCCGCAGTCAGTCCGAGGGCGCTGTCGAGCTGGTGCTGGTGCTTGTCGCTGCGCTCGCCGGAGCGGTGGACGGTCCGCAGCAGCCCTGCCTCCCGCAGCGACCGGACGGCGACGCGGACGGTCGTCGTGTCGTAGGCCACGATGGGGTCCCGGCTGGTGGTCTGGTTGCAGGCGGCGATCAGGGCGTTGTCGGTCAGGGGGTACTGCTGCGGGGTCGTCAGCTGCTTCTCGACCAGGCAGCCGAGGACGCGTCCCTGCTCGGGGGTCAACTCCATGCCAGCACCGTAGCGGGGCCGCGCCTGAGCCACCTGGGTGCGAGAACGTGTCCAAGCAACGGGCGACAGGCCGCCGGTGGTGAGACCGGTGGCCCCTGACCTGAGGGGTCAGCAGTCGAGGTCGATCTCGATGGTGACCTTCGTGACCTTGACCTCGCGCGCCTTCCCCAGATCCCCGAGGTCCGGGCAGAGCGTGGCGAGCAGCTCGTCGGCCTTGCAGGTAGACAGGTCGCCGTGGTGGTGACCGGGGTCGGTCTCGTCGACGTAGTCCGGGTCGAGGGCGTACGTCATGCCGCCGATGATCCGGCCGTCGGCGGTGACCGTGATGACGAGGTTGCGCTCCTCCTGCGACACCGAGTGCAGCTGAGCGACGGCGTCGGGTGAGCCGGCGACCAGGGTGAAGCGCACGTCGTGTGCCTCGTGTGCGTCGAGCCGGAACGTCGAGCCGCCAGGACTTGTCACGACGACTCGCCAGTCGGCCTTGGACAGCACGGACGGCACGTCGACCAGGAGCCGAATGCCGACCGGGGTGTCGAACGGGTTGTGCACCTGGAACGGTCGGTCGGTCAGAGCAGCCACGAGGGACGTGAGCCCGCCGGACGCAACCGGCGCCACGTTGCGCTGCCCGATGTTGTTGTCGTGCGGGACGAGCCGCCACTCCGGGATGCTGTCGCCGGCCGTGAAGTGGTCGATGTTGCTGGCGTCGCCGACGGCCGAGGAGATCATCAGCATGCACTCGTGGCCGACCGCGAATGGCGTCCAGGAGAACGGCCCGACCTTGACCTCACCGCCAGCCGGGATGTCCGGGGCGTTGAGCTGGGTCGTGGTCATGCTCGACCAGTCGTTGGGCCAGGTGAGGCCGGCGGCCGGGTTGGCGTGGAAGGCCTTGACCACGACGCCCGTGGCGGTCTGCGTGCCCCGGTTGCGGACCCGCACGTAGCCGTAGTTCGGCTGCCCCATGACCGGTTCCTGGTGCAGGGTGCCGCCGTCGGTGAACCGCCGGTTCCAGATCGACTGGTTGCTCCAGTGGTTCGGCTGGTACTGGTACTCGCCGTGCCGTCCGTCGTCGATGTAGACGTCGACCGCAGGGGGCGCTCCCTCCTGGGTCGTGGGCACGGGAGCACCGGGAGCCTGGAACAGGCCCTGCTTCTCGAACGACCAGCGGATCACCTTGCCGTAGGCGCCGCCGGACAGCCCCTCGGTCGTCCAGTCGCCGAGGTCCGCGGTCTGTAGGGCCGTGACGAAGCCCGACGCGTTCGCGGGGTTGGTCGCGGGCGTCAGGGTCGCGACCGCCCGCAGCATCAGGTAGGCCATCACGCGCGCCGCGTAGCGGCGCGTGCCGGGGTCGTTGGCGTCACCGCCAAGGGACTGGTAGATCCGGAAGTGCGTCGTCGCGAGGATCTGCTCGGAGTCGTAGCCGTGTCCGTCCTGGGGGCCGCCCCAGCCCCAGCCGGCGCCGATGCTGCGGTCGTGCCGCCGGCTGATGAAGCTCACCCAGGGAAAGGACTCGAAGCGGTCCGGTGCGGCCGTGTCCGGGTCGTTGAGGATGACCGCGAAGCTGTCACCGGCGCTGTGTGAGAACCCCAGGTTGGCCGCGTTGACGCTTTCATAGAGGATGCCGTGGCCACACAGCTCGTGCAGCACGACGCGGAAGTCGTCGGCGATGCCGATCGGGTGGGCGGTGTCTCCCTGGTCGGCGAGCTCGAAGTCGACGTTGGCGATGCCGCCGGTCCCATTGCCGCTGCAGGAGGCGTTGCGCTCGATCCCATCGACGCTGCCGAACCGGCCGCGGTGGTCCACGGGCACTGGGCGGCTCGTGCCGTTGAAGTAGGTGGCCAGCGGAAAGCCCATGTCCTGGATCATCCGGAAGATCTTGTCGCAGTGGTAGTAGGCGTTGACGGCTGAGAAGTTGTCGCTGCGGGCGTCGAAGTCGAAGGCGTTCCCGGTCGGCTCGGTCGGTGGTGCGGCCGTCGCCGGCTCGAAGTCCGTGATCGCCACGTTGGTGCCGCTGAGGGCCTGGGTCCCGCCGGACGGCGCGTTCAGGTCGAGCAACGTCACCGAGGACCGGAGCGGGTTGAGCGTCGCCGCGGTGGCAGCCGGTCCGTTGGCGGCGACACCGGTGGTGGTGATCGGGTCGCGGTCGAAGACCAGTCCGGTGACGTCGTCGACGAACGGTTTGGCGTACAGGACGGCGCCGGTGTCGGCGTCTGTGACGACCAGCCACACCAGGCTGCGGCCACCGGCGATGACCTCGACGGTGGTCTCGATGGCCACCCGGTCCGCGCCGTGAGCGACGGCTCTCGGCACCTCCTCGAAGGTCAGCCCGGGGTGGCCCGCTGCCTGGTAGACGCGGACCTTCTCGTCGTACCGGAAGATGACGGTCCGGCGGCGCAGCACCTGTACGTGCTGCTCACCGTCAGTCCGAAGGCCGATTGAGGTGACCAGCTTGTGGCCCTCTACGGTCATCGCCTTCTTCAGCTTCGGCTCGCTCGCACGGTGCAGGACGATGTCGTCGCGGGCCGTCGACCGGGCGCTGACGACCCGTAGGGGCTCGGTGCGCAGGTGCACGGCGACGCCGCAGCGCCAGACCGGGATGCCCTCATAGGTCTGCTCGTAGGACACGGTCGTCGTGTCGAACAGCGTCCGTTCGAGCTCGAGCTGGAAGCCGTACGGATCGGCCTCGTCGGCCGCGATTCCCTTCAGGGCCAGGCGGTGTCCCTGCTCACGCAGATAGTCGGCGGCGGCGGACTGGGCGGTCGCAGCGGTCGCGACGACTGGCTGCAGGTGGACGACCTCGCGCGGGGTGCGCAGGTCGTCGTGGTTGACGTAGGCGTCGGCCACGTGGTCAAGGGTCTGGAACATCGTGCCTCCTCGGGCTTGATGCGTCCAAGAAACACCCTGGTCCCCTGCACGACAAGGGAAATGTCCGTGCACCGACAGCAGGTACGACGAGACCCCTGCTCGTCAGTACTCCCTCATCGCCTTGCGGGCGAGAAGGGTGGCATTGACCTCCGCACCGATCAGCAGGCCAAGGCAGAGCAGGTACAGCCAGGTCATGAGGATCAGTCCGCCACCGAGCGCACCGAGCACGGGTGACCGGGGTACGACGATCTGCAGGTAGCTGCTGAAGCCCAGCGAGGCAGCGAGCCAGAAGACGGCGGTGAGCAGCGCCCCCCGCAGCCCCGCCCGCCATCGGGTAGGCCGGTCGGGCCCGATGTAGAACAGCGTGGCAGCCCACGCCACCAGCGCAAGGAAGGCGACCGGGAAGCGGATGTAGGACCAGACGAAGGAGTACTCCTCCGACAGGCCGATCGACGCGACGACCTTGTCGGCCCGTCCGAACAGCGGCCCGACGACGAAGGCGGTGATCATGACCGCACCGGTGAGCACGGAGCCCGCGCCGAGCAGCAGGCCGAGCCAGCGGCGGTACCACCAGCCACGGCGGTCCTGCACGTCATAGGTGAGCGTCAGGGTGTTGATGACGCCCGCGAAGGCCTGAGCGACCGAGATCAGAGCGATGACCAGGGCCACGGTTAGGGCGTTGCCGCTTGTCGCGAACAGCGTGTTCACGGTCTTATCGACCCCGCCGGCGGAGGAGGTGAGGATTTGGGTGAGGAAGTCGCTGACGGCCTGCTTGACCCGGTCGGTGTTGCGGTCGCCGATGACCAGGGACAGCTGGCCCAACACCGCGGCGAACACCAGCAGGGTCGGGAAGACCGTCAGCACGCCCAGGAAGGCGTTCTCCCCGGCGAGGCCGAGAATGCGGTCGCGGTCTCCCTTGCGCCACACGTCCGCGCACAGTCGCCCGAACCGACGCACTAGGCCATGCGGCTGCGGCCGCGCGGCATCCGCGGCCGTCGCCGCGGCGCGTGCTGCGGGGCTGCGGCGCTCCGCGGCGGCTGAGGACGTCGTCACCCGTCCATGATCGCTGATGACGCGGTTCGGCGCGTCCGGTCGCTAAGGTTTGTCGAGGTCGGCGCGCCTGGCCAGGTCGTCGAGAGCGTCGTGCAGCAGCTCGGGGTACTCCATCGGCAGGAAATGGCTGCCGGGCAGGACGCTGATCTGCGCGTGCGGAATCTTGGCTGCGCAGTCGATGACGTCGTGCATGCTCGTCAGCACGTCGTGCCGACCGGCGACCAAGGTCACCGGGCAGGTCACGAAATGCAGGTCCATCGGGTCGTGCGCGGCGGCGGCGACGGCGAGCTGGCCGTACCACCGCCAGTCGTGCTGCAGGAACTCCCGCAGCATGGGCTTGACGACGTCGGGCTTGGCGGCCGGGAGCATGAAGCCGGAGTGCGCCACCAGCCATGCGGTCCGGTCGTTGACGGGGATCTTTGGGGTCAGCCACGACAGCAGCGGGCCCACCATCACGCCGGTCTTCGCGACCCGCGTCGACAGGGGCTTGCGCAGCCGGCGGGGGATACGCAGCGGGCCTCCCATCGTGCTGAAGGTTCCCCCCGGGACCCCGGCGACGGCCATGATCCCCGCGACCCGTTCCGGATGGCGGTGGGTGAACTCGAAGGCGATGTTGACACCGATCGACCAGCACGCGACCAAGGCCCGCTCGATGCCCTGGTCGTCCATGAGGGCGAGCATGTCCTCGACGTGGTCCTCGACCTGGATCCGCGCCGGATCGGCCGGCCGGGACGAGCCGAACGTGCCGCGTTGGTACCACGTGACCGCGTCGTACCCGCTGCCCTCGCAGATGAGGGCCGGCCAGGACTCCGGGGTCGTGCCGAGCCCGTTGGCGATCACCAGCGGGATGCCGGGCTGGTCGCTACGCCAGGCTCGCAGCGCGGTGCCGTCGGAGCTGGTCAGTGCGAAGTTGGAGGCCACGCCGGCAAGCGTAGGACCGGCGCTGCTGTGAAGCCGCTGCTCAGGAGGGCGCGCCGACTGCCAGGAGCCGGGGCAGGTCCCGCTTCGACAGCGCCGTGAGCCGAAGCGGCGACCCCACGTTCGGGAGCAGCTGCACCGGCCGACGCGGCCGCACCTCGAAACCGGAGACGTCCGGCCAGGACAGCCGACGGACCCGCAGGCCGTTGCAGACCACCAGGCCGCGAGCATCCGCGACGACGCGGGCGCGGAAAATCCAGACCGCCGCGAGGACGGGCAGCAACAGCAGCGGCGCGAACCAGAAGGAGGACAGCCCGAGCGGCAGCGCGCCCATCGCGGCGACGAGGACGACGGCGAGGGTCGTGCGCTCCGGCGCGAACCGCACCGCCGTCAGGTCCTTCGTCACGCCTGCAGCCTCTCACCTAGAGTCGGGGGGCCGCCTCCCGCACCATCGCGGCCCGACCGGCCGGGACGGGTCCCTTCCCGCAACGAGCCCTGCAACGAGCCCTGCAACGAGCCCTGCAATGAGGTAGCCCGATGGACAGTAAGCCCCGCTCCTTTGACGTCACCGAGGGCGACCGCCGCGCGCCGGCCCGCGCGATGCTGCGTGCGGTCGGCCTGACCGACGACGACATCGACAAGCCGCAGATCGGCATCGCGTCGTCCTGGAACGAGATCACGCCGTGCAACCTGTCGCTGGCCCGCCTCGCGGTCGCTGCGAAGGAGGGCGTCAACGCTTCCGGCGGGTTTGCGATGCAGTTCGGCACCATCTCGGTCTCCGACGGCATCTCGATGGGTCACGAGGGGATGCGTGCGTCGCTGGTGTCCCGAGAGGTCATCGCCGACTCGGTCGAGACCGTGGTGTTCGCCGAGCGCCTGGACGGCACGGTCACCCTCGCGGGCTGCGACAAGTCGCTGCCCGGGATGCTGATGGCCGCTGCCCGGCTCGACCTCGCGTCGGTGTTCGTCTACGCCGGCTCGACCCTGCCCGGCAAGCTCCGCGGCCCGGACGGCGTCGAGCAGGACCTGACGATCATCAGCGTCTTCGAAGCCGTCGGCGCCTGCGCGCGGGGGCTCATCACCCGCGACGAGCTGCACGCCATCGAGAAGGCCGCCTGCCCCGGGATGGGGGCCTGCGGCGGCATGTATACGGCCAACACCATGGCTGCCGCCGCCGAGGCGCTCGGGATGGCCCTGCCAGGATCCTCCGCGCCACCCGCGGTCGACGCCCGACGCGACGAGATCGCCCGGCGCTCCGGCCAGGCGGTCGTGGAGCTCATCCGGCGCGGGATCACCGCCCGCCAGATCCTCACCAAGCAGGCCTTCGAGAACGCCATCACCGTCGTGATGGCCCTGGGTGGCTCCACCAACGCCGTCCTGCACCTGCTCGCTATCGCGCACGAGGCGCACGTCGAGCTCAGCTACGACGACTTCAACCGGATCGGCGACCAGGTCCCGCACCTGGCCGACGTCAAGCCGTTCGGCAAGTACGTGATGACCGACATCGACCGCATCGGTGGAATCCCCGTCGTCATGAAGGCGCTGCTCGACGCGGGGCTGCTGCACGGAGACGTCCTGACCTGCACCGGCAAGACGATGGCCGAGAACCTCGCCGAGATGGACATCGCTCCGCTCGACGGCGACGTCATCCGCGCGCTGTCCAACCCGATGCACAAGACGGGTGGCATCACGATCCTGCGCGGCTCGCTGTCGCCGGACGGCTCGGTCGTGAAGAGCGCCGGCTTCGACAGCGAGGTCTTCGAGGGTCCTGCCCGCGTCTTCGACGGCGAGGAGGGCGTGATGGACGCGATCGAGCAGGGCACCCTGAACAAGGGCGACGTCATCGTGATCCGTTACGAGGGTCCGCGCGGCGGTCCCGGCATGCGCGAGATGCTCATGGTGACCGGCGCGATCAAGGGCGCCGGCCTGGGCAAGGACGTGCTGCTGCTCACCGACGGTCGCTTCTCCGGCGGTACGACGGGCCTGTGCATCGGCCACATCGCCCCGGAGGCCACCGACGGTGGGCCGATCGCGATGGTCGTCGAGGGCGACCTCATCCGGCTCGACCTCACCACCAGGACCCTGGACCTCCTGGTGCCCGAGGCGGTCCTCCAGGAGCGTCGAGCGCGCTGGAAGCCACTCGAGCCCCGGTACACCACTGGTGTCCTTGGTAAGTACGCCAAGCTCGTCGGGTCCGCTGCCCAGGGGGCCATCACCGGCTGACCCCTCTCCCGGGGCACCACCGTAGCGGGCCGACCGTGTCAACATGTGGGATGGACGTCTCAGAAAGTTGACATTCGGTGTCACGGCAGGCAGGCTCACCCACATGACCCGCGTCCTCGTAGTTAGCCAGCGCGACAGCTGAGATCCGCAGCTGTCGCGCTCACCCCTCCGTGCCTCGGGCACGAGGGGTTTCTTTTTGCCCTGACCCAAGAACCAGAGGGACCTCCATGTCAGACAGTGTGACCGGCGCCCAGTCGCTCGTCCGCAGCCTCGAGAGCGTCGGGGCCGAGGTCGTGTTCGGCATCCCCGGGGGGGCAATCCTGCCGGCGTACGACCCGATTTTCGACAGCACCCTGCTTCGGCACATCCTGGTCCGGCACGAGCAGGGCGCCGGGCACGCAGCCGAGGGCTACGCGCAGGCCACCGGCCGGGTGGGGGTCTGCATGGCCACCAGCGGCCCCGGTGCGACCAACCTCGTGACGCCCATCGCGGACGCCTACATGGACAGCGTCCCCATGGTGGCCATCACCGGTCAGGTGCCCAGTGCGAGCATCGGCACGGACGCCTTCCAGGAGGCCGACATCTGCGGCATCACGATGCCGATCACCAAGCACAACTTCCTCGTGCAGCACGCCGACGACATCCCGCGGACCATCGCCGAGGCCTTCCACATCGCCTCGACCGGCCGACCCGGTCCGGTCCTCGTCGACCTGCCGAAGGACATCCTGCAGGCCCAGGGCAGCTTCGCCTGGCCGCCGGTGCTCGACCTGCCGGGCTACCACCCGACGACCCGCCCACATGCCAAGCAGGTCCGTGAGGCAGCCCGCCTCATTGCCGAGGCCAAGCGCCCCGTGCTGTACGTCGGGGGAGGCGTCCTGAAGGCGCGCGCCGCCGCCGAGCTGCGGGTCCTCGCCGAGCTCACCGGCATCCCGGTCGTGACCACCCTGATGGCCCGCGGAGCCTTCCCTGACAGCCACCGTCAGCACCTCGGCATGCCTGGCATGCACGGCTCGGTCGCCGCAGTCACCGCCCTCCAGAAGAGTGACCTGCTCATCTGCCTCGGGGCCCGCTTC
>JANXUE010000296.1 GCA_025352005.1 Frankiales bacterium
CACACGGTCCTGGCCGTGTGGATTTGCGCCAAAGGGGGCCGGCGTGGGCACACCCGGCCGTCGGTCGACGGCCCGCCAACCGGTCCGGTAGTCTGAGACGGTCGCGTGCGTGCACGAGACCGCCCCGTGCTGTGCCAGTCACCCACGCGGGTCCCCATCATCGCTAGGAGCCCTCCCGTGTACGCCATCGTCAAGACCGGCGGCAAGCAGTACAAGGTCGCCGTCGGCGACACCGTCGAGATCGAGAAGCTGACGGGTGCTGCCGGTGCCAACGTGACGCTGCCCGCCCTGCTCGTCGTGGACGGCGAGACCGTCACCAGCGACGCCGCTGCGCTCGCGGGCGTGACCGTCTCCGCCGAAGTCCTTGCCCAGACCAAGGGCCCGAAGATCCACATCCTGAAGTACAAGAACAAGACCGGTTACCGCAAGCGCATCGGCCACCGCCAGCAGCTGACCCAGGTCCGGGTCACCGGTATCGAGACGAAGGGCTGACGACATGGCACACAAGAAAGGCGCAAGCTCCTCCCGCAACGGTCGGGACTCCAACGCCCAGTTCCTGGGCGTGAAGCGCTTCGGTGGGCAGGTCGTCAAGGCCGGCGAGATCATCGTCCGCCAACGCGGTACCCACTTCCACCCGGGTGACCTGGTCGGCCGAGGTGGCGACGACACCCTGTTCGCGCTCGCACCGGGCGCGGTGCTCTTCGGCCGTAAGCGCGGCCGCAAGACGATCAGCATCGTTCCGGTCGAGCCAGCCGCACTGAAGGCCTCCGCCTAACAGCGCACGACATCACACGACAGGGCGGGCCGGGGCTTCCGGCTCGCCCTTCGTGCTTTCCCACAAGGAGCTTCCCGTGACCACGTTCGTCGATCGGGTCGTGCTGCACGCGGCCGCCGGTGACGGTGGCCACGGCTGCGCGTCCGTCAAGCGCGAGAAGTTCAAACCGCTCGGCGGCCCCGACGGGGCCGATGGCGGCAACGGCGGTGACGTCGTGCTCGTCGTCGACCACAACGTCACGACCCTGCTCGACTACCACTTCCATCCGCACCAGAAAGCCACCAGCGGCAAGGCCGGCGCGGGCGACATGCGCAACGGCGCCCAGGGCCACACCCTGGAGCTGCCCGTCCCGAACGGGACGGTCGTCCTGAGCCAGGGCGGTGAGGTGCTGGCCGACCTGATCGGCATCGGCGCCCGGTACGTCGTGGCCCAGGGTGGCCGCGGCGGCCTGGGCAACGCGGCCCTGGCCAACCCCAAGCGCAAGGCCCCCGGCTTCGCGCTGCTCGGGGAGCCGGGCCAGAGCGCCGACATCGTGCTGGAGCTCAAGAGCGTCGCCGACGCCGCCCTCGTGGGCTTCCCGTCCGCGGGTAAGTCGAGCCTGATCGCGGCGCTGTCCGCGGCCCGCCCGAAGATTGCCGACTACCCCTTCACGACCCTGGTCCCCAACCTCGGCGTCGTACAGGCAGCGGGTACGACGTTCACCATCGCCGACGTCCCCGGTCTGATCCCGGGCGCCTCGCAGGGCAAGGGTCTGGGGCTTGAGTTCCTGCGGCACGTCGAGCGCTGCTCCGTGCTCGTGCACGTGCTCGACTGCGCGACGCTCGAGCCCGACCGCGACCCGCTGAGCGACCTCGACGCGATCGAGGCCGAGCTCGAGCAGTACAAGACGTCGTTGTCGGACCGGCCTCGGATGGTCGTGCTCAACAAGGCCGACCTGCCCGAGGGGCACGACCTCGCCGACATCGTCACCCCAGAGCTTGAGGAGCGTGGTTACCAGGTCCTCACCGTCTCGGCCGTGTCCCGGCTCGGCCTGCAGGAGCTGACGTACGCCCTGGCAGAGAAGATCAAGGCGTTCCGCGCGGCCCAGCCGGTCGAGCAGGCCACCCGGATCGTGCTGCGGCCGACCGCCGTCGACGACCTCGGGTTCACGGTCGCGCTCGAGGAGGACGTCTACGTCGTACGCGGGACAAAGCCGGAGCGTTGGATCCTGCAGACCGACTTCAACAACGAGGAGGCCGTGGGCTACCTCGCCGACCGGCTCGCGCGGCTCGGGGTCGAGAAGGCCCTGGCCGAAGCCGGCGCCGAGCCCGGCGTGGCCGTGCAGATCGGCGAGGTCGTCTTCGACTGGCAGCCGACGCTGCTGGAGGAGTTCGCGTCCGGCATGCGCGGCGTCGACTCGCGCTTCGAGGACCATTCGCGTCCCCGGGCCGGCCAACGCCGGATGGAGAAGGACATCCGCCGTGCTGCGCGGCTCGGGATCCACG
This sequence comes from Frankiales bacterium, assembly GCA_025352005.1. GTDB lineage: Bacteria > Actinomycetota > Actinomycetes > Mycobacteriales > SCTD01 > RYN-111. The sequence continues at coordinate 2,260 of JANXUE010000296.1, forward strand.
TCGAGGCCCCTGGCGAGGACGAGTCCTAGGCTGCCGTTCGTGACGCGGTTGACGAGGGAGGCGGTGGCGACCGCCGGGCGGATCGTCGTCAAGGTCGGCTCGTCGTCGTTGACAACCGCCGCCGGTGGGCTCGACGTGTCCCACCTCGATGCCCTCGTCCTGGCGTTGGCCCCGCGGACCGGTGTCGTCCTGGTCTCCTCCGGCGCCATCGCGGCGGGGCTCGCGCCACTCGGGCTGTCCCGTCGCCCGCGTGACCTCGCCACCCAGCAGGCTGCCGCCTCCGTCGGGCAGGCCGAGCTCGTCCACGCCTACTCGCTCGCCTTCGGCCGCCACGGCCGCACCGTCGGGCAGGTCCTGCTCACCGCCGACGACGTCGTCCGCCGCTCCCACTACCGCAACGCGCAGACCACCCTCGACCGGCTGCTGGCCCTCGGGGTCGTCCCCGTCGTCAACGAGAACGACGCGGTCGCGACCGACGAGATCCGCTTCGGCGACAACGACCGGCTCGCCGCCCTGGTCGCCCACCTCGTGCGCGCCGACGCCCTCGTCCTGCTGTCGGACGTTGACGGCCTGTACGACGGTGACCCCCGCTCCCCTGGGACCGCGTTGCTCCCCACGGTCCTCGGGCCCTCGGACCTGGCCACGGTGCGGATCGGGGGCACCGGCTCGTCGGTAGGTACCGGCGGGATGGCCTCGAAGGTGGAGGCTGCCGCCCTTGCCACCTCGGCCGGCATCCCTGTGCTGCTCGGTGCTGCCTCCAGCGTGGCGGACCTGCTGCTCGGCGTCGGCGGGACGTTCTTCGCGCCGACCGGGGTCCGTACCTCCGCCCGTCTGCTGTGGCTGGCGCACGCCTCCACTCCCCGCGGCCAGCTCGTCCTCGACGACGGGGCGGTGCTGGCGGTCGTCGAGCGCCGGCTGTCGCTCCTGCCGGCGGGCGTCGTCTCCGTCGTGGGGTCCTTTGCGGCCGGTGACCCCGTCGAGCTGGTCTCCCTGGCCGGGGTCGCTGTCGCGCGGGGACTGGTGGCCTACGACGCTGCCGAGCTGCCCGCGCTGCTCGGTCGCTCGACCCGCGAGTCCGGGCTGCGCGAGGTCGTCCACCGCGACGACCTCGTCCTGCTCCGCTAGCTCCTTGCTCGCCGGCGCAAGGGGGTCACTTAGATGACGGCGGGGTCGATGTCCGTGGCGGAGCCGTCGACGAGGCCGACGCGGGCCTGGGCGACCAGTCGCTGGACGTGGGCTTCGACCTCGGCTGCATCGAGCCACGCATCCGAAGGGGTGGTTTGCGCTCCACCTCGCCGTACGCTGCGGGCATGAGCGAGGTCCTCGATGCCGCCCGACGCGCCAAGACGGCTGCTGCTGCCCTGGCTCCGCTGACCCGAGCGACCAAGGACGCGGCGCTGCTCGCGATGGCGGACGCGCTTGTCGCCGAGCAGACGGCGATCCTGGCCGCGAACGCGCAGGACGTCGAGGCGGCCCGGGCCGCAGGTACCTCGGCGTCGATGGTCGACCGGCTGGCCCTCACACCGACGAGGATCGAGGCGATGGCCGACGGGCTGCGGCACGTTGCGACCTTGCCCGACCCCATCGGAGAGGTGCTGCGCGGCTCGACGCTCGCCAACGGCCTGGAGCTGCGCCAGGTGCGGGTACCGCTCGGGGTCGTCGGGATCGTCTACGAGGCCCGCCCGAACGTCACGGCCGACGCAGCGGGATTGTGCGTCAAGAGCGGCAATGCCGTGCTGTTACGGGGATCGGCCAGCGCTTACGCCTCCAACACCGTCATCGTGGACGTCCTGTCCCGGGCCGCGGTGGGTCTGCCCGAGCACACCGTGCAGCTCGTCCCGGGCACCGACCGCAGCTCGGTCGAGGAGCTGATGCGGGCCCGCGGCCTGGTCGACGTCCTCATCCCGCGTGGCGGCGCGTCACTGATCCAGAGCGTGGTCGAGCACAGCCTGGTCCCCGTCATCGAGACCGGCGTCGGCAACTGCACGGTCTACGTCGACGCCTCCGCCGACCTCGAGAAGGCGGTGGCCATCATCGTCGACGCCAAGACGACCCGTCCGAGCGTGTGCAACGCCGCCGAGACCCTGCTCGTCCACGTCGCCGTCGCCGACGCCTTCTTGCCCTTGGCCGTGAAGGCCCTCACGGACAAGGGCGTCACCCTTCACTGCGACCCCCGCGCCGCCTTGTACGACGAGAACTCGGTGCCTGTCAGCGACGAGGACTGGGCGGTGGAGTACCTCTCGCTCGACCTGGCCGTCGGGGTGGTCGACAGCCTCGACGAGGCCGTCACCCACATCCGCCGGTGGGGGAGCGGGCACACCGAGGCGATCGTGACGCGGGACGTCGACGAGGCGCACCGCTTCGCGAAGGGCCTCGACTCGGCGGCCGTGATGGTCAACGCATCGACCCGGTTCACCGACGGGGGCGAGTTCGGGTTCGGCGCCGAGATCGGCATCTCGACCCAGAAGCTGCACGCCCGCGGGCCGATGGGCCTGCCTGAGCTCACCTCTACGACGTACGTCGTGACCGGCAACGGGCACGTCCGCGGCTGACCTGGTCCGCACCGTTCGCCCGATGACAGAACCGGGCCTCGGGACGATAGTGAGCACGTGCGCACGGAGCGCACCCCCTGAACTGAGGAGTACCGCATGCCCCGCTACCTGATCGAGCGCGCACTTCCCGGTGCCGGAACGCTGACGCCTGCGGAGCTGCAGGGGATCGCCCAGAAGTCCAACGAGGTCCTCAGCGGCATGGGCGGTCGGGCGCACTGGCTGGAGAGCTATGTCACCGATGACGCCATCACCTGCGTCTACGTCGCCGACAGCCCGGAGTCCCTCCGCGAGCACGCCGAGCTCGGGGGGTTCCCCGTCACGCAGATCCGCCAGATCGGCAGCGTCATCGACGCGGGTACGGCAGACGCCTGAGCAGCAGGACCAGCGCGGGCACGAGAACACCTCTGGGGGCCGCTCAGGAGGAGTCGGCGGCCCCTTCGTCGGCGAGGTGCCCGGTGATGGCGGCATAGTCCTCGCCGCCGTGGCCGGCCGCGAGGGCCTGTTGCGCCTGCCCGAGGCTGGCCCGGGTGACGGCCAGGTCACTGTCGGAGCCCTCGACCGCCAAGGCCAGGTCCTTGGCCATCAGTTCCACCGAGAACGTCGTCGCGCTGTAGTCCCCGGACTGCAGCATCGGCTGCTTTTGGGCGAGGTACCAGCCGTAGGCGGTATGCGACAGGACCGTCAGAAGCAGGTCCCGGTCGACGCCCAGGTCGCGACCCAGTCGAAGGGACTCCCCGAGGCCGGCGGCGACGACGCCGAGGCCCTGGTTGATGCAGAGCTTGAGCGCACTGCCGCTGCCGATCTCGCCGATCCGGAGCACCCGAGCCGGGTCGCCCCACAGCTCGAGCAGCGGGCGGGCAGCCTCGACGTCGGCCTCGGGGCCGCCGACGAGGACCCCGAGCGTGCCGTCGGTAGCCGGCTTCACGGTCCCGGCGACCGGTGCGTCGACGTACCGGGTGCCGGAGGCGGCGCAGAGCGCGCCGAACTCCCTGGCCGCAGCGGGGCCGTTGGTCGTCGCGTCCACGACGAACGAGCCCGGAGCGTGCGCGAGCACCTCGGATAGCACCTCCCGGACCGCGTCGGGTCCAAAGAGCATCAGCACGACCATCTCGGCCCCGGTCACCGCGTCAGCCACGGAGGTTGCCTCGCGGGCCCCGAGCTCGACAAGGGCTCCGGCTTTGCCGGGGGTGCGGTTCCAGACGGTGAGTTCGTGGTCGGCTCGGGCGACGTGCGCGGCCATCGCCGCGCCCATCCGCCCCAGCCCGAGGAAGGCGACTTTCACGCCGCCGACTCTAACCCCACACGCTCAGTCCTACCCGTTGGCGTGGAGCAGGCCGAACATCGACCCGGGTCCCAGACCGACGAGCCGACCGTCCTTGGAGAAGTTGGAGTAACCGCCGAACTCCTCATCGCCGCGCTCCATGGTCCAACCGAAAAGGCTGCCGTAGAACGCGACCGACGCGTCCATGTCGGCGGTGGCCAGGTCGATACAGGTCGGCTCGCCGGGCTGCCCGGAGGTCTTCGCGGGCATCGTCGGCTCCTGGTGCAAGAGGGAGGGTTGCTGTCGAGCTTCGCCGTACCGGGCGTGAAGGGGCCGGAGGGATGCGACAGAATGGGGTTCGGTCCATCCGAGGAGAGCCTGTGCTGCATCCCCAGTTCGCGTCTGTCGACGACGTCCAGGAGCGTCTCGGCGCGGCCGGCTACCTCGCCGACCACGCCATCGCGACGACTGTCTTCCTGGCGGACCGCCTCGGCAAGCCGCTGCTCATCGAGGGTCCGGCGGGTGTCGGCAAGACCGAGCTGGCGAAGTCGGTCGCGGCGGCCACCGGGTCCGAGCTGATCCGGCTGCAGTGCTACGAGGGGCTCGACGAGGCTCGGGCGCTGTACGAGTGGAACTACAAAAAGCAGCTGTTGCGCATCCAGGCGAGCAAGGACGACGACAGCTGGGATGAGATCCACGACGACGTGTTCGCCGAGGAGTTCCTGATGAGCCGTCCGCTCCTGACGGCCATCCGCAACCCGAACCCGACAGTGCTGCTGATCGACGAGACCGACAAGGCCGATGTGGAGGTCGAGGGCCTCCTGCTGGAGGTCCTGAGCGACTTCCAGATCACCATCCCCGAGCTGGGGACGATCGTCGCGACGCGTCGCCCACTGGTGTTCCTCACGTCCAACGCGACCCGCGAGCTGAGTGAAGCCCTCAAGCGGCGCTGCCTCTACCTGCACCTGGACTACCCGGACGCGGCCCGCGAGAAGGCGATCGTGCTGAGCCGCGTTCCCGAGGTCGCGGAGCAGCTCGCGGAGCAGCTGGTGCGGACCGTCCGGGCACTGCGGGCCCTGGACCTCAAGAAGTCGCCGTCGATCGCGGAGTCGATCGACTGGGCACAGACCCTGGTCGCGCTCGGGCTCGACACGCTCGACGAGGAGGCGGTCAAGAGCACCCTCGGCGTCGTCCTCAAGCACGCCAGCGACCACGCCCGGGCCGCCGAGCAGCTCAAGCTCAACTAACCCCATGACGACCGCGGCGAAGGGCCTGCTCGACCGGGAGATCGCGTTCCTCGACGCCCTGCGCGGGGCCGGGCTGACGGTATCCCTGGCTGAGGTCCTCGACTCGACCCGCGCGATGGGAGCGATCGACCTGCTCGACCGCGAGGCGCTGCGGGCCGCGTTCGCCGCGTGCGTCCTCAAGCGACCGGCGCACCGCACCACCTTCGACACGCTGTTCGACCTCTGGTTTCCAGCCGTGACAGGCGATCCCACCCGGTACGACGAAAGCGACGGCAGGCCCGGCGAGTCCGGAGACGGTGAGCCGAGGGACAACGAGGCCTATCGTGACGCGCTCCGCGACTTGCTGCTGGACGGCGACGAGGAGGGGATGCGCCGCTTCGCCCGGCAGGTCGTGCAGGGCCTCGGCCGGGCCGACACCGCACCGGGCCGGCAGAGCTGGTTTTCCTACCGGGTGCTGCGGCAGCTCAGCCCGGAGACCCTCATCGCCTCGCTGCTGGAGGCGATGCTCAGCGGCCAGGACCGCGGTGGTCTGGCGGAGAAGGTCGCCCGCCAGACGGTCCAGGAACGGATCAAGCAGTTCCAGGAGATGGTCGAGGCCGAGGTGCGCCGGCGGCTCGCCGAGGACCGCGGAGCGGAGCAGATCTCCAAGACGGCCGTGCAGCCGCTTGCGGAGCAGGTCGACTTCCTGCGTGCCTCGCGCAACGACATGGCCGAGCTGCGGCGGCAGGTCTTCCCGCTGGCCCGCCGGCTAGCCACCCGGCTGACGGCGCGCCGCAGGCTCGGCAAGACCGGCAAGCTCGACTTCCGCCGGACGGTCCGTGCCTCGCTCGGGACCGGTGGGGTGCCGCTGGTGACCCATCACAGGCCCCACAAACCCCACAAGCCCGAGCTGGTCGTGCTCTGCGACGTCAGTGGCTCGGTGGCCGGCTTCGCCCACTTCACGCTGATGCTGGCGTACGCCCTACGGGAGCAGTTCACCAAGGTCCGGGCGTTCGCGTTCATCGACACGTGCGACGAGGTGACGCGCTTCTTCACGCCGGGCGGTGACGTGGCAGATGCCCTGGCACGTATGAGCTCTGAGGCGAAACTCGTATGGTTCGACGGACACAGCGACTACGGCCACTCCATCGAGACGTTCGCCGAGGACTACCCCGACGCAGTGGGTCCGCGGACCTCGCTGCTGATCCTTGGTGATGCCCGCAACAACTACCGCGCGACGGGTGCGCCGACCCTCAAGAAGCTCGTCGCCCGCTCTCGGCACGCCTACTGGCTGAACCCCGAGCCGTCGGCGTACTGGGGGAGCGGCGACAGCGTGACCGGCGCCTACGAGGGGCTGATCGAGATGGTCGAGGTCCGCAACGCCGTACAGCTCGAGGACTTCGTCCAGAAGCTGCTGCCGCAGTAGATAGCCTGACCTGGTGGGCAGACGCATCGGGGTCATGGGCGGGACGTTCGACCCCGTCCATCACGGGCATCTGTCTGCGGCGAACGAGGTGCAGGACCGCTACCAGCTTGACGAGGTCGTGTTCGTGCCGACCGGGCACCCGTGGCAGAAGCAGGACCGAGTCGTCAGCGCGGCCGAGGACCGCTACCTGATGACGGTGGTCGCGACGGCCAGCAACCCGCGCTTCAGTGTCAGCCGCATCGAGGTCGACCGGCCGGGGCCGACGTACACGGTCGAGACCCTTCAGGAGCTGAAGGCGGCGTACGACGACGCCGAGCTGTTCTTCATCACCGGTGCGGACGCGCTGGCCCAGATCCTCGGCTGGCGGTCGTCGGCGGACCTGTTCGCGCTGGCCCACTTCGTCGGTGTGAGCCGCCCCGGGTATGACGCCGTGGACCTCAGCGCCTTCCCGACGGGATCGGTGACCTTGCTGGAGGTCCCGGCGCTGGCGATCTCCTCCAGTGACTGCCGGGAACGCGTCGCCGGTGGCCACCCCGTCTACTACCTCGTCCCCGACGGAGTGGTGCAGTACATCGACAAACGCCACCTGTACCGGGGCCACGCACCCGGGAGCGCCACGTGACGTTCGAGACCCTTGGCACGCGCTCGAGCCGACGAGCGGAGGAGCGCGAGCGACGGCGCAAGCGACGACGTCGGATGTCGTTCATTGGTGCGGGTCTTGCCCTGCTGTTGCTGGCGGTCATCACCGTCGTCCTGGTCACCAGCGGTGGTGACGGGCACAAAACCGTCCGGGCGCCGGTACGCACGCAGCGCACCGTCCTGCTTCAGCTGAAGGCCGCGGACGGGACCGCAGCCGCCTCGGCGCTGCTCGCCCACGACCCGGCCAGCCAAGAAGGCGTCGTGGTGCTCGTTCCGCAGCAGGTGCTGGCCAACGTGCCGGGTGGGGGCAGCCTGCCCTTCACCAGAGCGCTGCAGACCGCCGGCGTCACCGGGTCGCGCAGTGCCCTGGCCGACCTGATGGGCGTGACGATCGATGGCAGCTGGGTGCTCGACGGGGCGACGATGGCGCAGCTCGTCGACCAGCTCGGCGGCCTGCGGCTCACCGTCGATGCACCCGTCGTGTCGGGGCGCTCGGTCCTGCTCCAGCCCGGACCGCAGCAGCTGTCGGGTGCGCAGGCTGTGTTGTTCATGACGTACCTGGGACCGAAGGAGCAGGAGCAGACTCGACTGACGCGGGTGCAGGCCGTGATCGACGCCGTGGTGTCCGTCCTGCCCGCCAAGGTGGACACGCTGCTCGGGTCACTCGCCGGCGGATCGGAGTCCACGTTGTCCACCGCCAACCTCGCAGCGCTGCTCGAGGGACTGAAGTCCGATGACTCGGCGAACAACCTGCAGTATCGCGCGCTGCCCGTGATCCCTGTCGCCGCAGGCAATGACGACATCCGGTTCCGCATCGACGCCGCGGCCGACCGCAGCCTCGTCGATGACGTCCTGGCCCAGTCGATCCCGCCGGGCTCGCGCACCGAAGGCAACCGCGTCCTCGTCCTCAACGGCGTGGGTACGCCGGGCCTCGGGCAGAAGGTCCGCGACAAGCTGGTGCCCGCCGGGTTTGTGTTCGTCGGTTCCCGCAACGCGCCGTCCTTCGGGTACCTGACCACACAGGTGCTCGTCGCCGAGGGGAACACGACGGGCGGCGAGCTGGGCGCGCGGGTGGCGAAGGCTCTGGGCCTGCCGGGGTCAAGTGTGCAGAGCAGCACGCAGATCGGGACGATCGCTGACGTGGTCGTCATCGTCGGCAAGGACTTCTCGGGCAAGTAACGTTGCAGGGTGGCCCCACGACGGGGTGACCCTTCTGAGAGAAGAACCGAGTGCCTGCCACCGATCGCGCGGCCGAGCTGGGGCTGGCGGCTGCCCAGGCCGCAGCCGACAAGCTGGCCAGCGACATCCTGCTCCTGGACGTGAGTGAGCAGCTCGTCATCACCGACGTCTTCCTGCTCGCCTCCGCACCCAGCGACCGTCAGGTCATGGCCATCGTCGACGAGGTGGAAGAGCGGCTGCGTGAGCTCGGCGCCAAGCCGTTGCGCCGCGAGGGGGAGAAGGAGGGTCGCTGGGTGTTGCTCGACTTCGGTGACATCGTCGTGCACGTGCAGCACGAGGAGGAGCGGGTCTTCTACGCGCTCGAGCGGCTCTGGAAGGACTGCCCGGTCATCCCGTTTGTTGACGCTGACCTCGCCCGCGCGGCGGGCCGGCACTGAGCGGCCGGTCACCGAGGCGTCTGGTCCTGCTCCGGCATGGGCGTACGGCGCACAACGCCGACGGCCGGATTCAGGGCCAGCTCGACACCCCCCTCGACGAGGTCGGCCTCGCCCAGGCCGACGCCCTCGGGACCGTCTTCGCCTCCGACCCACCGGTGGCGGTGGTCAGCTCGGACCTGGTGCGTGCCCGCCGTACCGCTGAAGCGGTCTGCGAGCACGTCGGGTTGCCGCTCGTGCTCGACCCGCGCCTCCGCGAGTCGCACTTCGGGCAGTGGCAGGGCCTGACCGGCGCGGAGGTGTCGCGCACGTGGCCAGGGGAGTACGCCGCCTGGCGCCGCTGGGAGGGGATTCCCGTCGGCGGTGAGGACCCGGTAGCCGTGGGCGCCCGAGCCGCGGCGGCCGTCCAGATGCACCTGCCGTCGGCCGGCGACCTGCTGCTCGTCACCCACGGCGGTACTGCTCGGGCCCTCGTCGGGACCCTCCTGGAGCTGGATCCGGCAACCTGGTGGCGACTTGCGCCGCTTGGCAACACCTGCTGGACCACGCTGGTGGAGTTCGAGCGAGGCTGGCGTCTGGAGCGACACAACGCCGGCCTCGGTCCCTTGCTCGGTGAGCCCAGCGGTGCGCGCCTGCGGGAAGGGTGACCCGGCCGGGCCGAGAGTCTTGTACGCTGGCGCGAGCACCACGGGGCTGTGGCGCAGCTGGTAGCGCACCACACTGGCAGTGTGGGGGTCAGGGGTTCGAGTCCCCTCAGCTCCACCCTATAAGTGCAGGTCAGGGCCTTGATCACCGATCAAGGCCCTGGTTGCTGTCCGGCCCCGTCCGCAATGCGTCCGCAGCGCTGGACGCGGGCCAGGCGGGACGTCCGCGCGATCTCAGGGGCTGTCGGACCTCAGATCTACGGTTTGGGGCGTGTCCAGAGAGCGCCCCGAGGGTCCAATGCGCATCATGCTGCGCCCCAGCCCGTACCCTGACCGGATGACGCAGCTGGCCGGGGATCGTGCCGCGCTCGTCGCCCTTCTGCGGGTACGGCCGGACAAGCTGACCTGGCCGGAGATCACGACCGAGGTGGTCGAGATCGGCAGCGCCATGGCTGTCTGGGACCGGCACGTGCCCGCGACGCTGCTCGGCAGCGCCGACGAGGAAGCCCTCGCCGCGGCGGCCGCCGACATCGAACTCTGGGAGAGCCAGGGGCACAGGTTCCTCACGATCCTCGACGACGACTACCCGTCCCGACTGCGTGGCATCCACGAGGCGCCACCCGTGCTGTTCGGGAACGGCACTCTTCGGGGCGACGATCCCGCGGTCTCCGTGGTCGGGTCTCGCGAGGCCTCGGAGCGAGGCCTGGCCATCGCGCGCTCGGTGGCTACCAGCCTGGCCCAGGAGGGCGTCACCGTTCTCGCGGGCCTCGCCCTTGGTATCGATACGGCTGCCCACCTCGCAGCGTTGGAGGCGGGCGGTCGCACGGTCGCCGTGATCGGGACGGGGATCAACAAGACCTACCCGGCTGCCAATGGGGACCTGCATCGCGTCATCGCCAAGGAGGGCCTGCTGCTGTCGCAGTTCTGGCCCGACGCCCCGCCGCAGAAGCACACCTTCCTGATGCGCAACGCGACGATGTCCGGCTACGGCGTCGCGACCGTTGTGGTCGAGGCGGGCGAGCAAAGCGGTGCGCGTGCCCAGGCACGGATGGCCGTAGCCCACGGCCGCCCGGTCATCCTCACCGATCTGGTGGTCGAACGGAACGACTGGGCGAAGGCGCTGGTGGACAGGCCGGGCGTTCACGTGGCCACCGCCCTTGACGACGTGATGACCGTCGTGCGCCAGCTCACCGCAGAGCGGGCCGCCGTCCAGGACCAGCTGCGCGTCCTGCTGTCGGCCTGACCCACCCGTGGCCATCAGCTCGGCCGTCCTGGAGCAGTTCCGCGGCGTACTTGTCCGGACCGCTGGCGGCTACCTTCGCAACCCCATCCGTACCCACCGCGTCACGTGCGCGGTCTGCACGACACCTTGCCCTGGCTACGAGCGCTGCATCCCGTGCCGGAAGCAATTGCACGAACCGGGCCAACGAGCTGACCAGGTCGCCGCGCTGACGTACGTCTTCGCGAACAAGCAGTCCGGGTACGTCATGCGCGGCTACAAGGCACAGCCCCGCCCTGTGCAGGAGCACCGCGACGTCGTGGCCCTCACGGCCATCCTCGGGCTGGGTTTGCATAGCGGTTGCGCCAGCAGGTTGCTCGGCAACGACATCACCCACTGGGCTGCAATCCCGTCTATGCCGGCCAAGGCCGAGGAGCACCCGTTGCGCCGCTTGGTCACGCAGGCCGCTCCCGGGCTCGAGTGCGACCTCCGAGGTGCACCGTCGGCCGTTGCTCCGCGGGCAATCAGCGCGGAGCACTTCTGGATGGCACCGGTTCCCGAAGGAAGCCACGTCCTCCTTATCGACGACACCTGGACCAGCGGCGGGCACGCCCAGTCCGCAGTCTTGGCCGCCCGAGATGCAAGAGCCGCACACGTGTCGGTGCTCGTGGTCGCTCGGTGGATCGAGCCGTCTTGGGCCGTTCTGGAAGGCGAACGCAAGATCGACCCTGAGACGTACCTGCGCGGCCTCTCGGTACGTGACTATGACCCCTCAATCTGTCCATGGACGGGGAGCTCGTGTCCATAGGGAGCACGACTCTCAAGGCGGCCTCGGTGCGACGAGATCATGCTGCCAGTGGCAGACCAGCAAGCTGCGGTCCGGGGGACGGCGGTTCCCCCACGGGTGCCGTACAACGGCCGTTACGTTGCACCCGACACATCTATCGCGAAGGACGCACGTGACCGAGGCGAGACGCAAGCTGATCGAGGTCTCGCTTCCTCTCGAAGCGATCAACG
>JANXUE010000308.1 GCA_025352005.1 Frankiales bacterium
TCGCCTTGCAGTTTCGCAGCAGGAGCACCGGACTGGCACCGGCCTCGACCCACTTGTCGTTCGTGCGTGACTACGGCGGCTGGTCGCTGGGGACCGTCGGGTTCGTGGTCTTCGCCTACCTGGTGGTCACCGGCACCTCCAACGCGGTCAACCTCACCGACGGGCTCGACGGCCTCGCCACCGGGACGTCGGTGATGGTGCTGGCGTCCTACGTGATCATCGCCTTCTGGGAGTTCGGCAACGCCTGCGCACGCACCGTCACGTCGAGCTGCTACCACGCCAGGGACCCGCTCGATGTCGCCCTCGTCGCCGCGGCCGCGATGGGCGCCTGCTTCGGGTTCCTGTGGTGGAACGCCTCGCCGGCGAAGATCTTCATGGGTGACACGGGGTCCCTGGCCCTCGGTGGGCTGTTCGCGGGCGTCGCCATCGTCACCCGCACCGAGCTGCTGCTCGTGGTGCTCGGTGGTTTGTTCGTCATCGAGACGTTGTCGGTCATCATCCAGGTCGGGTTCTTCAAGATGACGCGCAAGCGGGTGTTCAACATGGCGCCGATCCATCACCACTTCGAGCTCGCCGGCTGGGCCGAGAACACCGTCATCGTGCGCTTCTGGATCATCGGTGGCCTGGCCGTGGCCTTCGGACTGGGGCTGTTCTACGCGGAATTCCTGTCCCACGGGTCGCTCAGCTGATGCACGACGCCTACCGCGGCCGGCCCATCGTGGTGGCTGGCGCAGGGGTCTCCGGCGAGGCGGCCGCCCGCGCCCTGCGTGAGCTCGGCGCTGTGGTCACGGTCGTCGACGGCTCCACCGAGGCCCTGGACCTGCTAGCAGCGCAGGGGTTCTCGGTTGCTTCGGGGCTTCCGGTCGAGGTCGCCCTGGTCGTCACGTCCCCGGGCTTCCGGCCGACTGCCCCCGTCCTGGTCGAGGCCGCCGCACGGGGGGTCGAGGTGGTCGGCGAGGTGGAGCTGGCCTGGCGGCTGGCCCACCTTCCCGGCCGGACGGCAGCCCCCTGGCTGGCCCTGACGGGCACCAACGGAAAGACCACCACCGTGAAGATGCTCGAGGCGATGCTCGCTGCCGCGGGTCACCGCACCATCGCCGCGGGCAACGTCGGCCTGCCCTTGGTGGACGCGGTGGACGGGCCCTACGACGTGCTGGCCGTCGAGCTGTCGAGCTTCCAGCTGCACTGGTCGAGCTCGCTGCGGCCGCACACCGGCGCCCTGCTCAACCTCGCCAACGACCACACCGACTGGCACGGGTCCTTCGGGGAGTACTCCCGGGCCAAGGCCCGCATCCTCGCCGCGGACGTCGCTCTCGGCAACGCCGACGACGATGCGGTGCGCGGCCTGCTCGCGCACGCACCCGCGCCTCAGGTCGGCTTCACGCTGCGCACGCCGAAGGCCGGCCAGGTCGGGGTCGTCGAGCACCTGCTTGTCGACCGTGCCTTTCCCGACGTACCAGGGGAAGGCACCGAGCTGGCGACGCTCGACGACATCGGTGTACCCGGTGACCACAACGTCGCCAACGCGCTTGCTGCGGCAGCCATGGCCCGCTCTTTCGGAGTCCCCGCCGCCGCAGTCCGCGACGGGCTGAGGAGCTTCGTCCCCGAGCCGCACCGCAACACGCTGGTCGCCGTGCTGGGCGACGTGTCCTGGGTGGACGACAGCAAGGCGACCAACCCGCACGCCGCGGCCGCCTCCCTCGCGTCGTACCGGCCGGTGGTCTGGGTTGCGGGAGGTCTGCTGAAGGGGGCGGACGTCGACGACCTGGTACGGCAGGCGGCGCCGCGACTGCGTGCCGCTGTTCTGCTGGGGACAGACCGTGCTGTCCTTCGAGACGCACTGTCACGACACGCCCCCGAGGTCCCCGTCGTCGAGGTCGCCCGCCTCGACACTGAGGCCATGCACGAAGTCGTCGAGGCGGCCCGGTCCCTCGCGCGGCCGGGTGACACGGTGCTGCTTGCGCCCGCCGCAGCTTCGATGGACTGCTTCGCGGACTACAAGCAGCGTGGCGATCTGTTCGCTGACGCCGTCCTGAGCCTGCGGTGACGGCCGTCTCGACAGCCGCTTCCGTCGGGGCGGTGTCGGCCAACCGGCCGGCGGCTCTCCAGCGCCCACTCGCGTCGTACTACCTGGTGGTCGTCAGCACCGGGCTGCTGCTCGCCATCGGCTTCGTGATGGTGCTGTCCGCCTCGAGCGTGCGGTCGTACCAGACCTTCCACTCCGCCTACGCGATCGCCCTCAGACAGGGCATCTTCATCGGCATCGGGCTGCCGGCCCTGTGGGTCGCGTCCCGTATTCCGGCGCGTCTGTGGCGCCACCTCGGCCTGCCGATCCTGCTCGCTGCCATCTTCCTGCTCTTTGCCGTGCTCGTCCCTGGCATCGGTCGCAACGTGGACGGTGCGCGCCGGTGGATTGCCCTGCCGGGCGGCTTCAACCTGCAGCCGAGCGAGCTCGCCAAGCTCGGGATCGCCGTGTGGGGAGCGGATCTGCTGGTCCGCAAGCGCAAGCTGCTGAGGGACTGGAAGCATCTGGTGATCCCGCTTGTGCCCGTCGTCGGCCTGGTCGGCGTCCTCGTCATGCTCGAACCGGACATGGGTACGACGATCGTCGTCACTTCCGTCCTCGTGGCGCTGCTGTGGGTCGTGGGTGCCCCCGGTCGGGTCTTCGCCTGGATCGTCGGCGTCGTGCTGGCCCTCGGTGTGGTGATGGCCGTGGCCGAGCCCTACCGACTCGCGCGCCTCACGTCGTTCGCCGACCCCTGCTCGGACACCCATCGGCTGCTCAAGGGCTACCAGGCGTGTCAGGGCCTGCAGGCGCTCGGCGGGGGCGGGTGGGTGGGCGTGGGCCTCGGGGCGAGTCGCGAGAAGTGGGCCGGTGGTCTGCCCAACCCCTACACCGACTACGTCTACGCGATCGTCGGCGAGGAGCTGGGCCTGCTCGGCACGCTGACCGTACTGCTGTTGTTCGCGACGCTGACCTACGCCGGCTTCCGGATCGCCAAGCGCACCAAGGACCCCTTCGCCCGCCTGGCGGCCACCGGGATCACGGTCTGGATCGCTGTGCAGGCGCTGGTCAACATGGCCACCGTTGTGGGTCTCCTGCCCGTGACAGGGATCCCACTCCCACTGATCTCCTTCGGTGGCTCCGCGCTGATCCCGACCCTGGTGGGCATCGGGATGCTGTTGTCGTTCGCGCGCGACGAGCCGGGGGCGGCCACGGCGCTCGCCTCCCAGCAGGGCAAGCTGCGAGCCTTGGTGCTGCATCGGGCGGCCCCGTCCGCGGGCGTGCCCTCCCGGCGGTCCCGTCCCATCTCGGCGCCGGTACGCCGACCCGTCTCGCCCCGGCGGTGACGGTGCACGTCGTTCTTGCGGGAGGCGGGTCGGCGGGGCACGTCGAGCCGATGATGAACACGGCAGATGCCCTCCGCCGCAGGCATTCTGAGATCGGCATCTCCGCTCTGGGCACCGCCGAGGGGCTGGAGGCCCGCCTCGTCCCGCTGCGCGGCTACGCCCTTTCCACGGTGCCAAAGGTGCCGCTGCCCAGGCGGCCGACGGTCGACCTGCTGCGCCTGCCCGGGAGGCTCATGGCGGCGGTCCGCGCAGCATCGGCCCACCTGGACGAGGTGGACGCCTCGGTCGTCGTCGGGTTCGGCGGCTACGTCTGCGTACCCGCCTACCTCGCAGCCCGGCGACGTGGCACGCCGATCGTGGTGCACGAGGCCAACGCCCGCGCAGGCATCGCCAACCGGCTCGGGGCGAGGTTTGCTGCTCGGGTCGCTGTCGCCGTGCCCGGGACGGGACTTCGGGGCGCGGTCGTCGTGGGGATCCCGCTGCGACGGCAGATCGCGCAGCTCGACCGCGGGGTGGCCCGGCCGGCAGCGCGGGCGGTCCTCGGGCTCGGCGACGGCCCGGTCCTGCTGGTGACCGGCGGCTCGCAGGGCGCGCGACGGATCAACACCGCCATCGTCGAGGCCGCTGCCGCCCTCGCTGCCGCCGGTGTACAGGTCCTGCACATCGCCGGTCCGGCGCAGGCAGACGCCGTGCGCGCCGCCCTCGGCCCGCAGCCACCGCCGACGCACCACGTCCTCGACTACGTCGACGGGATGGACGCGGCCTACGCCGCCAGCGACCTGGTGCTGTGCCGAGCCGGGGCGATGACCTGCGCCGAGCTGGCCGCGGTCGGACTGCCTGCGGTCTACGTCCCGCTCCCGATCGGCAACGGCGAGCAGGCGCTCAACGCGCAACCGACCGTCGACGCGGGAGGTGGGCTACTCGTTCAGGATGCAGCCCTGGATGCTGCGTGCGTCACCGGGACCGTTCTCCCGCTGCTCCTTGACCCCCTCCGGCTGTCGCAGATGTCCTTGGCCGCCACCGGACTGGGTCACCGGTCCGCCGACGAGGCGCTGGCGCAGATCATCGAGGCGGCAGCACGATGACGGTTCATTTCGTCGGGATCGGCGGGGCGGGGATGAGTGGCATCGCCCGTGTCCTGCTGGCCCGCGGCACCGCTGTCTCCGGCAGCGACGCCAAGGACTCCCTCGCCCTGTCAGCGCTGCGCGCCCTCGGTGCCGAGGTCCACGTGGGTCACGACGCAGCCCACCTCGGCGGCGCCGAGACGGTGGTGGTGTCGACGGCGATCCGCGAGGGCAATCCCGAGCTCGTCGCCGCCCGAGCCGGAGGGCTGCGGGTCCTCAAGCGGGCAGAGGCCCTGGCTGAGCTGCTCGCGGGTCATCGCGCCGTCGCCGTCGCCGGCACCCACGGCAAGACCACCACGACCTCCATGCTCACCGTTGCCGCACAGCACTGCGGCGTCGACCCGTCCTTCGCGATCGGGGGCGACCTCAACGAGGCAGGGAGCAACGCCCACCACGGCAGTGGCAACCTGTTCGTGGTCGAGGCTGACGAGAGTGACGGGTCCTTCCTCGTCTACCGGCCGTACGCCGCGATCGTCACCAACGTCGAGCCCGACCACCTCGACCACTACCTCGACGAGGCCGCCTACCGGGATGCCTTCGCCCAGTTCGTGCGGACCGTCGACCCAGGCGGCTTCCTGGTCCTGTGCGCCGATGACGCCGGGACGGTCGCTCTGGCTGCGTCGGCCCGCGCCGAGGGCATCGACGTCCGCACCTACGGCACCACCGAAGGCGCCGACCTGCGGATGGATGCGTTGGTGAGCAAGGGATCGATCTCGACCTACGATGCCGTCCTGCGAGGTCGGCGGCTCGGTGAGGTCCGCATCCAGGTGCCAGGCGTCCACCTCGCCCGCAACAGCGCCGGTGCCCTGCTGGCCGGCATCGACCTGGGTCTCCCGGAGGCCGTGCTGATGGAGGGTCTGGCGGGCTTCACCGGCGTACGGCGCCGGATGGAGCTCAAGGGCAGCGCGGCAGGTGTGCGCGTGTACGACGACTATGCCCACCACCCGACCGAGGTGCGGGCCCAGCTTGTCGCGGCCCGTGGCATGACCGGTGGGGGTCGGCTGGTCGTGGTGTTCCAGCCGCACATGTACTCGCGGACGGCCGCCTTCGCCGAGGACTTCGGGGCCGCCCTCGGGCTCGCCGACGAGGTCGTCGTCATGGGCGTCTACGGTGCCCGCGAGGACCCGATGCCCGGCGTCACCGGCGCTCTCGTGGCGGCCGCTGTCCCGCTCGACCCCGGGCACGTCCTGTTCGAGCCGTCCTGGACGGCCGTCCCCGCAGCGGTCGTGGACCGGGCACGCGCTGGTGACCTGGTCGTCACACTGGGGGCGGGCGACGTCACGCAGATCGGCCCTGAGGTGCTGCGGCTGCTGGAGGGTGAGGTGCCGTGAGCCGTACCCCGGTCGCCCGGCCACCACGGGTGGTGTCCGCGGCTCCGCGGCTCGCGGCCCGCGCCGACGCCGACCGGAGGGCCCACCGGAGTGTGTGGGCCCGGCGTACCGGTTGGGGACTGGGAATCTGCCTGCCCCTGGCGTTGCTGGGTTGGTTGGTCCTGGGCTCGTCATTGCTCGGGCTGCAGAAGGTGGTCGTGGCCGGTGAGCACCGGCTCACGGCTGCCCAGATCACTGCCGTCGTCGACGTCCCCGCTGGCACCCCGCTGGCCCGCGTCGACACGTCCGCTGTGGCCAGCCGGGTCGGGGCGCTTGCCGCGGTGGCCGGGGTGACCGTCACCCGCAGCTGGCCACATGGCCTCAAGGTGACGGTGGTCGAGAGGGTCCCGGTCGTGGCGGTGCCGCAGGGCGCAAACGTGCTGCTGCTGGACACCCACGGTGTGCGGGTGGCGACGATGAAGGCCGTGCCGGCCGGCGTCTACCCCCTGGCCGTGCCGGCCACCGACCGAGCTGCCACGGTGGCAGCCCTGGCGGTCCTGCGGGGGCTACCGATGGTCCTGCGCCACGATCTGGTCAGGCTGACCGCGACCTCACCCGAGCAGGTCACCCTGGTGCTCACCCACGGTCGTCGCGTCTTGTGGGGTGGAGCAGCAGACGGGCGGGCCAAGGCGTTGGCCCTTCGTGCTCTGCTGAAGATGCCCGGCACTGTCTTCGACGTGAGCGCCCCGGGAGTGGTCACCCGCCGCTGAGCTCGGCGTCGACACGGTGGGCAGTCCGATCTCCGTCCCGCGTCAGCCGTGGGCTTTGAGCGCGCCTGCCAGGGCACGCGCCGGGTTGGTGGGACGTTCTGTGGGCACGGTCTCACTCACCTTCCCTCTCACATGTGCCGATGACCGGGCGGGCAGGACCGGGAGACAACCAGCATGAGGAGGCGTCCATCAGCGAGCCAGACGTCACGGCGAGCGATGCCCGCGCCGAGCGGGCGCTGCGCACCATGCAGGTCCTCGCCACCAGCGAGGACGTGTTCGAGACGTTCTTCGACCAGGCCAGGATCGGCCTGGCGCTCGCTGACCTGTCGGCCTGCTACGTCCGGGCCAACCGCACCTACGCCGAGCTGCTGGGTCGACCTCCCGAAGACCTGATCGGAGTTCCGTTCGCCCACGTGCTGCACCCCGACGACCGCTTGGGGGACGCCGATGGTGTGGCGCGCCTGCTCCGGGGAGAGGAGCTGTCGTTGCAGTCCGAGCAGAGGTACGTCGCGCCTGACGGCCGCACCCTCTGGGTGCTGCACGGGGTGACGGTCGTGCCCGACGCGCAGGGTCGGCCGGCGTGGTTCGCGGTCAGTGCGCAAGACATCACCGAGCGGCGGCGTGCGGAGGAGGAGCTGCGTGCCCTCACGGCCTCGCTGACCGAACGTGCGGTCCGCGACCCGCTCACCGGGCTGGCCAACCGGGCTCTGCTGGAAGAACGGCTCCGGGCTGTCCTGGCTCGTGACGTCCGTACCGGCGCCTCCACCGCGCTGCTGTTTCTCGACCTCGACGGCTTCAAGGCCGTCAACGACGCCCATGGCCACGCGACGGGCGACCTGGTGCTCACCACCGTGGCGAGTCGGCTGTTGGCAGCGGTCCGTCCGTCCGACACGGTGTCTCGTCTGGGTGGTGATGAGTTCGTCGTGCTCGTGGAGGGTGCCACCGAGGAAGGCCTCACGCCGCTGGTGGCCCGGTTGCAGGAGGTGTTGGGCGAGGGCATCGGAACTCTCGACCTCAAGGTGGGGGTCAGTATCGGGGTCGCCGTCTCGCGGGCCGGCGCCATCGACCACGAGGAGCTCCTCGCCCAGGCTGACGCTGACATGTACGCCGCGAAGCGCGCGCCCCACCGCCGCAGGCACCAGCACCCCGGGTTCCCTCGCAATACCTAAGCGGGGCCGACAGCCGAAGGTGGGGGGCCAGCTGTTGCTCGAGCAGTCGGGCCGTGCAGCCCGGCTGTGCTGCCGTGCGAAGTGCAGAGGTCTGTGGTGGGACACACGGCCTGGCGGGTTGACCCAGCATCTACCGGACCCCTACGGTTCATCGCGGGCCACAGGTTGACATAACTCTAAGCGTCTACCTGAGGCTGAGAGTCGACCGGCTGGCCGTTCTGCAGCCTGACCGGTTCTCAGGTCACCGCGATCTCGCAGCGCCTTCCCCGCGCCACGAGCACCCCTCCACCGCCAGCCTGCCCCACCAGCCCAGCTCGCCCAGCCAGACCACCAGCCAGACCACCAGCCGCACCAACGACGAAGGGCCCCGAGACCGTGGCAGCACCGCAGAACTACCTCGCCGTGATCAAGGTAGTTGGCATCGGGGGAGGCGGTGTCAACGCCGTCAACCGGATGATCGAGGTGGGCCTCAAGGGCGTCGAGTTCATCGCCATCAACACCGACGCTCAGGCGCTGCTCATGTCGGACGCCGACGTCAAACTCGACGTCGGACGCGAGCTCACCCGGGGACTGGGCGCTGGCGCCGCGCCGGACGTCGGACGCCAGGCTGCCGAGGATCATCGCGACGAGATCGAAGAGGTCCTCAAGGGGGCTGACATGGTCTTCGTGACCGCCGGAGAGGGCGGCGGCACTGGCACCGGCGGCGCACCCATCGTGGCCGCTGTCGCCCGGTCCCTGGGTGCCCTCACCATCGGTGTCGTCACCCGCCCGTTCTCCTTCGAAGGGCGCCGTCGTGCGGCCCAGGCCGAGGACGGCATCGAGCAACTGCGTGCCGAGGTCGACACCCTCATCGTGATCCCCAACGACAGGTTGCTGTCCATCAGCGACAAGCAGGTCAGCGTGATGGATGCGTTCAAGAGTGCTGACCAGGTCTTGCTGTCCGGTGTGCAGGGCATCACCGACCTGATCACCACGCCTGGCCTGATCAACCTCGACTTCGCCGACGTGAAGTCGATCATGAGCGGCGCCGGCTCGGCCCTGATGGGTATCGGCTCCGCACGTGGCGAGGACCGTTCGGTCATCGCCGCCGAGATGGCCATCAGCAGTCCGTTGCTCGAGGCCAGCATGGACGGCGCCCACGGCGTCCTCATCTCCATCAGCGGTGGCAGTGACCTCGGTCTGTTCGAGATCAACGAGGCTGCGCAGCTCGTCGCCGACGCTGCCCACCCCGACGCCAACATCATCTTCGGCGCCGTCATCGACGACGCGCTCGGCGACGAGGTGCGGGTCACTGTGATCGGTGCCGGCTTCGACAGTGGCGCCCCCACGCAGAAGCGGTTCGAGCCCCGGCGTCAGGTCCCGGCCGAGCCGACCGCCGAACCTGCCGCCGAGGCGCCGAGCGGCTCAGACCAGGGCCGCCCGGCGCCGCGTTACACACCGTCGACATCGACCGGAGCCACCATGCCTCAGCCGGCTGCTGCTACCCCACGGGGGCCGATCGCCCAGCCCGAGCGGCAGCGACGCACGGTGGTCTTCGAAGATGACCTCGACGTCCCCGACTTCTTGAAGTAGGCCGTGCTCAACGTTCTCGACGCCGGCCTGCCCGGACCTGCGCGGGGGGTGTTCACGACCCGCGGTGGTGGGGTCAGCCTGCCGCCCTGGGACAGCCTCAACCTGGCGGTCCACG
>JANXUE010000311.1 GCA_025352005.1 Frankiales bacterium
GGCAAGCTCGGTGGCCTCGGCGTCCTGGACCTCGAGGGCGTCTGGACCCGGTACGACGACCCGGAGCCGCTGCTCGCCGAGATCGCGACCCTGCCTGCCGACCGGGCCGTCGACCGGATGCGCGAGATCTACGCCGAGCCCATCAAGGCCGACCTGATCAGTGCCCGCGTCAAGCAGATCCGCGACTCGGGGGTGACCGTTGCGGCCTCCCTCACCCCGCAGCGGACCGTCCAGTTCGCCCAGACGGTCATCGACGCCGGGGTCGACCTGTTCGTTATCCAGGGCACCGTCGTGTCGGCCGAGCACGTCTCCTCGCGGTCGGAGCCGCTGAACCTCAAGCGCTTCATCGCCGAGCTCGACGTACCGGTCATTGTCGGAGGGTGTGCGACCTACCAGTCTGCGCTGCACCTGATGAGGACCGGCGCGGCCGGGATCCTCGTCGGTGTCGGTCCCGGGCAGGCCAACACGACCCGGGCGATCCTGGGTCTCGGGGTGCCGATGGCGACCTCCATCGCGGACGCAGCCGGCGCCCGGCGCGACTACCTCGACGAGTCCGGCGGGCGCTACGTGCACGTCATCGCCGACGGCGGGATGAGCACCGGCGGCGACGTCGCCAAGGCGATCGCGATGGGCGCCGACGCGGTCATGATGGGCAGTGCCCTCGCGCGCGCGTCGGAGGCCCCGGGTCGCGGCTGGCACTGGGGGCACGCGTCGCACCATCCGGTGCTGCCGCGCGGCACTCGGGTCCGGACCGAGCCGGTCGGCACGCTGGCCGAGGTCCTGCTCGGCCCGGCCGGCACCGACGACGGCGCGACCAACATCTTCGGCGGGCTCCGGCGCGCGATGGCGATGACCGGCTACTCCTCGATCAAGGAGTTCCAAAAGGTCGAGGTCATGGTCGCGCCTGCGCTCCGGACCGAGGGCAAGGACCTCCAGCGGGCCCAGGGGCTCGGCACCTTCGCCTGACCGGCTGTGCGCGGTCGTCGGGTGACCGCGCTGTGTCGTGTACCTGACACCTGCCTTCCGCTCCTGGCGCGGCTGTGACGAGATGACGCCCGGAAGTCCTGGGGGGGCCGGACTTCTGCACGAGCGGCCCGTTGGTCGGGGGGCCACGACCGCTCACCTCGGAGGCGTCGTACCAAAGCACCGGTGCGGCGCCTCCGCATTTCTCGGGCCAGGCGTCCCGGAGATCGCCCTACGGTGGCGAGCTACGTCGTGCTGGCCTGGTAGATCCGCCACGGTGGCGCGTCGGCGAACCCGAGCCCGGCGTACACGGCGTACCCCTCAGGGCTGGGGTTGAGGAAGGCCAGGTCGCAGCCGCGCCGCTGGCCCTCGTGGAGGACGGCCAGGGTCAGGGCGCGGCCCAGGCCGCGACGCCGGGCGACGGGCACGGTCCCGACGCCGTAGACGCCCGCGACCCCGTCGACCGTCACCACGGTCGCGGTCGCCACCGGCAGGGCCCCGTCGTAGGCGACGGCAACCGCGCACGCCGCGTTGCGCAGCTTCGGTACGACGAACGCGGTGGCCATCTCCCACGGGTCACCGAAGCACGCCGTCTGGACCGCGGCCGCCCCCTCCGCGTCGTCCCAGCGCAGCGCCACGGGCGTGGGTGGGGGCAGTTTCTCGAGGGAGCGCAGCATGACCGCCTGGTCGGTGACATGCGGCGTCCCCGGGTCGAGGTCGAGCTCCGCAGGGAGGAGAACGGCCCAGGGCATGTGTCGCTCGGCAAACCACTGCTCGGCCTGGCCAAGGTGGGCCAGAGCGCCGGGGTGGGTCAGGTGGGCGCCGTTCCAGTGGACCGCGTCCAAGCCGGTCGTGTGGACGGCGAGCCCGCCGAGGTCGGCCCAGTCGCCGGCCGGACGGGTCGCCACGTCGGCCCGCCAGACCGCGACGGTCGCGGCCCGCTGCCGGGCAAGGGGATTCATGCGTGGAGTCTCCTAGACTCCATGTGATGACGGAGACCGACGTTGTCCTGGTGGTCGACTTCGGCGCGCAGTATGCCCAGCTGATCGCGCGGCGCGTCCGCGAGTGCCACGTCTACTCCGAGATCGTGCCGCACACGATCACCGCCGAGCAGATCCGGGCCCGCGCCCCAAAGGCCGTGATCTTGTCCGGTGGTCCGTCGTCGGTCTACGCTGACGGCGCCCCGCAGGTCCCGGCCGGCTTCTTCGAAACCGGTGTACCCACCTTCGGGATCTGCTACGGCCATCAGGCGATGGCTCTGGCCCTCGGCGGTCGCGTCGCCCAGACGGGTAGGGCGGAGTACGGCCGCACCGCCCTGACCGTCACCTCCCCGGGGGTGCTGTTCGACGGGCTTCCCGAGGAGCAGTCGGTGTGGATGTCGCACGGCGACGCGGTCGCCGAGGCGCCCCCCGGCTTCACCGTCGTCGCGACCACCGACGCGACCCCCGTCGCCGCCTTCGAGAACACCTCCGCCGGGCTGTACGGCGTGCAGTTCCATCCTGAGGTGCTGCACTCCGAGCATGGCCAGGCGGTGCTGAAGAAGTTCCTCCTCGAGGCCGCCGGCTGCCGTCCGACGTGGACGATGGTCAACGTCGTCGAGGAGCAGGTCGCCCTGATCCGTGAGCAGGTCGGGACCGGTCGGGTCATCTGCGGGCTGTCCGGTGGCGTCGACTCGGCCGTCGCCGCCGCCCTCGTGCACCGCGCCGTCGGTGACCAGCTGACCTGCGTCTTCGTCGACCACGGCCTGCTCCGCAAGGGCGAAGCCGAGCAGGTGGAGCAGGACTTCGTCGCCTCGACCGGCGTGCAGCTGCACGTCGCCGACGCCCGCAAGCGGTTCCTCGACGCCCTCGCCGGCGTCACCGACCCCGAGGCCAAGCGCAAGGCCATCGGCCGCGAGTTCATCCGGGTCTTCGAGGAGGCCGCCCGCGAGATCTCCGCCGACGAGCCCGTGGACTTCCTGGTGCAGGGCACGCTCTACCCGGACGTCGTCGAGTCCGGTGGCGGTGCCGGCACCTCCAACATCAAGAGCCACCACAACGTCGGCGGGCTGCCCGAGGACCTGCAGTTCGCCCTGATCGAGCCGCTGCGGGCGCTGTTCAAGGACGAGGTCAGGGCGGTCGGCCTCGAGCTCGGGCTGCCCGAGGCGATCGTCTGGCGCCAGCCGTTCCCCGGCCCCGGCCTCGGTATCCGCATCATCGGCGAGGTCACCCAGGACCGCCTCGACCTCCTGCGCGAGGCCGACGCCATCGCCCGCGAGGAGCTCACCCGCGCCGGCCTCGACCGCGACATCTGGCAGTGCCCCGTCGTGCTGCTCGCCGACGTCAGATCCGTTGGCGTGCAAGGAGACGGGCGCACCTACGGT
>JANXUE010000012.1 GCA_025352005.1 Frankiales bacterium
CGCGGAGCCCGCCCGCCCTCCCAGTTCGGCTTGACGGCTCCTGCCACCCCGGTGACTGTCGGGTCGCTGAACCGGTGCCGCAACGAGGTCAGCCAGCCCGGCCCCGGAAGGGCGTCATCGTCGAGGAACGCAACCACTTCTCCGGCTGCCGCGTCGACGCCGGAATTTCGAGCACCGGACAGCCCCTGACCGTGGGAGTTGGCGAGCACCCGGCAGCCGATGCGCCTTGCACGCCGCGCCACCATTGTGAAGCACCCTGATGATCACCATCCCGCAGCACCATCCCGCAGTCAGCCGACACCGCCCAGAACGTCAGCCATACGACAACGACGTCGGTTCAGCTCCGATAGTGTTTTCAAAAGCACGTTGCCTGCCACCATGTCGCTGCTCGTTCGTTCGTCTCCCTAACGTGGCGTGACGCACGGCACTTCGAGCGGTGCCTCCCCACCCGCACGAAGTGCTGAACCAAAGGCAAGGTTGGGCGAGGCACGGACCGTACGGGCAAAGCGGAGATCTGCTGGGCGACCTGGTCGCCATGGCCCAGCAGGGAGCAAGAGGCGAAACCGAGCCCCCGATCGACGAGGGACGCTGTGCCGTTTCGTAACGTGAACATGGAGCAGGACCGACGCCTGGTGGTCCTCGAGGACCACGCCGTCCCTCGCATCAGCGTCGTCATCCCCGCGCGCAACGAGGCCGCCAACCTGCCGCATGTCCTTGCCCGGCTTCCCGAGCGGGTCTTCGAAGTGATCCTGGTCGACGGTGGCAGTACCGACGGCACGGTGCAGGCCGCCCTGCTCTGCCGCCCGGACGTGCGCGTTGTCAGGCAGAACCGCCGCGGCAAGGGCAACGCGCTGGCGTGCGGCTTCGCAGCTGTCCGAGGTGACACCGTCGTGATGTTGGACGCCGACGGCTCGGCCGATCCTGAGGAGATTCCCAGGTACGTCGAAGCGTTACTCGCCGGCGCCGACTTCGCCAAGGGCAGCCGCTTCGCCGCCGGTGGCGGGAGCAGCGACCTGACCCGGCTGCGCAGTGTCGGCAACCAGTGGTTGAACCTGGTCGTCAACGTCCTCTACCGGACCGATTACACCGACCTCTGCTACGGCTACAACGCCTTCTGGACCCGATGCTTGCCAACCCTGGGGCTGCAGCCAGGTGACATGGCGCTGGATCGCATGCTCTGGGGCGATGGCTTCGAGGTGGAGACCATCATCAACACCCGGATCGCCCGCGGGCGGCTGAATGTCGTCGAGGTACCCAGTTTCGTGCTCGCCCGCCTGCACGGTGAGAGCAAACTCAACACCTGGCGGGACGGTTTCCGGGTTCTGCGCGCCGTCGTCAGCGAGCGCTTTCGCCGTACGCCGGTCACGCCCCGCCCGGCACGATCGGTATCTCCGATAGTGGAGGACGAGGTCGACATCCAGGCAGCCGCCGGCGCGTGACGGAGGTGCTGGGCGCTGTCCTGTGGGACATGGACGGGCTGCTCGTCGACACCGAGCCCGCGTGGACCGTCGCCGAGGTCGAGCTGGCCGCTGAGCTCGGCGGTGTGTGGAACGACCAGCTCAAGGCGGCGATCGTCGGGACCCGGCTCGACGTGGCCATCCCGACGATCCTCGAGCACTACGGCAAGAGCCTCGACCTCGCCGACTGGGCGTCTGCGTGGCTGCTCGACCGGATGGTGACGCTGTTCGCGCGGGGCCCTGCGACGCTCCCCGGTGTCAACGACCTGCTCTCG
Organism: Frankiales bacterium; assembly: GCA_025352005.1. Lineage (GTDB taxonomy): Bacteria > Actinomycetota > Actinomycetes > Mycobacteriales > SCTD01 > RYN-111. The sequence continues at coordinate 1,733 of JANXUE010000012.1, forward strand.
GCGCTCCGGGCGGCGGGCGTGCCGGTGGCCCTGGTTTCCTCGTCGTACCGGGTGCTCGTTGACGCGGTGCTCATTGGTGGGCTTGGCCCGTTTGACGTCACGATTTCCGGCGACGAGGTCGAGCACGGCAAGCCACATCCCGAGCCGTACCTCACGGCCGCGCTTCGGCTCGGCGTCGACCCGGCTTCGTGCGTGGTGCTCGAGGACTCGGTCGCGGGCGTGCTGTCAGGGGAGGCTGCGGGCTGCGGCGTCCTTGCTGTCCCCAGCGTCCCAGGCGTCCAGGTCCTGTCCGGCCCGCGGACCCTCGTCCGGGACAGCCTCCTCGGCGTCGACCTGGACCTGCTGCGCTCGCTTGTCCGGCCCGTCTAGCGCAAGGCCGTTCAGGTTCTGGACGGCATTGGCTCCCGAGCACGTGCGCTCGGTGCCTGGCCCGCTTCTGTGCGCGCAGGCGGTTGCTGGAGACACCCCGTCTGGGTGCACAGTTCTGTTCTCCGGGTTATCTTTCTCTAACAACCTGCTGTTGCTGTTGGCAAAACATCCAAAATAGTGGGTTCGGCTGCTGACAGACTGCTCGCTTTCCTGTACTATTGCTGCATGTCCGAACTCGCGCCGCCGCTTTCTTGGTGTGAGGTGCGGGCGTGCCTGTTGGAGCAGCTCGTGGTCTCGCACCGGCGGATGCAGCTGGAGATGTTGGTGTTCCGGCA
>JANXUE010000023.1 GCA_025352005.1 Frankiales bacterium
CCGGGCCTGTCCTCGAGTTCACGTTCGGCCATCAGTACCGATCCCTGGCCGGGCTCGCGCCACTGTGGGTCGCCCAGGGCACCGCCCTAGCCCTTGTGCAGCTCGTGGTTTACCGCGCCATCGCCACGAACGAGGTCGTCACCAGTCGCCTGGTGGCGGTCGCAGCGGCCGTCGAGGCGGTCACTCTGCTCGTCATCGGGCCAACCACGATCACGCCGGTCCTGGTGGCTGCCACCCTAACCGCCGTCGCCTTGGCGGGGACGCTGCTGCAGCGCTCACACCGGCGGTGACCGACGCTTGAAGCTGGGAGATCACGCGAGCGCGACCCCATCCTCCACAGCGGCGAAGGCATCACCCATACGCACGCACTGCCGGCGCAACTCGAAGTGCTCTTCGACGTAGCTTCGGTTGAGGCGACCAATCACGTCCCCCCGGTCAGGGTCGGCGAGCAACTGCACCAGCCCGTCGGCTAGGGCCTCCGCGTCGTCAGGGACCCGGAGGTTCGGAGCGACGACCGCTTCGTGGTTGCTCCCGCAGACGGTGGTGACCACCGGCAGGCCGCAGGCCATCGCTTCGACGTAGGCGAGCCCGAACTGCTCATTCCAGACCCGCGTCGCGCGCGGTGCCGTGACAAACACCGCGGAGTCCCGCAGTGCGGCGGACACTTGCTCCCGTGGCATGACTCCCAGATGGGTGATCGACGGGTCACTGGCCGCGGCGCGGTGGACTTCCTCGTCCAGCGGCCCCCGTCCTACGACCTTGAGTTTCGCGTCCGGGATGTGCCGGAGGACCTGGCGCCAGGCGTCGAGCACCCGGTCGATGCCCTTGTTCGTCGCGACCGGTGACACGAACACCGCAACGGGCTCTCGGGTGCGCTTGGGCGCAGGGTGGAACAGCGCGGTGTCGACGCCTGGGTGGACGACGGCGCACCGCTCGGCAGGCAGCCCCAGCGCGAGGCAGTGGTCACGGGCTGCTTCAACGAAGCACAGGAACAGGTCAGCGTCCCGAGCCCGGTGCACCGCCTGCCGGTAAGGCGGCAGGCGGTACAGCGGCGTGTCGGGGTCGTTGGCCCACACCAGGACCGCTTGGCGCGTCGCACGCCGTCGGGCCTGGACGCTGACCTGGCCCGTGACAAGGGAGCACAGCTCCAGCGATGCCTCCCAGTCCATATCCGCCGGCGCCTGCTGGAGGTCCCGCATCCAGCAGAGCGCCCCGGCCTCCACGAAGCGAGTCGAAGGCTGCCGATAGCGCGTCTCGAAGAAGTCCACCTGCTCAGGCGGCCTGACCTCGCCGATCGCCGTGACCCTGGTACGCGGCATGAGAGACAGGTAGTGGAGCTCCCGCCAGGGCCGCTGCCCTCGGAGCATGGCCCACAGCATGCGTCGCTCTGGCCGGTCTCCGGCAGGGTGACTCACGAGGGGTCCGTTCGTGGCGAGGGGTCGGCGACGTCGCGCACTGTGGCGACGACCACCAGCAGCAGGGCGACAGCGGCGAGCAGGTGGGGCACCCGCACGTTCTCAACGAGGTCGAAGCCGACCCGGCCGAAGCGCGTCCGATTGCTGACGAACCACGCCAGGGGCACGGTCCCAGCCAGCAGGATTCCGGTCGCACCTAGCGAGCGCGCCGAAGGACGGCCCACGAGGTCAAGCAGGGCCAGGGCGAGTGCCACCATCCCCAGCACGGGGCCGCCCAGAAGGGCAGCCGACCCGACCGCCAGCACCCAGCGCCGCAGCAGCCGCCTCTTGCGCCGCGGGCCAGGAACTGTTGCGACCACCATCCCGGGAGCTGGACGCCGGGGCAACGTCAGCCCAGCCAAGCACAGCGCGACCGCGGCGACGGTCGTCCAAGCGGCCCCCTGCAGGGCTCGTTGCGGTCTGTAGGTCACTGTAATGGTGGCCGCCCGAAGGTCATCGACCCGCCAGCCCACTGCGTAACCGTCAACGAGCTGCGGGGGTCCCAGGGAGCGTCCGTTCGCGGACGCTCGCCACCGCGGGTCGAACGCCGCCCCCGTGGTGACGTAGTAGGGCGCCTGCGCGCCCGTCACCTCCAGTTGCTGCCGGACGGCGTTGCTAAAGCGCAGCACCGCGGTGGGCAGCGGCGCGGATGGAGGGCTGACGAGGTCATCGGACAGACGCAGCCGGTCCAGGGTCCAGGCAGCGCTGATGACCCGGTGGGGTCCGGCGCCAAGCGCTGTGGGGCGCCCACAGGCGACGAACGGAACCGGACCGCCGTCAACCAGCTGAGCCTGATCCACCTCAGGTCGGCCGTCGACGGGGGCGCCGTCCAGTCGCGCAACCGTGATGCACGGGACTGCGGCGTGACCCCGGGGGGCGAGAGCCGAGGTCGACCCTGGACCGGACAGGGTCAGCTCAGCCAGCCCGATCACGCGTCCTCCCTCGATCGACTTGACGGTCAGCCGGACCTGACTGACACGCGCAAGAGGGACGTGCAGGACCGTCGTACCAGCCTTGAGGGCGACACGGAGCGACAGGTCACCGATCTGGAGGAGCGCCGCCGTCACGTGTCCACCCTCTCCCGTACCGGCGCCCTGCACCACGGTGACCACGTCCACTTGTCGGCTGGGGAAGCGGGCATCCACGAACGCGCCGACCGGGTTGCCGCTGGGTACCCACTGGGTCATGGGGTTGCCGTCGAAGGCGGCACTGGCGCGGAACTGGGGCGCGTCGAATAGTCGAGAAGAGCCACGAACCTCGACCGGCGAGGGGACTCCAGCGAGAGCGTCGGCCTGGGCATCGCTGAGGGTGGTGGCTGCGCGCAGCACCCCTGAGGCCCGCAAGCGACGAGCATCGGGCAGCGCGAAGTCACGGGCCAACGAGGCCTCCCGCTCGATGACGTCGCGGGTCAGCACGAGGGCCAGTGGAATCTTGGCGATCCGGGCGCGCAGGGCCGAAGGAAGCGCCCGAAGCCGGGCTACCAGAGCAGTCGGGAGCTGCGTGCGGGCGGATACGCTCATCCCCGGAAGATCGATCTCGGAGAAACCGATGCCGTTGATGCCGCGGCCAGATGTCGCGACCACCCGAACTGTGAGGTGGTCGGTGGATCCGGTCCCGGGCAGCTGGACGATCGTCTCCGTGCCGACGAGTGGCACACGGACGGCACCCTGGCTCGTGGACACCTCGACCTGGGAGGGCCGCACCGGACCTGTCGGGAGCGGGTGCAGCACCACGGTGCGCAACGAAACCGGCCGACCGAAGCGCACCACCACCTGCTGGCCGACCGCAGATCCGAAGTCGCCAAACCTCCAAGCCGTGCCGGGACGGCCGTCGAAAGCCAGCGCAGCTCCACTGTCCGGCTGCACGCCGAAAACAGAGCCTTCCTGAGTGGCCGAGATGTCGGCCACGTCCCCGTCGAATCGCTGCACGGTCTGGTCGGCCGGCCCGTACAACACGCGACTGGTCCCGACGCCGTCCTGGGCGCCCACCAGTGGCCCGGTGGAGGCCACCCGGTGGTCGTCGTAGGTCCGACGCCGGTTGGTATCGGTAAGCACAAGCCGACCGAGGTCCGGCACGACCCGTGCCAGAGCGCTCCCAGTCAGGTCCCCGGCCTCGAGCACTGCCGCATCCCTGGTCAGGTCGCCGTCCGCGGACGCCTGGGCGACTCCAGCCGCGTCGCCGTCCACGAGCACAGCTCCCCGAGCTGACTCGACCCTAGCGGGCGAGCGGGGGCTCCGGACCGCGTAGTGCAACAGCGGCGGCAGCCGGGCCTCGAAGGCGCCGTCGGGACCCGACCGCTCCGCCGGTGTCCCCGTGTTCTGGCCCGGTACGCCGTAGGCGCGCACGAAGGCCAGGCCGGGGTCATGGCTGACGGTACCCACCAGAGCAGCGGGGCGGGCGCCCGCGTCGTACTCCCAGTGGACGTCGTTGCGCAGGACGACGTCGGTGGCACCCAGGGCTCGGGCCACCGCGGACACCGCACTGCCGGTCGCCTGCCCGGACTGCAGAGCGAGGTCAAGGGCCGCGAGCAAGTTGGCCGCCGGGGCGGTCGTGGCCGGCACCGTCGTCCGGACCACCGCGCGACGGTGCACGAGCAGGGACGAGAAGATGTCATCGGGCGAGGGCTGACCCCAGCGGTAGTCGGCCCCTACCTGGCCAGGCAGGAACAGCACCCGGCCGTCACCACCCTGCGCGTTCAGGTCATCCGCGAGCTTGTGCCAGTATCCAGGCACGGGCAAGCTATTTCGGTAGAGCCCGTGGGTGACCATGGGCCAGCTCCAGCCAACTAGCAGTGCCGTTGCCGCCAGCGCCGCCACGCCTGTCCGAAGGGGGCGCCCGCGCAGGCGGGCGGCCACCGTCGCCACCAGCACTGCTGTGAGCAGGCTCAACCCGAATCCGACGAGCGGACCGGCCTTCACGGTCGTGCGAAAGGCGATGGCGCCCGGGACGTGCGCAAAGGCCCACGAGAGGGCGTGCCCCACCGGGGTGCGACCGCGCAGGGGGTAGATCCCCACTGAGACGACGGCGCCTGCCAGCAGGGCCAACACGGGCAGGAGCCGACCGCGGGCGCGCGACACCACAGCACCGCCAAACGCGAGCACCGGCAACAAGAAGCTGGCCAGGACGACGGGCGCTGTGACGAGGTAGGCGGTGAAACCTGGCTCGAAGGGACCACGCGGGCTGCTGCCGTAGACCGTCCACAGGCCCAAGCCCCGCAGCACTTCGGCGTAGGAGCTGGTCGCCGCCACGGAGTCCGGGGTCTCGGTGCTGCCGGCCACCGCCGTGCCGGTGCTGAGGGCCGACAGCGCAGGCACCAGCCAGTACGCCGACAGCAGCACGGAGAGCATCGCGAAGCGGCTGACGGCCAGCAGCAGCGTGCGAGGAGGAGCGGCCGTGCCCGTCGACAAGGCGTGCACCAGGGTGATCCCGAGGCTCAGGCCCATCACGAGCAGTGGCACCACTCCTGCGTTCACGCCCGCCATCGCCGCGAACACCAGGGCTGCTGCCGCGGCCCGGCGCCAGCCTCCGGTCTCGACGAGCGCGAGCAGTGAGACGACCAGCCAGGGCAGCAGCGCATACGGCTGAAGAAGGGGCAGGGTCGCGGCACCGGTCACCGCGAACGGGTTCGCCACGTAGACGACGGCCGCGGCCGCGGGGCCGGCCCCACCCGGGCCGCACGGGAGGCCAAGGCGCCGATAGCAGCGGGCCACTCCCACGGCTGCCAGAAGCAGGAACCCGAGCTTGATCAGGCGGGCCACCAGCCACGAGGGCATCGCTACCAGGTGGAGCAACCACGAGAGCAGGGCGACCGGCAGAATCCCGTTGTCGTAGTTGGGTGCACCCAGGTAAGAGTTCTCGGACCACGCCGAGACTGCTGCCCGGAGGACCCGACCGGGTACGACGTAGACGTCCCGGTTGGTGTCGGTGAGGATCAGGCCCGGTTGCCGCAGCAGCAGCAGGCCCGTCAACCCCCCGAACACCAGCCCCAGCACGATGTGGGAAGCGCGTGGCCGCGTAAGCCTGCGCGGCCATGAGAACCGGGGCGAGCTCGTGGTCGCCGCTG
>JANXUE010000104.1 GCA_025352005.1 Frankiales bacterium
CAGACCCAACCTCGGGTGCTTGGCCGCACCCTCGCAGGTCCAAGACCTCCAGGAGCAGCAATCAGATCATCGCTGCCGGCTCTTCGCTCAGGCCGGCCCGCGCGAGACTCAATGACGCCGCGCTTGTCGACTGTTTTGTGAGGCGTCTAGACAGACCGTGTGGGTAGGAGGAACGTGGGCCTGTGGGCGAGATCATCAGGACGCAGGACGTTCCCAGTTCGCCGCTGTACAGCCAGGCGGTGAAGGCCGGAGGTCATGTCTACGTCTCGGGCATGGTGGGCCTGGTAGCAGCCACTGGTGCCCTCGCGGGACCGTCGATCGGAGCGCAGACCAAGCAGGCGATGCGGAACTGCGAGCTCGTCTTGGCAGCGGCAGGGGCGACGTTGGACAACGTCGTCGAGGTCGGGGTCCTGCTCAGCCGGTCTGAGGACTTCGATGGGATGAACGAGGAGTACGCCGCGTGGTTCCCCAGCGACCCTCCTGCCCGGTACGTGGCTCGGCTCGGCGTTGATCTTCCGGGCGTTCTCATCTCGGTCCGCGTGACTGCCTACCTCGGGTAGCTGTCTCGGCCCTGGAAGGGGTGCTGGGGACCGTCCGCGGTTCCGGCCCAGCGGCCCTTGCCGCCAGCCGGCTGGTCATGCGCATGATCTGAACGCCGGTCCCGAACAGCCAGGCCGTCAGGGCGGGCAACACCGTGTACGTGGGCGGGACGGTCGGGATCGACACGACAACCGGTGAGTTCGTAGGACCGACAGTCCGGGAACAGACCCGGCAAGCCCTCCTCAACTGCCAGTCGATCCTGCGAGCAGCGGGCGCCGAGCTCAGCGACATCGTCATGGTGCACACCCTGCTGCGGCGTTCAGAGGACGCCCGGACGGTCAGCGAGGTCTTCACCGAGTTCTTCCCAGAGCTCGAACCACCACGTTGCGTGTCCAGGATCGGGGTCGACAGGCCCATTCTCCTGATCTCGATCGCGATGGTTGCGGTCATCGACTGAACGTGGCTCTTGTCTCGGTGGCACACGCGGTGAGTGGGGGTGCGGCTGCGGCCGGCTACCTGCCTGCATCCCTTGACGGACCTCGGAGAGGCGTCGCTCCTCACCTCCCACACCTGCTGTCCGCCGCATCCCAATGCGCATCACTTGATGCTAGTGTTGATGCGGACTCTGGGAGGCGCCGTGCGTACAACAGTCACGATCGACGATGAACTACTCGAACGTGCCGCCGAGCTGACAGGCGTAACCGAGCGCACTGCACTCTTGCGCGAAGGCCTCGAAGCCCTCATCCGGATCGAGAGCGCGAAGCGGTTGGCTGCCCTCGGCGGCAGCGACCCCGAGGCTTCGGCCGCACCACGACGGCGGACCAGCCCGTCGTGATCCTGGTCGACACCTCTGTGTGGATCGACCACCTTCACGACAGCGAGCCAACCCTCAACAACGTCCTCGCACGTGACGAGGTCGCTTGCCACCCGTTGGTCATCCAAGAGTTGGCGCTGGGAAGCCTCAAGAACCGGGACGCGGTGATCGCATCGCTCGGCCGACTCACCATGAGCCCTTCCCTCAGCCATGACGAGCTGCTGCTCCTCGTCGGCACTCACGCCCTGTGGAGCAAGGGCCTCAGCCCAGTAGACGCCCACCTACTGGGCTCAGTGCTCCTGTCGCCAGGGACGCGGCTCTGGACGCGGGACAAGAGCCTCAAGGCCAGCGCCACCCAGATCGGCGCTGTCATCGTCGACTGGCAATGACGCCCGCCCACCCGACGCGGTCAGGTACCGAGCCGAGTTGATAGCCGGCAGCGATGATCTGTTTGCTGCTTCTTGGGGGTCCTGGACCTGCGAGGGTGCGGCCGAGCACTCGGGGCTGGGTCTGACCCAAACCAACCGGCTGACACGATCATGTTGTCTTGAGAAGGATCAGTCGGCTCAGCGTCGAGGGCTTGTAGAAAAGCGCACCAGCCGGTCGGGGTGACTTATGAGGAGCTTGCTGTAACAGGCCCGTCGCTGTCTTGTCCGCCGTCCGGCCGGTGCTGCCACCACGCCCCAGACGAAGGAGACCGCGATGGCCCGCTCAACCCTGCCAGGAAACGACACCGAAGTCCCTGAGGCCCTGATCACCGGTGGCGTCGACACCCACCTTGATGTGCACGTCGCTGCCGCGCTGGATCACATCGGGGGCCTGCTGGGGACCGAGTCGTTCCCCACGACCCCAGCCGGCTACCGCAAGCTCCTGGCGTGGCTGCGCAGCTTCGGGACGATCGGCCAGGTCGGGGTCGAGGGCACCAGCAGCTACGGCGCTGGGCTGACCCGCGCGCTGCAAGCGGCCGGGGTGACGGTCGTGGAGGTCGACCGGCCGAACCGGCAGGTCCGCCGCAGGGTGGGTAAGTCCGATGCGCTGGATGCGGTCGCGGCGGCCCGTTCCGTGCTCGCCGGAACCGCCCTCGGAGCACCCAAGGCCAAGGGCGGGAACGTCGAGGGCATCCGGGTTCTGAGCGTCGCCAGGCTGTCGTGCGTGAAGGCCCGCATTCAGGCCCTGAACCAGATCCGGAGCCTGGTCAGCACCGCCCCAGCAGACCTGCGGGAGCAGTTGCGGTCCCTGACGATCAAGCAGACCGTCGCGACGTGCGGTGCCTACCGGCCCCGCGCCGGCAGTGACGTCGAGACCGTCAGCAAGGTCGCGCTGCGGGCCCTGGCCCGACGGGTCCAGTACCTCGACGAGGAGATCCTCGAGCTCGACGCCCGTCGCACCGCCCTGGTCGCCGAGGTCGCCCCCGCTCTGCTCGAGGCCTTCGGCGTGGGCCCTGACAGCGCCGCGACACTGCTGATGACCGTCGGGGACAACCCCCAGCGCCTCAGCTCCGAAGCTGCCTTCGCGCGGCTGTGCGGAGTGGCCCCGATCCACACCGGGAGCGGCAAGACCGACGGCTACCACCGCCTCCACCGCGGCGGGGACCGACAAGCCAACAGTGCCCTGTGGCGCATCGTGCTGGTCCGCATGTCCAACGACCCCACCACCAAGGCCTACGTCCAGCGGCGCACCAAGGAAGGCAAGCAGAAGCTATTCATCATGCGGTGCCTAAAGAGGTACGTCGCCCGCGAACTCTTCCAACTACTGCCCCAGCCACAGCAGCCCTTGACACAATGAGGAGCATCCTTCTTTGCTCAGCCCGGCAGGTATGACGGTAGCCGGCTTATCGTCAGTCCAGTGACCGAGCACGAGGGTCCTGCTGCCGCCAGCGGAGATTACGATTACCGACCGTATGGCAGGCCCTGGCGGTCAGGCGGGGACGACGTACGGGAAGTCGCTGCTTCGTGCGTCCTCGGCCGCGTCGGCGATGAGGCCAGCGTCGATTGTCGTGCCGCTGAACAGCGACAGCATGACCTGCGCAGCGTTGGCGTCCAGGGGCCGACCGTTGCGCGTGCCAGAGTCCAGCTGCGCAGCAGTCCCGATCTCGTAGCTCAGTACGTCGGGCAGCAGCACGGCTGCCACCTCGCCGCCGTACGTGGCCGGGTCCGGACGGCTGCCCGAGGCCTTGACGGCAGCGGCGACCAGTCCGGCCAGCTCATCGCTGAAGGCTGCGACGTCCTCGCTCGGGTGCCGGGCGTTGGCCGGGTCGGAGAAGTCGGTGTCGTCCGGCCACAGGACCGGCCACATCATCGGGTGGCCACCGCGGTTCACCTGGCGCCAACGGTCACCGTCCTTGAGCTTGGTCGCGGCCCACACGCCTGCCGTCGCACCGGCGGACAGCCCGTGCTGGCCGTGCGGCACCTCGATGACGATCGAGGCCACCGTCGTGCCACCGAAGGTGTTCTCCGCCTTCTCCGGGTGCCAGCCCGACAGGTCGAGGGCGCTTCCCTCCCGCACGGACGTGCTGACCGGCTCTAGCAGCGACAGGTCGAAGAAGAAGGGGTCCGCCGCGCGACCGGCCCAGAGACGGATCCCGCTGGCTTCAGCCACCTGTCCGGTCTGGCCCTCGACCACGAGGGCGCCCTGCGCTGCGTCCTGCAAGGCGTCGTCACCGGTAAGCACCTCCAGTCGCATCGACTGCCCTGCCGACTCCGGCTCCCCGAACGTCACGCGGTAGGTGACCTGCTCGTGGGCGGAGCCGTCGAGGTGGGCCTTGAGCTCGTAGCGCGCCCCCGGCCAGAAGTCGGGGTCGGCGTGCGACCCGGTCACGGTCGAATTGACGTCCAGCACGAGAACGGTGCTGGCGTCTACCCCGAAGACAAACAGGTCATCGATGAACAGCTGACCGCGCTCGGCGGCCTCGGGGGTATCGAGGTGGTGGGACACGGTGCTCCTTGGACTAGGGGTGGCGGGTTCACGGCCGAGCGGCACGGGGTGCCGGCGCATTGGTCCTCTACCCGGCTGTCGCACCGGCACACACCGACAGCTCGGCTAGGTCGAGCGCTGCCACCGCGTCCTCGCTGTCTGGCGCACCGGGGCCGTGGCACTCCTGCCGACCACCCGGACGGCATCGCTCAGGGCCGGCGCATCCGCCATGGCTGGACGCGAAAGGAGCCCCGCAACAAGCCCAGGAGAACTGGAGCCGGCCGGTGTCAGGGGGCTCCGAGGACTCGGCGATCCCTGACTGGTGGGGCTCCGCCACGCGACCAAGACCTCCCATAACCATCCGGCTTCGGCGGTCAGGAGGCGGGGGTCGCGGCAGTGATGCCGGTGGCCTGACGGCTCCACGAGAACGGCCCGAACATGCCGTCCCCGCGGGGGTCGATCGTGAGCTTGAGCCACTCGAACGGGAACGTGCTGCCGTGCACGACGACGCGGTGGAAGTTCGGCACCGTGTAGCCGGGGTGCGTCGCCGCGACGCTCGTGCAGGCTCCGCTCTCGGTCTCGCACGGCGCGGTCGCCGAGAACGGGTTCTCGGACCGGTAGACGTGGGAGTCGCCGTTGAACAGCATCACCGGACCGCCGTACGCGTTGGTGTGGTCCGCGAGGCTCTTCACGAACGGCTCGTAGCCGGACAGGTGCGAGGCATCTTTGCCGTCGAGGTCCCACATGTCGGCCTGCGTGAGCACGACGACCCCCTTGGCACCGTCGGCGGAGGCCCGAGCGAAAGCGGTGTCCAGCCACGTCAGGTCCGCAGCGGTGCGGGACGCAACCTCGTTCCTCTGCTCCTCCGAGGCAGTGGCTGCGCCGTACCAGGGGTCGGTGTCGTTGTTGGAGCCACCAGGGATGTTGAGCGTGACGAACTGGATCCCCTTGCGCTGCCACTGCACGTCCTCCGGGAAGCCCTCTTGGGCCTGGACGTGCAGGTTGCCGTCGCCCAGGGTCGTGCCCGGGTTGGCAAAGAACAGCGACCGGATGAGCTCGAGGTTGGCGACCGGGTTGCCGTTGGCGTAGTCGACCGGCTGGCCGTCGACGAAAGCGTTGCCACCCTCCCCCGGCCTGTGGGGGTGCGCCCGTACGGCACGTCGCCGTAGAGCGCCATCGTCAGGGCGGAGGCGTCGCCGGGCAGGGCCTGGGCGGGTGCCTGGGCGATGGCGGTTCCGACGAGGGACAGAGCGAGCGCCGCAATGGCCGCGCGGGAGCGTGAGGTCATGCGCCCCACGCTGGTCGGGGCAGGCAGACGGAAGCCGAACATCTCGGTGAACACCGGCGGACGGGATTCGTAACCCCTATGCGACAGGATCCCGCCCAGTCCTCCGCATCGCCATCCCGCGCTGGACCGGCGCGCACGTCGAGAATGCTCTACGCCGACGAGGAGCTCATCCACATCAGAGGCTTGTACGCCCGGTCGTCCGCGTAGATGCTGACCGAGCCGTCGGCCTTGACCAGCCTCAGCCGGCTCGCCGACGGGAGGTGCGCGGCCAGCCGGCCGACGTAGTCGGCGGAGCCGCGCGCGATGACCAATTTCATGCCGCGGACCCGAACGCTCGACGGACCGGCATGTGAGGCGCGAGCCAACCGGTGGCTATCCGGCCCTCTTCACCAGGCCGGCTGCCTGCGACGGTAGCCCGGCTAGCCTGGTGTTGTCGTCCAGCCTAGGAGCGCAGAATGTACGTCCCCAAGGGCTTCGAGATGCAGCCGGATGACCTCCGGCAGTTTTTTGTGGCGCATGGAGCGGGTGACCTGGTGACTCACGGGCACAACGGGCTTGGGGCGAGCCTCATCCCGTTCATCTACGACCCCTCCGTCGGGCCACACGGCAGGTTGCGTGGGCACTTGGCTCGCAACAATCCGCAGTGGCAGCAGCGGCCGGACTGTGAGCACTTGTCATCGTGCGAGGGCCGGACGCCTACATCACCCCGGCCTGGTACGCGACGGAGGCGGAGCACGGGCGCGTGGTCCCGACCTGGAACTACGTGAAGGCGCATGTGTATGGCTCGATGAAGGTCGTGGACGACGTCGCTTTCGTACGACAGGTCGTGAACGAGCTCACTGAGAAGCATGAGGCAGGGCGCGACGAGCCGTGGACGGTGAGCGACGCGCCCGCTCGCTTCATCGACGGCCAACTCCGAGCCATCGTCGGTGTCGAGTTGCTCGTCTCGCGCATCGAGGCGAAGGCGAAGGTGAGTCAGAACCGGAGTGACGCTGACGTCGACGGCGTGCAAGCGGGCCTGCGGCAGGGTGGTGAGGATCGCATGGCCGGGGAGGTCGAGAACCGCCGACCGCACCGTGGGTAGGTGCCGCTTCCGGCCCCGAAGATCCGGCCTTCTTCGTCGTCCTTCGAGGCGGCGCTACTTGCTCGCGTCGGCCTCGTTGCTCCGCTCGGGTTGTGCGCGGATCTTCGTCCGGTACTCCTCGCGGACGTCCTCGTCGATCTCGATACGAACCTGCTCGCCGTAGAGGCGGTCGCCGCCGGCCTTCTTCGGCCCCGAGATCCAGTATTCGTCGCCGGTCTCGACGTCGTAGTGGTTCGACTTGAAGCCGGGGATCTCGTTCCGCTGGAAGACCTGTTCGCCGTAGTAGACGCGCTTCATCGTCTTTGAGAACGTGACACGCCCGATCCGTGCCGAACCGGTCAGGTCCCCGCCCTTGTGCTCGATGTACATGACGCGGCTCTTCATGGCGCCAGTGTGCAAGGTCTGGGCGTCCGGAGCGATCGGATAGCCGGCCTTCTTTGCTCAGGCCGGCCGGTGAACGGTCCGCCGGCCCTATCCTCCCGAGGTGGCGGCGTAGAAGACTCACGACGTGGACATTGCCCTCGCCGTAAGTGAAGACCTCGCCGATCTGGCTCGCTTGCTCTGGTTGCACGCCGCGCCAGCCGAACAGGGTAGGCAGACCATCGACTCCTTCGCCGTTGCCTTGGGCGACTGGTGGGTGGACCACAACCGCTCCCACTTCGCCTTCATTGCTCGCAGCCCCCACATCGGGGCGATGGGGATGGCGTGGCTAGCGCTCGTTCCGCGTGTCCCCCGACCCGGCACACCTGCCCGCTACTCCGGCGATATCCAAAGCGTGTTCGTCTTGCCCGATCAGCGCGGGCTTGGTGTCGGTGCCGCTCTCATCACGGCGGCAACGAGACACGCGCTCGATCATGGGGCCGGTCGGGTGACAGTCCAGTCTGGACGCCGCGCGGTGCCCCTGTACGAACGACTTGGCTTCGCCTCCTCGCCGCAACTACTGCAGACGCCCAGCGAGTAGGTGCCCTTCGGAGCGCGAAGAGCCGGCTTTCTTCACCTTTGGAAACGTGCGAAGTCGCCATGCCCTCTGCTTCAGTCTGACAGAAAGGCTTAGCCCTCATGAGGGCAGGGTTTGATCCCTATGGTTCGCGGCTCCGGATGCACTGTCACCAGTTGGAGGTAGGCATGAGCGAGCCGCAGCCGTTCGAAGCCCACACGTCGGGGGCGCTGTTCCACGGTACGAAAGCTTCCCTCGCCGTGGGCGATCATCTGACGCCGGGCTTTGAGTCGAACTTCGAGGAAGGCCGGATCATGAACCACGTGTACGTAACGGAGACCCTCGACGCCGCGACGTGGGGCGCCGAACTTGCCGTTGGAGAGGGCCGCGGGCGGATCTACATCGTTGAGGCGACGGGAGCACTAGAGGATGACCCGAATTTGACGGATAAGAAATTTCCCGGCAATCCGACCCGGTCCTATCGCACTCAGCAGCCCGTCGAGATCGTCGGGGAGGTCGCGGACTGGGTCGGACATCCGCCCGACAAACTGCAGGCCATGCGAGACGGGCTTGCAGACCTGCGTCGCCGCGGCGCCGCCGTCATCTTCGACTAGCCCCAGCCCGACCCGGCACTCCCTCCAGCCGGTTGAAGACCGCTTGCGGAAGTGAACGGTAGGTGTAGTTACCTCATCTCGGCCGAGGTCGCCGGGCCAGGTGGATAACAACCCACTGCTTCATCACCGAGAAGGTCGAGTAGCTGAAGCTCCCCCTTCCCAGATCGAGCCCGGAACCCAAGGAAGTTGACCGTCGCTGCTGCTGGACATGGCGAG
>JANXUE010000198.1 GCA_025352005.1 Frankiales bacterium
GTGATCCCGTCGAAGTTGACCTTGACGGCCTCCATGTCCGGGGTGTCCGCAGCGATGGGGTGCGTCGACGGCAGCTGGTCCTGGCGGTACGCCCACGTCTTCTCGCTGTTGGCAAAAGTCGTCCAGGCGTTGGTCCAGCGGGTCGCCTCGACCTGGCACAACACCGACATGTACGTCGCGAAGCTCTCGTTGAGCCAGAGGTCGTTCCACCAGCGCATCGTCACGAGGTCGCCGAACCACATGTGGGCCATCTCGTGGAGCAGGGTCTCGGCGCGCCGTTCGTACGCCGCGTCGGTCACCTTGGACCGGAAGACGTAGTCCTCGAGGAAGGTCACCGCCCCGGCGTTCTCCATCGCGCCGGCGTTGAACTCCGGGACGAACAGCTGGTCGTACTTCCCGAACGGGTAGCGGTAGTCGAAGATGCGGTGGAAGAAGTCGAAGCCCTGCCGGGTGACGGTGAACAGCTCCTCGGCGTCGAGGTGCTGCGCGAGCGACGCGCGGCAGTAGAGCCCCAGGTCGATCCCGTCGTGGTGGTCATGAACGTGGTGGTAGGGGCCGGCGATGAGGGCGGTGATGTACGTCGACATCCGCGGCGTCGGGGCGAAGTGCCAGGTGCCCGGCTCGCCGTCGACAGGCCCGTCCGACACGGCGCTGTTGCTGATGACCACCCAGTCGCCGGGCGCCCGGACGACGAAGTGGAAGGCCGCCTTGAGGTCGGGCTGGTCAAAGCAGGCGTACATGCGGTGCGCCTCGAAGGTCTCGAACTGGGTGTAGAGGTAGACGCCGCCGTCGACCGGGTCGACGAAGCGGTGCAGGCCCTCGCCGGTGCGCATGTAGGCCATGTCGGCCTCGACGACGAGCTCGTTGTCGAGCTCGAGGTCGGTGAGCTGCAGCCGGTTGCCGTCGAAGTCGGTGACGGCCCTCCCGTTGAGGGTGGCCGCCAGCAGCGTCGGGGCGGTCAGGTCCAGGTGCGTGCTGGCCCCGACCTCGGAGCAGGAGAAGTGGACGACGGTCCGCGACCGAAAGGTCGTCTCGCCTGGCTTGTCACCGGAACCGTCGGTGAAGTCGAGCTCCACGTCGTACGACGCCACGGTGAGTAGCCCGGCCCGGGTGTGGGCCTCATCGCGGTGCAGGTTGTTCTCGCTCACGTACCTGGCCTTCCGTAGGTTGGTCGACGATCACTCTTACACGCGGCGGCTTCGGGTGGGCAGTCTGAACACCTGACCGTCGGTCGGTAGGGACGGTGAGCAGCAGCAGTAGCGTCCAGACGCCGTAGGCGTTTTCGCCGAGGATGACGCCGAGCCCCCGGGTGAGGTGGTGGCCGACGTGCTGGCCGACGTTGAGGTTGACCCCCGAGGCGAACAACCCGACGGTCGTCGCCGCGAGCAGCAGCTGGGCGGCGGCGCGCCGGCGGACGGTGGCGCCCAGCCCCTTCACCCGGGCCAGGCCGGTGTCGACGATGACCACGAGGGCCGGGACGAGCCACACCAGGTGGTGCACCCAGGTGATCGGGCTGACCAGCCCGGCCGTCAGGCCGACCAGGGCGTAGGCGGCGAGGTCGTCGCCGTTCCGCCACGCCGCCCGGGCCCGCCACAGCCCGAGCGGGAGGACGACGGCCACGGCCAGCAGCCACGGGCCGGTCGGCAGGTGCTGGCTCTCCGACAGGCGGGCCAGTACGCCGCCGATCGACTGGTTGGCCGCGTCGTCGTGGTGGCCGACCCGGGAGGAGTCGAACAGCGCGCTGGTCCAGTAGGTCCAGGAGGTGCCGGGCGCGACGGCCGCGGTGGCGAGGGTTGCCGCGGCGGCGGCGAGAACGCCGTTACGGGCGGCCCGGCGCTCGCCGACGAGCAGCAGGAACACCACGAACAGTCCCGGCGTGAGCTTGATCGCGGTCGCGAGGCCGGCACCGACGCCGGCCCACCGTGACCCGCGACGCAGGGCGACGAGGTCGGCGAGCACGAGTACGGCCAGGTACAGGTTGACCTGGCCGAACCCGAGGGTGTCGCGCAGCGGTTGCAGCAGCATCGCGACCGGGAGGGCGAACGCCGTCGTGAGCAGCGCGCCGTACCGGGCAGCGAGCCGGCTGCCGGAGACGCACATGCGCGTCACGACGGCGGCTGCGACGGCGATGAGGGAGGCGTTCGCCACGATGACGACCGCCCGGGGCACCAGCGTCATCGGCACCATGAGCAGCGCCGCGAACGGCGGGTAGGTGAAGCCGAGGTGGCGGTTGCCGATGCCGTACGCGTAGAGGTCCCCGCCGTCGACCCAGGACGTGACCGCTCCGACGTACACGCGGATGTCGAAGTTGCGGTGGTTGACGGCCAGGTGCTGGGTCAGGGCGACGGCCGCGCAGGTGACCAGCAGCAGCGCACACAGACGCTCGAGGTCCCTTCGCCGGGCCTGCCGTTGAGAACTCACTTCATAACGATGCCTCACCCGCCTGACCTTCGTCCAAGCGGCAGGTCAGGAATCGGGGTGCTTGACTGTGCAACTTCCGGCTATCCTCGGCCACATGACGACCTCTGTGGACTTCTGGTTCGACCCGCTGTGCCCCTGGGCCTGGATCACCTCGCGGTGGGTGCTGGAGGTGCAGCAGGTTCGCGACGTGAAGGTGACATGGAACGTCATGTCCCTCGCCGTGCTCAACGACGGGCGTGAGCTCGACGATGACTACCGCGAGCTGATGAGGAAGGCATTCGGCCCGGTGCGGGTCTGCATCGCCGCGCGGGACAAGACCGACGACCTGCTCCCGCTGTACACCGCGCTCGGCACCCGGATCCACCACGACAAGGTCGAGATCGACGACCCTGCGCTGTTCACCGGGGCGCTCGAGGAGGCCGGCCTGCCCGCCGACCTCGCAGCCGCGGCCACCGACCCGTCGTACGACGAGGCCCTCAAGGTCGAGCACCACCGCGGGATGGACCCGGTCGGCGTGGACGTGGGGACCCCCGTGATCCACGTCGACGGAGTCGCATTCTTCGGGCCTGTGATGAGCCAGATCCCGCGCGGCGAACAGGCCGGCAAGGTGTGGGACGGCGCGCGGCTGCTGGC
>JANXUE010000138.1 GCA_025352005.1 Frankiales bacterium
CAGGACCTTGCGCTTCTCGGTCCGCAGGGCCTCGGCGCCGAAGTTGACGGGCTCCTCCATCGCCGTGAGGGCCAGCAGCTGCAGCAGGTGGTTCTGCAGGACATCGCGGGCCGCGCCCGTGCCCTCGTAGAAGCCGGCCCGGCTCCCGATGCCGCCGTCCTCGGCCATGGTGATCTGCACGGAGTCGATGTGGTTGCGGTTCCAGATCGGCTCGAACAGCTCGTTGGCGAAGCGCAGGGCCAGCAGGTTCTGGACCGTCTCCTTGCCGAGGTAGTGATCGATCCGGAACACGTCACGGGCGGTGAAGACGTCGTCGACCTGCTTGTTGAGGGCGATCGCGGACGGCAGGTCGTGCCCGAAGGGCTTCTCGACCACGACGCGCCGCCAGCTCTGCGTCTGGTGGTTGTCGGCCATCCCGGTGCGCTCCATCTGCTTGAGCACGATCGGGAAGGCGTTCGGTGGGATCGACAGGTAGAACGCCGCGTTGCCGCCGGTGCCGTGCGAGGCGTCAAGGTCCTTCAGCATCTGGGCGAGCTGGTCGAAGGCCTCGTCGTCGTCGAAGGAGCCGGGCAGGAACTTCGTCGCGTCAGCCAGCCGTTGCCAGACCTCCTCGCGGAACTCGGTGCGGGCCCCCTTGCGGGCGGCCTCCTTGGCGATCTGCTCGAACTCCCCGTCACCCCAGTCACGCCGGGCGAAGCCGAGCAGCACGAAGCCGGGGGGGAGCAGGCCGCGGTTGGCAAGGTCATAGACCGCGGGGATGAGCTTCTTGCGGGCCAGGTCGCCCGTCACCCCGAAGACCACCAGCGCACACGGCTCGGGGACCCGGGGGAGCCGCCGGTCGCGCGGGTCGCGGAGCGGGTTGCCGACGGCTGTCACGTGAGCACCTCCCACAGCTGGGCGAGGCCGTCGACCGACGTGAGGTGCAGGCGCAGCACGGGTCGCCCATGGTCGGCGAGCACCTTCGCATCCCCCGCCGCCTGGGCGGCGATCAAGGTGCCGAAGGTGAAGGGGCGGTCCGGGATGGGCAGGTCCTGCGACACGAGGCCGGTGATCTGCAGGAACGACCCGATCGGCGGCCCCCCCTTGTGGAACTGACCCGTCGAGTGCAAGAACCGTGGCCCCCAGCCGAAGGTCACCGGACGTTCGAGTCGACGGGCGAGCGGACCTCGTACGCCGGACAGGGAGGCGTCCCGCAGGCGGTCGAGGTAGGCCATGACCGCGAGGTAGCCGCGGGCCTGGACGGTGGCGAGCAGGGCATCGACGGCCCCGGCGAGGGTGTGCGGTCCGTCGAGCCAGCCGGGCGTGGCGAAGACCTCCACGGCACCCTCGACGAACAGCGGCCGGTCCGGCTCGGGCTGGGAGTCGAGCAGCCCGCGGGCGGCCTTTTTTGCACTCTCGACGTCCGGCTGGTCGAACGGGTCGATACCGAGCAGGCGACCGGCGACCGCGACGGCGTACTCCCAGGCGAACAGCTGCTCGCCGAGGGTGCCGTCAACGGCGGTCCCCACCACCGGTGCCACCAGCCCAAGCCGGACGACGTGCACGTCTTCGGCAGGCGCGGTGACTTCCGGCGCATCAGCCTCGACGACCACCGGGAGCAGGCCCTTGCCGAGCTTGCCGGTCGACTCGGCGATCAGCTGCTCGGCCCAGTCGCCGAAGCCGACCAGCGGCGAGGACGACCCATCGAGGACGATCTTGTCGCGATGGTCCGCACCGAGGGCGGCTCCGAGCTGGAGCCCGGCATTGTCGTGGCTGCCGAGGGTCTGCGCGAAGGCCGCGGCCTGGGCGAGCAGCGCCCGGACGTCGACGCCGGCCAGCGCAGAAGGGACCAGCCCGAACGCGGTGAGAGCGCTGTAACGGCCACCGACGTGCGGGTCGGCGAGGAAGACGCCGCGGTAACCCTCGTCCTTGGCGAGCTGTTCGAAGGGGGAGCCAGGGTCGGTGACGATGACCATTCGGGCCCGTGGGTCGATTCCCTGGGCGGTGAAGGCCTCGGCCAGGGCACGACGCTGGCTGTCCGTCTCTAGGGTGCCCCCACTCTTACTCGACACGACCACAACCGTCCGGGACAGGTCCCCGGCCAGCGCCGACCGCACCTGGTCGGGATGGGTCGAGTCGAGGACGACGAGCGGCACGCCCGCGGTGGCGCAGATCACCTCCGGCGCCAGCGAGGAACCACCCATGCCGCAGAGCACGACCCGATCGACCCCCTCGGCCTGCAGGTCGGCGCGCAGCTGCTCGAGCGGCGCCAACAGGTCCTGGGCCACCGTCAAGACGTCCAGCCAGCCGAGCCGGCTGGTCGCCTCGGACTCGGCGTCCGGCCCCCACAGGCTCGCGTCGTGCGCGAGCAGCCGCGCCGGCACGTCCTCAGCGCGCAGGGCCAGCAAGGAAGCCGCCTGAGCCGCCTGGAGGGCCTGACCGTGGACGGTGACCGTTACGGTCACGCCCCGCCCCCGAGGTCCCCCGCGCCGGCCTTGGCGAGCTGGTCGGTGACGGAGGCGATGAGGTCCTCCCATGACGCCTCGAACTTCTCGACCCCCTCCTTCTCCAGCAGCTCCACGACCTCGGCGTAGTCGATACCGGCGGCTTTGAGGTCGTCGAGCACGCCCTGCGCCTCGGCGTAGAAGCCGGTGACCTGGTCCCCCCGCACGACGCCGTGGTCCGCGACCGCCTCAAGGGTGGCCTCCGGCATGGTGTTGACCGTCCCGGGAGCGGCCAGCTCGATGACGTACTGCGTGTCGTCGTACGAGGGGTCCTTGACGCCGGTCGAGGCCCAGAGCGGCCGCTGCGGCTTGGCGCCCGCCGCGGCGAGAGCCTTCCAGCGGTCACTGGCGAAGACCGCCTCGTAGTGCTGGTAGGCCAGCCGCGCGTTGGCGATGGCGGCCTTGCCGCGCAGCGGCGAGTCAGCGGGCAGCCGCTTGTCGATCTCGGTGTCCACCCGGCTGACGAAGAAGCTCGCGACCGACCCGATCGCGGACAGGTCGTGCCCAGCCGCGACGGCGCCTTCGAGGCCGGCCAGGAAAGCCTCCATGACCAGGTCGTAGCGCTCGAGCGAGAAGATGAGCGTGACGTTGACGCTGATGCCCGCGGCAAGGGTCGCCGTGATGGCCGGCAGTCCCTCACGGGTTGCCGGGATCTTGATGTAGAGGTTGGGCCGGTCGACCTGCCACCACAGCGCCTTCGCCTCGGCGGCGGTCTTGGCGGCGTCGGCGCTGATCCGCGGGTCGACCTCGATCGAGACGCGCCCGTCGACAGTGTCGCTGGCGTCATAGGCGGGCCGCAGGACGTCGCAGGCCCAGCGCACGTCGTACGTCGTCAGGGCGCGAACCGCCTCGCCGATGTCGACGCCACGTACGGCGAGGTCGCGGACCTGGTCGTCATAGGCCGCGCCGTCCGAGAGGGCCTTCTGGAAGATGGACGGGTTGGTGGTGACCCCGACAACGTGCTGGTCGCGGACCAGGCCTTCGAGGTTGCCCGAGCGCAACCGCTCCCGGGACAGGTCATCCAGCCAGACCGCCACGCCCGCGGCGGACAGGTCGGCAAGTGCGTCGGTCATGGAGCTCTCCTTGGGTCGTGGGTCAGTTGCCGGTGGTCGAGCCCTGGGTCTGCCCCAGCAGGCTCAGTGACTCGTGGGCGGCGGCGACGGCCCGGTCGGCCGTCAGCCCGAACTGCTCGTAAAGCACGGTGTACGGCGCCGACGCACCGAAGTGCTCGAGCGACAGGGGGACGCCGGCGTCACCGAGGAACTCCCACCACGACTGCGCGATGCCCGCCTCGATCGACACCCGCGCCTTGACGTCGGGCGGGAGGACCGTCGCCCGATAGGCGAGGTCCTGCTCGCGGAACCACTCGACGCACGGCATGGAGACGACGCGGGTGGGGGTGCCCTCTGCTTCGAGAAGGTCCCGGGCTGCGAGCGCGATCTGTACCTCGGAGCCGGTCGCGATCAGCAGCACGCGGGGCTGGCCGTCGCTGGCGTCGGCGAGCACGTAACCGCCTCGGGCAGCACCCTTGGCGACCTCGGCGTCGAGGACGGGGACGTTCTGTCGGGTGAGTGCGAGCGCTGCCGGCCGGTCGGTGTGACCCAGCAGGGTCTGCCAGGCGACAGCGGTCTCATTGGCGTCCGCGGGCCGGATCACGTCGAGGCCGGGAACAGCCCGTAGGGATGCCAGGTGCTCGATGGGCTGGTGGGTCGGCCCGTCCTCGCCCAGTCCGATCGAGTCGTGCGTCCACACATAGGTGACGGGGAGCTTCATCAGCGAGGCCAGCCGGACGGCGCCGCGCATGTAGTCGCTGAAGACCAGGAAGGTGCCGCCGTAGACGCGGGTCCCTCCGTGCAGGGCGATTCCGTTCATGATCGAACCCATGGCGTGCTCGCGGATGCCGAAGTGCAGCACCCGGCCGTAGGGGCCGCCCTGCCATTGTTTGCTTTGGCGGTCCGACGGCAGGAACGACGGCGCGCCCTTGGGGGTGGTGTTGTTGGACTCGGCGAGGTCGGCCGAACCGCCCCATAGCTCCGGCAGAACCGGCGCGAGGGCACTGAGCACTTCACCGGAAGCCTTGCGGGTGGCGATCCCCTTGGGGTCGTCGGCGAAGGTCGGGACCTGGGCGGTCCAACCGTCCGGCAGGGTGCGGGTCTGCATCCTGGCGAGCAGGGCCGCGCCGTCGGGGTTGCCGGTAACCCACGCGTCGTACCTCTCCTGCCACGTCGCGTGGCCGGCCCGGCCGCGGGCGACGACCTCACGGGCATGCTCGAGAACGTCCCCCGGGAGTTCGAAGGTCCGCTGCGGGTCTAGGCCCATGATCTTCTTGGTGGCTGCGACCTCCGCCGCTCCGAGGGCGGAGCCGTGCGCCTTGCCGGTGTTCTGCTTGGTGGGCGCGGGCCAGCCGATGATCGTGCGCAGCGCAATGAACGACGGTCGTTCCGTCTCTGCTCTGGCCTTGGTGAACGCCTTGTCCAGGGCCGGGACGTCCTCGGTGTAGCCACCGTCCCCGTCGACCCAGTCCACCCGCTGCACGTGCCACCCATACGCCTCGTAACGCGCGCAGACGTCCTCGGTGAACGCGATGTTCGTGTCGTCCTCGATGGAGATCTGGTTGTCGTCCCACAGCAGCGTGAGGTTGCCGAGCCGCTGTGTGCCGGCGAGGGAGGAGGCTTCCGCACTCACGCCCTCCTCGAGGTCACCGTCGGAGGCGAAGCACCAGATGTGGTGGTCGAACGGCGACTCGCCGGCAGCGGTGTCAGGGTCGAGCAACCCACGCTCACGGCGGCTGGCCATCGCCATGCCGACCGCGTTCCCGACGCCCTGCCCCAGTGGGCCGGTGGTCGTCTCGACGCCGGCAGTGTGCCCGTGCTCCGGGTGTGCGGGGGTGAGCGAGCCCCACTGCCGCAGGTGCTTGATGTCCTCGACGGTCAGGCCGTAGCCGGACAACAGCAGCTGGAGGTAGAGGGTCAGGCTCGAGTGCCCGCAGGACAGCACGAACCGGTCACGCCCCACCCACGACGGGTCTGACGGGTCGTGCACGAGGTGTCGTTGGAACAGCAGGTACGCCGCAGGCGCGAGGCTCATGGCCGTGCCGGGGTGACCGGACCCGGCGGCCTCGACGGCGTCCATGGCTAGGGCCCTGACGACGTCGACGGCCCGCGTGTCGAGGTCGGTCCACTGCAGCGCACTCACGACGGTTCCCCTCGCTCTTGATGGTCCTCCCGACCCTATCCCGGGCGTGCGGCGCGCTTCACCCGGCCGCAGCAGGCCGATGCACCGGTGCCCCGCTAGAGTTCAGCAGGTGACAGTGCTGGCGGGTGAGCTCGCGGAGACGACCCCCGCCGTCACTCCGGAAACCCTGAAGCGCGGCGGACTCAGCGCGGTGCGGGCCACCGCAGGGGCCTATGTCGCCTTGACCAAGCCGCGGATCATCGAGCTGCTGCTCATCACGACGATCCCGACCATGGTGCTTGCCGCCCGGGGGTGGCCGGGCTGGGGCCTGACCGCTGTCACCCTGGTCGGCGGCTCGCTCGCGGCAGGCAGCGCCAACGCGTTGAACTGCTGGTGGGACCGCGACATCGACGTGATGATGAACCGCACCTCGCGGCGCCCGCTGGCGCAACACACGGTGACGCCCACTGCCGCGCTCGTGTTCGGCCTCGTGCTGGGCCTGCTCGCGACCGTCGAGCTGGCCCTGACGACCAACGTGCTGTCGGCGCTGCTGGCCGACGCCGCGATCGCGTTCTACGTGGTGGTCTACACGATGGTGCTCAAGCGGCGCACGTCCCAGAACATCGTGTGGGGTGGCGCGGCCGGCTGCATGCCCGTGCTGATCGGATGGTCCGCGGTGACGGACAGCCTGTCGTGGGCGGCCGTGGTGCTGTTCGCGGTGATCTTCTTCTGGACGCCACCACACTTCTGGGCGCTTGCCATGAAGTTCAAGGAGGACTACGCCCGGGCCGATGTGCCGATGCTGCCCGTCGTCGCGAGCCCGCAGCTGGTCGCCCGCCGCATGGTGGCCTACTCATGGGCGATGGTGGCGACGTCCGCGTTGCTCGCCTTCGACGGCTCCGGAGTGGTCTATGCGATCAGCGCCGGCGTGCTCGGGGCGGTGTTCCTGCGCGAGGCGCACGTGCTCGAGGCCAAGGTGAGGGGCGGTGCGGCGTACAACCCGATGCGGCTGTTCCACTGGTCGATCACCTACCTGGCGCTGCTCTTCCTCGCGGTGGCCGTCGACCAGCTGGTCTAGGGACGTGAGCCGGACCCGGATCGCGCTGGCTACCTGCGCCTCCTGGCCCGAGCTCGACGCCGACGGACCCGAGCTCGTCGCCGCCCTTGCGGCAGAGGGCCTCGACGCCGACCTCGTCGCGTGGGACGACCCGGCAGCGGACTGGGCGTCCTACCCACTGGTGGTGATCCGGACGACCTGGGACTACTGGGACCGGCACGCGCAGTTCCTCGCGTGGGCGCGCAGTGTGCCGCGCCTGGTGAACAGCGCCGACGTTGTCGCGTGGAACACCGACAAGATCTACCTCCGGCGCCTGCAGGCGGCGGGCATCCCGGTCGTCCCGACCGTCTGGGTCGCGCCGGGGGAGGACTTCGTCACCCCTGACCACCCGTTCGTCGTCAAGCCGAGCGTGTCGGCCGGCGCGCGCGACACAGCGGCCTACGACGGGGGCGACCCCTTAGCGACCGAGCACGTCGCCCGGCTGCACGCGGCCGGAAAGACGGTCATGGTGCAGCCGTACGTCGACGCCGTCGACAGCGCCGGCGAGACCGCGGTGCTGGTCTTTGGTGGGGTCGTCTCGCACGGCGCGCGCAAGTCCGCGGTCCTGACCGTCGGCGAGGGAGAGGTGGCCCTCGGGAGCTGGTCGATGCAGGCGCGCACGCCGTCGGCTGAGGAGCAGGCGCTCGCCCTACGCGTCGTCGAGGTCGCGTCGTCCTGGGGCGAGGACCTGCTCTACGCCCGGGTCGACCTGCTACCGGGTCCGCTGGTCATCGAGCTCGAGGTGACCGAGCCGTCGCTGTACCTCACGCTCGCACCGGGATCTGCGGCGCGGTTCGCTGCAGCGGTCGCAGGCCGGCTCGCGTCCTTGTCGTCAGGTGCAGCCACGCCGCGGTCGTGAAGACCAGCGCGGCCCCCAGCACGTGCAGCCCGACCAGGATGGGCGGCACGCCGACAAAGTACTGCCAGTAGCCGAGGCCGCCTTGCGCGACGACCAACCCCAGCAGGACCAGCCCCCATCGCCGGTACGGCGTGTTCCACGCCACCAGCACCGTGGCGAGCACGAGTCCGACGAGCAGGTAGACCCCGTCCGCGTGCAGTTGGGTGACGTCGCGGGGGTTGAAGGGGAGCCGGGCGACCTTGGGGTCGCCTGCGTGCGGACCGGTGCCGGTGACCAGGGTGCCGAGCACCAGCACGACGGAGCTCGCCGCGAGCAGGCCGACACTGAGGGGCTGAAGCAGAGGCTGGGCGAGGTGGCCCGGGATGCTCGGGCGCTGAGGCTGGTCGTCACGGACCGCGTGCAGGAGGGCGGCCGCACCGTAGACCAAGGGGAAGCTGGCGAGGAAGTGCAGGATCAGCACGTAGGGGTTCAGTCCCGTCAGGACCAGCAGGCCCCCGATCACGGCCTGCAGCGGCACGACCGCGGCCTGGACGAGGGCCAGCCGACTCCACGTCCGAGGGTGCGGGATCCGGCGGACGGCCAGCACCAGGGCGATGCCGACGACTTCCATCACCACGGCCAGCAGCCGGTTGCCGAACTCGATGGCCCCGTGCGTGCCGAGGGCCGCCGTGTTCGTGAGCGACCCCCCCGCGCAGCGCGGCCAGGTCGGGCACCCGAGGCCCGAACCGGTGACGCGGACAGCGCTACCGCTGACGACCAGCAGGACCTGCAGTGCCAGGGCCACCTGGGACAGCCGCAGCACCGTCGTCCTGGTCACCTGGGGCACCCGCCCAGGGTACGACCGCAGGGGACCGGCGGCCTTCCGGGCGGGCTCGGGTGTGAGCGATGTCGCTAGCCCAAGGGGCGGGTGGCCAGGTAGACCGTGTTGGTCGCTTGGCGGTCCTGCAGCGGGTTGGGGAAGCTGACGACCTCGGCGGCGACGTCGACGAAGACCTGCCCCAGGACGGCAAGGTAGCCGTGGTCGGGCGGGTCGTTGGACCACAGCGAGTAGACGCCGCCCGGGCGCAGGTGGCCGGCGAGGGCACGCGTGCCGGCGAGGTCGTAGAAGCTCGCGCTGCCGGAGGCGAGCAGGTGGGCAGGGGAGTGGTCGATGTCGACCACGACGGCGTCGAACAGCCTGCCGGGACGGTCCGGGTCGAACCCGTCGGCGGCGCTCAGGCCGAAGAAGTCCCCGTGCACGAGCCGGCAGCGGCGGTCACCGGTGAGGATCGGGCCGACCGGGACCAGGCCGCGCCGGTGCCAGTCGATCACCGGCTCGAGGTAGTCCACGACGACCAGCTCGCCCACCCGCGGGTCGCGCAGGACCTCCTGCGCGGTGTAGCCCAGTCCGAGCCCTCCGACGGCGACGGCGAGTGAGTCGCCGGCGAGCCGGGCCAGGGCCAGCCGTGCCACCGCGACCTCCGCCACGACGAACAGGCTCGACATGAGGAACTCGTCGCCGAGCTTGACCTCGAAGACGTCCACGCCCGACAGCGGGTCGGTGCGACGGCGCAGGTTGACCTCGCCGATCGGGGTGTCGCTGTAGGCCAGCTCCTCGATCCGCCGGCTCATCCGACCGCCCGCTGGGGGGCTACGCGGGCGAGCAGATCCAGGATCGCGGTGTTGACGACCTCCGGCCGGGTGACGTTGACGCTGTGTCCGCAGCCGGGCACTTCCACCATCGTGCTGCCGAGCTCGCGGGCCAGGAGTTGGTTGTGGCTCAGGGGCGTGAGCCGGTCCGTCGTACCGCACAGGACGGTGGTGGGGATCCGGGCCAGAAACGGCAGGGCGGCGCTCTCGTCGTGGCTGATGAAAGTCGGGTAGAACGCGGCGCTGCTGGTGAAGGGCGCCGCCTCGAGCATCGCCTGCACCTGCCTCACGAGCGCGACGTCGCCGGCGTCGTCGGTGCCGAACAGGTAGTGCCGGACCCACCGGTAGCCCAGGCGGGTCCCCGGTTTGCGCAGCCGGGTGATGGCTGGCGCGACCAGTCGCAGCAGCCACAGGTAGAGCGGCAGCAGGCGCAGTCGGGTCAGTTGCCGCACCATCCAGCCGAAGGGACCGCCGGTGACGAGGCCACCCGCGCTGGTAGCCAACAGGAAGGCCCCGACCACCCGGCTGCCGAGCTCCTCGGGGAACTGCCGAGCCCACGCCATCAGCGCCATGCCGCCCATCGAGTGTCCCAGCAGGACGACGGGCCCGGTCGGACAGGTCGCCTCGAGGACCGCCTGCACGTCGCGCCCGAGCTGTTCCATGGTGGCGTGCTGGTAGGGCGTCGTCTCCGACAGTCCATGCCCGCGCTGGTCGTAGAAGACCTGCCGCGCCCGGCCCGCGAGGGCCTCCCGCTGCAGCTGAAACTCTGCGAGCTGCGCGGTGAACCCGTGGCTGTAGAGGACGGTCAATGGTGCGAGGCACTCCTCGACCTCGACGTGCAGCCGCACCCCGTCATCGGCAGGTACGACGGACGTCGTCACTCCCATCGGAACACCTTCGCTGCCACCGCCAGCGATCCGGTGGCCCAGACGGCGAGGCTGAGCAGGTCCCGGCCGATGAGTTGACCGTGTTGCAGCAGCTGGCGAAGGCCGTCGGACAGGGCTGCTGTGGGCAGGTAGCGCAGGACGTCCGCGAACGCGCCGTACTCGCTGAGCGGAAAGACCACGCCCCCAAGCAGTAGCAGGACGAACCACACCAGATTGGCGGCAGCGAGGGTCGTCAGGCCGCGCAGGGTGCCGCCGAGCAGCAGCCCCAGGCCGCTGAAGGCGAAGGTGCCCAGGACGACGAGCAGGACGACGGTGGCGTCGCCGTGGGGGTGCCAGCCGAGGGCAAGCCCGACAGCACAGATCAGCAACAGCTGCAGCAGCTCGACGAGCAGCACGCTGAGGGTCTTCGCGGCCAGCAGGACGGCCCGCGGGAGCGGCGTGGCGCCGAGCCGCTTGAGGACGCCGTACTGCCGCTCGAAGCCGGTCGCGATGGCCTGGCCGGTGAACGCGCTGGACATGATGGCCAGCGACAGGACACCCGGGACAAAGAAGTCGACGCGGCGGCCGACGACGCTGACAAACGGCACGAGGGTCAGGACCACGAGCAGGCCGACCGGGATGATCAGCGTCAGCAGGACCTGCTCGCCGTTGCGCAGGCTGAGGGTCAGCTCGGCGCGGGTCTGGGCCCTGAGCATGGCGCCGACCGGCGCCGCGGCGGGTCGGGGGGCGAGCGACCCGGCGGCCCAGCTCATGTGCGCACCTCTGTTCCGGTCAGGTCGAGGAACACGTCTTCCAGGGAACGTCCGGCGCGCAGGTCGGTCACCAGCACGCCCTCGGTCGCGCACCAGGCGGTGACGGCGGCGAGCAGCTGGGGTCCGGAGCCGCCCTCGACGAGGTAGCAGCCGGCTGGGCGCTCACTCACCGTCGCCCCCTCCAGCGCGAGGGTGAGGCCGACGGGACCGCGGAAGCGGATCTGGCCGTCCCCGGCCGTCAGCTCGGCTACGGTGCCGGCCGCGACCAACCGGCCATGGTCGATGACGACGACCGCGTCGGCGAGCTGCTCCGCCTCGTCCATCAGGTGGGTCGTGAGCAGCACGCTCACGCCGTCGCGGCGCAGGGCGTCGATGAGGTCCCACGTGGCCCGGCGCGCCTGCGGGTCGAGGCCGGCCGTGGGCTCGTCGAGGAAGACCAGCTCGGGGCGTCCGACGACCGCCATGGCCAGCGAGAGTCGTTGCTGCTGGCCCCCGGACAGCCTGCGGAACGGCGTCCTGGCGTGCTCGGTCAGACCGAGCCGCTCGAGCAGGTCGGGCACGTCCAGGGGCTCGCGGTGGAACGACGCGAACAGTGCCAGCAGCTCACCCGCCCGTAGGCCGGGATAGCCCCCGCCGGACTGGGGCATCACGCCCACCCGCGGTCGCAGGCTGCGGTCCCGGGGTCCGAGGCCGAGGACCCGCACAATGCCCGCGTCGGCGGGCCAGAAGCCCTCCGCGATCTCCACCGTGGTCGTCTTGCCCGCACCGTTGGGGCCGAGCAACGCGGTGACCTTGCCGCGAGCGGCGGTAAAGCTGAGGCTGTCGAGAGCGGTCCGGTCGCCGTACCGCTTGACGAGGTCGACGACCTCCAGGGCTGCTGCGGTCACCGACCCAGCGTAGGGCCACGCGGTCCCACGGGCGCGGCGGTGCGGCGGACCTGTAGGCGGATGTGGGACTGGTCACGGCCCCCCGGTTCGACCTCGGGCAGCATTTAGGCAATGCTGGTGTTGTGAAAAGCGTGGCAGACACCGTCGGGACCCGGGAGCGGGTTCTGTCCTTGCTGCTCGAGCTCGGGCCATGCACCGCCTCCACGCTCAGCGAGCATCTCGACGTGACCGCCACAGGGATCCGGCGGCACCTCGACGTGCTGCTCGTCGAAGGCAGCGTGATGACCCGCGAGCCGCGCCGTAGGGTCGTCACGCGCGGTCGCCCCGCCAGGCTCTACGCCCTCACCGACGCCGGCCATGCTGCCGGTCCGAGCGCCTACGACGACCTGGCCCTGAGCGCCCTGCGGTTCATGACGCCGGTGCAGGTCGAGGCCTTTGCCCAGTCCCGCGCGGCCGACCTCGAACGGCGGTACGCCGATGTCGTCACGGCCGAGGACCGCGCCGCCGCGCTGGTCGTGGCGCTCAGCGAGGACGGCTACGCCGCCTCCACCACCGAGCAGGGCACCGGTCTGCAGCTCTGCCAGCACCACTGCCCGGTGCAGCACGTCGCCGAGCAGTTCCCGCAACTGTGCGACGCCGAGACCGCCGCCCTCGGCCGGCTTCTCAACGTGCACGTCCAACGACTCGCGACCATCGCCCACGGCGACGGCGTGTGCACGACCTACGTACCAACCGGCTCACAGTCCAACGGAAAGGCATCCGCATGACCACCACCCAGGACGCAGCGCTCGAGGGCCTCGGTACCTACAAGTTCGGCTGGGCCGACTCCGACGTCGCCGGGTCGACCGCACGCCGGGGCATCAACCCCGAGGTCGTCCAGAACATCTCGGCGCTCAAGAGCGAGCCGCAGTGGATGCTCGACCTACGCCTCAAGGGACTGAAGCTGTTCGAGAAGAAGCCGATGCCGACCTGGGGCAGCGACCTGTCGGGGATCTTCTTCGACAACATCAAGTACTTCGTGCGCTCGACCGAGAAGCAGGCCACGTCCTGGGACGAGCTGCCCGCCGACATCAAGAACACCTACGACCGGCTCGGTATCCCCGAGGCGGAGAAGCAACGCCTCATCGCCGGCGTCGCGGCGCAGTACGAGTCCGAGGTCGTCTACCACCAGATCCGGGAGGACCTCGCGCAGCAGGGCGTCATCTTCGTCGACACCGACACCGGCCTGCGCGAGCACGAGGCGCTGTTCCGCGAGTACTTCGGCTCCGTCATCCCTGTCGGGGACAACAAGTTCGCCGCCCTCAACACCGCCGTCTGGTCCGGAGGCTCGTTCATCTACGTGCCCAAGGGCGTGAAGGTCGACATCCCGCTGCAGGCCTACTTCCGGATCAACACCGAGAACATGGGCCAATTCGAGCGCACCCTGATCATCGCCGACGAGGGCTCGAGCGTGCACTACGTCGAGGGCTGCACGGCCCCGACCTACAGCAGCGACAGCCTGCACTCGGCGGTCGTCGAGATCATCGTGAAGAAGGACGCCCACGTCCGCTACACGACCATCCAGAACTGGTCGAACAACGTCTACAACCTGGTCACCAAGCGGACGGCCGTGCACGAAGGCGGTCGCATGGAGTGGATCGATGGCAACATCGGCTCAAAGGTCACCATGAAGTACCCCGCCTGCTACCTGCTGGGGGAGCGGGCCAGTGGCGAGACCCTGAGCGTGGCGTTCGCCGGTCCGGGCCAGCACCAGGATGCCGGCGCCAAGATGGTCCACGCAGCCCCGAACACGACCTCCAACATCGTGTCGAAGTCGGTGGCTCGCGGCGGTGGCCGGACGTCGTACCGGGGTCTGGTGCAGGTGCAGGAGGGAGCGACCGGCTCGAAGTCGAACGTGGTGTGCGACGCGCTGCTCGTCGACACGATCAGCCGCAGCGACACCTACCCCTACGTGGACGTCCGCGAAGACGACGTGACCCTCGGCCACGAGGCGACCGTCTCGAAGGTCGGCGAGGACCAGATGTTCTACCTGATGTCCCGCGGCTTGGCTGCGGACGAGGCGATGGCGATGGTTGTGCGCGGCTTCGTCGAGCCGATCGCTCGCGAGCTGCCCATGGAGTACGCCCTCGAGCTCAACCGGCTCATCGAGCTGCAGATGGAGGGCTCCGTTGGCTAGCGCCGATGCTGCCCTCTCGATCGCGGACGTCATCGCCACCGAGCGGGACGCACTCGGCAAGCAGGGACACACGTCCGAGGGCAGCATCGCCGTCGGCGTGACCCCGTCTACGCCGAAGAACCCCGCCGACGCCCGGGTCACCCGGATGCTGTCGCGCGACCCGGACGCCTTCGCTGTCATCACCGGCCGCGAGGAGGACTGGCGCTTCACCCCGCTCGCCCGCCTGCACGGCCTGCACGACGGTACGGCGGCTCCGACCGGCGTCCTCGAGGTGACCGTCACCGGTGCCCCCGTCGAGACAATCGGCCCGGACCACCCCCTCGTCGGCAGCGCGCTGACCCCGGTCGACAAGGCCGCGGCCCTGGCCCTGCGGGACTTCAAGGAGGGGCAGCTCGTCACCCTCGACGGCGAGCTGGCCGAGCCGGTGGTCCTGAGCTTCCGCGGTACCGGCCAGGTCTCCTACGGCCACGTGGTCGTGGACGCGAAGCCGTTCGCCAAGGCCGTGGTCGTCCTCGAGCACACCGGTCAGGCCCTGCACTCCGGTAACGTCGAGGTGCTCGTCGGGGATGGCGCGGACGTGACGCTGGTGTCCCTGCAGGAGTGGGACGACAGCTCCGTGCACCTTTCCGCCCAGGCTGCCGTTGTCGGCCGCGACGCACGCTTCACCAGCGTCGTCGTGTCCCTCGGCGGCGACCTCGTGCGGCTCAACCCGACCGTCACCTACGCAGGTCCCGGCGGCTCCGCGGAGTTCCTCGGGCTGGCGTTCGCCGACGCCGGACAGCACCTCGAGCACCGGCTGTTCGTCGACCACGAGGCCCGCAACTGCCGGAGCCGGGTCACCTACAAGACCGCCGTACAGGGCGAGGGTGCGCACACCGTCTGGATCGGTGACGTGCTGATCCGGGCTGCGGCGGAAGGCACCGACACCTACGAGCTCAACCGCAACCTGCTGCTGACGCCGGACGCCCGGGCCGACTCGGTGCCCAACCTCGAGATCGAGACCGGCGAGATCGCCGGCGCCGGGCACGCCTCGGCCACCGGCCGCTTCGACGACGAGCAGCTGTTCTACCTGCAGTCGCGCGGCATCACCGCCGACGAGGCCCGCCGCATCGTGGTGCTCGGGTTTTTCACCGAGATCCTCCAGCAGATCGGCGTCCCGTCGCTCGAGGAGCGGCTGATCACGGCCATCGAGAACGAGCTCGGCACCGCGGCGCAGGTGCCGGCATGAGGGCCTGCTCGCTCGGTGACCTGCCGGAGGAGGGCGCCATCCGCGTCGTGCTCGACGGCCTGCCGATCTGCGTCGCTCGCTCCGGCGGCGAGGTGTACGCCCTCAGCGACATCTGCTCGCACGCGGACGTCTCCCTCGCCGAGGGTGACGTCGAGGACGGCGGCGTCGAGTGCTGGCTGCACGGCTCGCGCTTTGACCTGCGCACCGGAGCCCCGACCGGGCTCCCCGCGACCAAGCCGGTCGCCACCTACCCCGTGACAGTCGAAGGCGACGACGTCTTCATCAAGCTGGAGAAGTAAATGGCAGTCCTTGAGATTCGCGACCTGCACGTGTCCGTCGAGGACAAGCAGATCCTGGCCGGCGTCAACCTCACCATCAGGGCCGGTGAGACGCACGCGATCATGGGGCCCAACGGCTCCGGCAAGTCGACCCTGGCCTACAGCGTCGCCGGTCACCCGAAGTACACCATCACCTCGGGGACCGTCACCCTCGACGGTGAGGACGTCCTCGCGATGAGTGTCGACGAGCGGGCGCGGGCGGGTCTGTTCCTCGCGATGCAGTACCCCGTCGAGGTTCCTGGCGTCACGGTCTCCAACTTCTTGCGCAGCGCGGCCACGGCCGTCCGCGGAGAGGCCCCGAAGCTCCGGTTGTGGGTCAAGGAGCAGAAGCAGGCCATGACGGCCCTGGAGATGGACCCGGCCTTTGCGAGCCGCAACGTCAACGAGGGTTTCTCCGGTGGTGAGAAGAAGCGTCACGAGATCCTGCAGCTCGAGCTGCTCAAACCGAAGATCGCGATCCTCGACGAGACCGACTCCGGTCTTGATGTCGACGCCCTGCGCGTCGTCTCCGAGGGCGTCAACCGGGTGCACGCCACCGGCGAGACCGGCACGCTGCTCATCACGCACTACACCCGGATCCTGAAGTACATCGTCCCGGACTTCGTGCACGTCTTCGTTGCCGGACGGATCGTGGAGGAGGGTGGCAAGGAGCTCGCCGACGAGCTCGAGGCTAACGGCTACGCCAAGTACCTCGCCGCCGATGCCGCCGATGCCGCCGATGCGGCAGGCGCGGCCCCGGATGCCGCAGGGGCGGCGGGGGCGGCACTATCGCGCCCCCTCCCGGTCTGATGACCGCCTTCGACGTCGAGGCGGTCCGCAAGGACTTCCCGGTCCTGTCCCGGGAGGTCCACGGGCACCCGCTGGTCTACCTCGACAGCGCGTCCTCGTCGCAGAAGCCCCGCCAGGTCCTCGAAGCCGAGCGGATCTTCGTCGAGGAGCATTACGCCAACGTGCACCGCGGGGTGCACACCCTGTCCCAAGAGGCGACGGACGGCTACGAGGCCGCTCGCTCGACCGTCGCCGCCTTCCTCGGCGCGCGGCACGAGGAGATCGTCTTCACCAAGAACGCCACCGAGGCCTTCAACCTGGTGGCCTACGCGCTGGGCAACCCCGGCTCACCGGTTCGGCTCGGCCCCGGTGACGAGATCGCGGTCACCGAGATGGAGCACCACTCCAACCTGGTGCCGTGGCAGATGCTCGCCGAGCGCACCGGTGCGACGCTGCGCTGGCTCGGCCTCACCGACGACGGCCGGCTCGACCTGAGCGATCTCGATGAGGTCGTCAACGAGCGGACCAAGCTGTTCGCGTTCACCCACGTCTCCAACCTGCTCGGCACCGAGAACCCCGTCGACGTCCTCGTCGCCCGGGCCAAGCAGGTCGGTGCGCTCACCTTCGTCGACGGCGTGCAGTCCGTGCCGCACCAGGCCGTCAACGTCCCGTCGCTGGGTGTCGACTTCTTCGCCTTCACCGGCCACAAGATGCTCGCCCCCTCCGGTGTCGGCGTGCTGTGGGGTCGTGATCTCAACGCGCTGCCGCCGTTCATGGGTGGTGGCTCGATGATCGAGGTCGTCCAGATGAGCGGCTCGACCTACGCCGCCGCCCCGGAACGCTTCGAGGCCGGTACCCCGGTGATCAGCCAGGCCGTTGGGCTCGCGGCTGCCTGCGACTACCTCACCGCGCTCGGTATGGACGCGATCAAAGACCACGAGACCGCCTTGACGGCACAGCTGCTCGACGGGATCCGCGCCCTGGACGGCGTCAGCGTCCTGGGTCCCGACACCACCGAGCTGCGCGGCAGTGCTGTGTCCTTCGTCGTCGACGGCGTACACCCGCACGACGTCGGCCAGTCCCTTGACGACCTGGGCATCGCGGTCCGCGTCGGGCACCACTGCGCGGCCCCGGTCTGCCGCCGGTTCGGCGTCCCGGCAACGGCGCGCGCGTCGTCGTACCTGTACAACAACGCGGCCGACATCGACGCCCTGCTGGAAGGAATCGTCAAGGTGCAAGCGTTCTGGGGCGTGCGATGAGCACCGCTGACACCGACACGATGTACCAGGAGATCATCCTGGACCATTACCGCTACCCGCACCACAAGGGACTCAGGGACCCCTACGACGTCGAGGTGCACCACACCAACCCGACCTGCGGCGACGAGGTCACCCTGCGCGTCCAAGTCCTCGCTGGCCTCGTCAAGGACGTGTCGTACGACGGGCAGGGCTGCTCCATCAGCCAGGCGTCCACGTCAGTGATGACAGACCTGCTCATAGGCAAGCCGCTGGCGCAGGCCCTCAGTACGCACGAGGCGTTCCTTGCGCTCATGCAGTCCCGTGGGACGCTGGAGCCCGACGAGAATGTGCTCGAGGACGGCATCGCTTTTGCGGGTGTGTCGAAGTACCCGGCGCGGGTGAAGTGCGCTCTGCTGGGCTGGATGGCGTGGAAGGACGCGACGGCACAGGCCGTCGCGCAGACGAAGGAGGCATCGTGAGCGACGTGACGACCGAGGCGACCCTGGACGCGGTGCTCGAGACCCCCACGGCCGCGACCACCCCCAAAGCGAAGCCGTGCGAGGACGACATCATCGAGGCGATGAAGGACGTCGTCGACCCCGAGCTGGGGATCAACGTCGTCGACCTCGGTCTGGTCTACGGCGCGCAGATCCACGACGACATCACCGTCACCCTCGACATGACGCTCACCTCCGCGGCCTGCCCCCTGACCGACGTGATCGAGGACCAGACCCGTGCGGCCCTCGAGCCACTCGTCAACGATGTCCGGATCAACTGGGTCTGGATGCCGCCGTGGGGCCCGGACAAGATCACCGACGACGGCCGCGAGCAGTTGCGGGCACTTGGCTTCAACGTCTGACCCACGCCGCCGCTGGGGCGGGTGAGCCGAGTGAGTGCAGTCTATGACCGGATCGGCGTGGGGTACGCCGGCCTGCGCGTCCCTGACCCCCGCTTCGACCAGGCCGTGCAGGCAGCCCTGGGGGACGCTCGCACCGTCGTCAACGTCGGAGCCGGCGCCGGCTCCTATGAGCCGGCGTCCTGCGTCGCGGCCGTGGAGCCCAGCGTCACCATGCTCGCCCAGCGACCGGCCGGTGCGGCCCCTGCGGTGCGGGCCGTCGCAGAGCGGCTGCCCTTCCAGGACGGCGCCTTCGACGCGGCTCTCGCGGTCCTGACCACCCACCACTGGAGCGACCCGCGCACCGGTCTGGCAGAGCTTGCCCGCGTCTCACGCCGACAGGTCGTCCTGACCTGGGACCAGGCGTTCTCGGCCGAGAAGTTCTGGTTCGTCCGCGACTACCTCCCGGAGTCTGCCGAGCGGGAAGCAGACCTCGCCGCCCTGTCCACGGTCCTGGCCGCCTGGCCGCTGGCGGTGGTGTCCGCCGTCGCCGTCCCGTGGGACTGCACCGATGGCTTCTACGCCGCGTACTGGAGGCGACCGCGGGCCTACCTGTCACCGGTCGTTCGTGCGTCCATCTCAGCCTTCGCCCTGCTGGACCCGGCCCTGGTCGATCGGGCCGTCAACGCCTTGCGCGCCGACCTCGACAGCGGGCGCTGGGCTTCGCGCTATGCCGACCTGCTGGGGCGTGCGGACCTTGACGCCGGCTACCGCCTCGTCACCCGTGGCTGACGTGGAAGCGTTCCGCTCGCTGGGTCGCACCTGACTGGCGGGCCACAGCCCGGCTGCGCGGACGAGCAAGGGCACCGCCGCAGTACGTTCATGCCAGGGGAGGGCGCTCTGTGGGGCGTGTCTGGTCCGTCGGGCGACGAGGCCGGGCCGACGAGGAGGCAAAGGAGGGGGCATCGTGGCCAAGACGAGAAGCCAGCTGGACCTTGTCGCCGCAGCCTTCTATTCCTGGCCTGCGGAGTGCGTCATCCTGTCCCCGGATGGCACGATCATGGTGGCCAACGGAGCGTGGTGGCGGTTCGGTGAGGCCAACGGCGCCGGTGCGCGGTGCGGGCCGGGTACTAACTACCTGCAGGTAACCCAGGCCGCTGTCGCCAGCGGCGACGAGACAGCTGAGGTCGCGCTGGCCAGCCTGGAGGCGGTGTTGAGTGGCTGCGCGCCGCGGGCGCAGCTGAACTACCCGTGTCACTCCCCTGACGAGCAGCGCTGGTTCCGCCTCCACGCAGCGATGCTGCCTGGCCGCCATGAGGTCCTGGTCGTGCACGAAGACATCAGCGGCCTCGTCCTCGGCAAAGGCAAGCAAGCCGTGAGTGACGTTTGCCGCCGTCCCGGTATCCGCCCCGCAGCCGGTCGTAGGCAACCAGGGTGAGTAGGTATCCGGCGCCGCGGGTCTGACGGGCTGACGTGTGAGGGTCAGAGGCGGCCGGTAAAGGTGTTGCAGCCAGCCGGGCGGCCGATCTGGGCGCTTTTCCAGTAGGCCTGGACGCTGTTGACGATGCCGTCGTCGTTTGGTCGGTGGCCTGACAGACAGGGGGTCGAGCCACCGCTGGCGAGGTCCCCCACTACCGAGGGCGACGCCCCGGCCTGCTCCCATGCCTCGCCGGTCGCTGACCTGTGACGCGTCCAGCTGGGCGTTGTCCTGTAACTCCACGGCCGCACTCTCCCGTATCCTTGGCGGGAGACGCCCGACCTGACCCGCGCGTCCACCAGGGACTGAGTTCGCCCCGGAGCGCCGGCCTGCGCGGTCGAGACCGCCCGCCCGTCCCCTGAGGAAGACATGATTACCGTCAACGACCTGGAGCTGCGCGCGGGTGCCCGCGCGCTGCTCACCGGTGTCACCTTCCGCGTCCAGCCTGGTGACCGTATCGGTCTGGTCGGGCGCAACGGAGCCGGAAAGACAACCCTCACCAAGACACTGGCCGGGGAGACGCTGCCGGCAGCGGGACAGATCACCCGGAGCGGGGACGTCGGCTACCTCCCGCAGGACCCGCGGACCGGGGACCTGGACGTGCTTGCCCGCGACCGCGTGCTGAGTGCTCGGGGTCTGGACGAGTTGGTCCGCAAGATGGAGAAGCTCCAGGTCGAGATGGAGGAGCGCCCCGACGACGCGGACGTGCTCGTCCGCTACGGCAAGCTTGAGGAACGTTTCACCGCCCTGGACGGCTATGGCGCCGAGGCCGAGGCTGCCCGCATCTGCAGCAACCTCGGGCTGCCGACGCGGGCCCTCGAGCAGCGGATCGGGACGCTGTCCGGTGGCCAGCGAAGGCGGGTCGAGCTGGCCCGCATCCTGTTCAGCGGGGCGACGACCCTGCTGCTGGACGAGCCGACCAACCACCTCGACGCCGACTCGATCGGCTGGCTGCGTGACTTCCTCAAACGCCACACAGGCGGGCTGATCGTGATCAGCCACGACGTGGACCTGCTCGACGCCGTGGTCAACAAGGTCTTCCACCTCGACGCCAACCGGGCCGAGATGGACCAGTACAACATGGGCTGGAAGACCTACCTGCAGCAGCGTGAGACCGACGAGAAGCGGCGCAAGCGCGAGCGGGCCAACGCCGAGAAGCAGGCCGGCGTCCTGATGCTGCAGGCTGACAAGATGCGAGCCAAGGCCACCAAGGCCAAGGCCGCACAGGGGATGGCAAAGCGCGCCGAGCGGATGCTCGCGGCGACCGAGGGTGTGCGCGCGCAGGATCGGGTCGCCAAGCTCCGCTTCCCCGAGCCCAAGCCGTGCGGCAAGACACCGCTCACGGCGAGCGAGCTGTCGAAGTCCTACGGCTCGCTGGAGATCTTCACCGACGTCGACCTCGCGATCGACCGTGGAGCACGGGTCGTGGTCCTCGGTCTCAACGGCGCAGGCAAGACCACGCTGCTCAAGCTGCTGTCGGGCACGGAGGCGCCCGACACCGGGCAGGTGCTCGCCGGTCACGGCCTGGTCCTGGGCTACTACGCGCAGGAGCACGACACTCTCGACACCGATCGCACCGTGCTCGAGAACATGCGTTCCTCGAGCCCGGACCTGCCCGAGCCGGAGGCGCGCCGCGTGCTCGGCTCGTTCCTGTTCAGCGGGGACGTCGTGCACCAGTCCGCCGGCACGTTGTCCGGTGGTGAGAAGACCCGGCTGGCGCTGGCGACCCTGGTCGTCAGCGGCGCCAACGTCCTGCTCCTGGACGAGCCCACCAACAACCTCGACCCCGCGTCGCGCAAGGAGGTGCTGTCTGCCCTCGCGTCGTACAAAGGGGCAGTCGTGCTGGTCACACACGACGAAGGGGCCGTCAGGGCGCTCGAGCCGGAAAAGGTGCTGCTGTTGCCCGACGGCGTCGAGGACCAGTGGTCCGACGCCCTTGCCGACCTCATCGCCTTGGCCTAGGGCCCCCGTCGGTGTAGACCTGCGCGGGTGACCAGCTCGGTGCACGTCCGCGACCTCGTCGTCACGCGCGGCCGGGTGGAGGTGCTCCACGGCCTGACCTTCGCGATCGAGCCGGGCCGGGTCACGGGTCTTCTCGGCCCGAGCGGCGGTGGAAAGACGACGCTGATGCGGGCCCTGGTCGGGGTGCAGAGCGGCATCCGCGGGAGCGTCCTTGTCCTGGGTCTCCCTGCGGGCAGTCCGGAGCTGCGCCGCAGGGTTGGCTACGTGACGCAGGCCCCGGCGGTCTACGGCGATCTGACCGTCGCCGAGAACCTCGCCTACTTCGCGGCCGTGCTCGGGGTCGGCCGGGCCAGGTGCCAGCAGGTGCTTCACGATGTCGGGTTGGCCGATCGTCAGGGTCAACTGGTGCAGACCCTGAGCGGCGGCCAGCGGGCCCGGGTGTCGCTCGCGACGGCGCTGCTCGGTGAGCCCGAGCTGCTCGTACTCGACGAGCCGACCGTCGGGCTGGACCCGGTCTTGCGACGAGACCTGTGGCAGCTGTTCGGGTCTCTGGCAGCCGGCGGAGTAACGCTGCTCGTCAGCAGCCACGTCATGGATGAGGCACGGCGCTGTGATCGGCTGCTGCTGCTGCGCGACGGTCACCTCGTCGCTGACGACACCCCGGCGGGCCTGCTCGCCCGCACCGGAGCCGATGACCTTGAGGGCGCGT
This sequence comes from Frankiales bacterium, assembly GCA_025352005.1. Lineage (GTDB taxonomy): Bacteria > Actinomycetota > Actinomycetes > Mycobacteriales > SCTD01 > RYN-111. The sequence goes on from JANXUE010000138.1 coordinate 22,499, forward strand.
TCCTGGCCGTGGCGGAGGCGACCGCGTGAACGCGGCCCGGACCTTCGCCACCGCCGGCAGGGTGTTGCGCCAGCTGCGCCGCGACCGGCGTACGGCGGCGCTGTTGCTCGGCGTGCCTAGCGTCCTGCTGATCCTGCTTCGCTACGTGTACGACGGTCGGCCGGCCGTGTTCGACCACGTCGGCGCCCCGCTCCTGGCGCTGTTTCCCTTCATCACGATGTTTCTCGTGACCAGTGTGGCGATGCTCAGGGAACGCACGAGCGGGACTCTGGAGCGGCTGCTCACCACCCCGCTGGGACGAGCGGACCTGCTGGTGGGCTATGCCCTGGCGTTCGGTGCGGTGGCTGTGCTCCAGACCGGGATCGCCAGCGCGCTGGCCCTCGGGCCGCTCGGTCTGCAGCTCGCCGCCTCGCCCGCGCTGGTGGTGCTGCTGGCGCTGCTCGACGCCCTGCTCGGGATGGCCCTGGGCCTGTTTCTGTCGGCGTTCGCCCGCAACGAGTTCCAGGCGGTGCAGTTCCTGCCCGCTTTCGTGCTTCCCCAGTTGCTGCTGTGCGGGTTGTTCGCGGACCGGTCGGCGATGGCAGCGCCGCTGCGCTGGCTGTCCGACGTGCTGCCACTCACCTACGCCGTCGACGGCATGCAGGAGCTGACCGTCCGGTCGGGCGTCGGATCGGCGCTGGCCGTCGACCTCGCCGTCGTGGCAGGGGCGTCCGCACTGGCGTTGGCCCTCGGCGCCGCGACGCTGCGTCGACAGTCCGCCTGAGGAGCGAAGCTCAGCTCAGCGCCGCCAGGTAGGGCGGGTCGGCGCCGGCCCGCTCGCAGGTGAGGGACGAGACCAGCACGGCCTCCGTCAGCACCGCGAGAAGGTCCCCGGTCGTGAGGGAAGCGACGGCCGCGGGGGAGTGCAGCTCTCGGCGTACCAGGCCGCTGAGCAGCGCCGAGGTGAACGCGTCGCCGGCGCCGACGGTGTCGACCACCGTCGTCGGTCGGCCGGGCTGGTGCACCGGGTCGCTGTCCCTGCGCCAGGCGGTCGCGCCGAGCGGACCGTCCGTCACGACGACGAGGGACGGACCGAGCGCGAGCCAGTCCATGGCCACGTCACCGTACGGTTGGTCGGGGTAGAGCCACACGAGGTCCTCGCTGCTCGCCTTGACGACGTGGGCCGTCGCGACGCTGCGTTCGATGACCTTGCGTGCCGCGAGCACGTCACCGAGCAGCAGCGGCCGCACGTTCGGGTCGTAGCTCACCAGGACGGTGCCACCGGCCCGAGCATCCGCTGCCAAGGCGTGCAGGAGGGCGCTCCCGGGGGCAGTCCAGGCCGCGATCGACCCCGTGTGCAGGACCTCCGTGGCCACCGGCAGCAGTGTCATCTCAGATTCGGTCCACTGCCAGTCCGCGGTGCCGTTGATGTAGAAGTCATAGGTGGGCTGGGCGTTCTCGTCGATGGCGACGACGGCCAGTGTCGTCGGTTCCACGGCCAACGGTGCGGCGCTGACGTCGACGCCTTCAGCGGCTGCGTACGCACGCAGCTGGCGGCCGAAAGCGTTGTCTGCCATCCGCGCCATCAGACAGGTGGGGGTGCCGAGCCGGGCCAGGCCGACCGCGACGTTGAACGGACTTCCGCCCGGGCGAGGGTCGTAGGTCCGGCTCACCGGGTCGAGGACGAGGTCGATAAGGGCCTCACCGACGACCGTGACCACCATGGGATCGCGCCCTTCTACGAGGTGGGTTGCTACCTGTCCCCGGCAGCCCAGTGAAGACCGCGCTCAGCGGGTAGGAGAGGAAGATAGCTCCGCGCCTTGGTCGCCATTCTGGGGAAGCGTTCGCAAGCCCTTGGCCCCGGCCACCAGCACGCAGACCACGGCGCCAACCACGGACGCGCCGATCGCCGTCGTGCGCGTCCCCAGCGCCCCTGCAGTCGGTCCCACGAGGACGAAACCCAGGGGCATCAGGGTCAGCGAGCCGAGGTAGTCGAACGAAGACACCCGCGACTGGGCCGCCGCCGGGATCCGCTCTTGCAACGCCGTCTCCCAGACGGTGAAGCATAACGCCACGCAGACCCCGGTGAGGGCCTCGAGCCCGGCCACCGCCCACGTCGGCAGCGTCGAGGCGCAGATGGCTGCCTGCGACGACGCCAGGCAGAGCGAACCCCCGATCAACAGGCCCGGCCGACGCGGACGCCAGCGCAGGGCCAGCAGGCTGCCCACCACGGCTCCGACGCCGAAGCCGGCGCTGATCACGCCCCACGCGGCCGAACCACCGCGCAGCTCCAGCGCCACCTTGGGCCCGAGGACGAAGACCGCGGGCAGGACCAGCGCGTGGTACGCCGAGAAGGCCAGCAACGTCGACCACACCCAGGACCGCGTGCGCACCTCCTGCCAGCCCCCAGAGAGCTGGCTGAAGAACGGTGTCGCGGACGACGGCGCTGCCGGTCGTGGGCGCAGACCGGTCAGGGTGACGGCGCTGACGACGAAGGTCCCGGCGTCGACGGCGAGCGCCCCTCCCGCTCCCAGCACGGCGACGAGGACCCCGGCTAGGGCTGGCCCGAGGACCATGCTCACGTTGGTGCTGAGCGCCAGCATCGCGTTGGCCGGCTGCTCGTCCCCCGGGGTGACCACCTGCGGCACCAGGCCGAGGACCGCCGGGCGGAAGAACGCCTCCGCCGCTCCGTAGACAGCTTGCAGGACCACCAGCTCCCACACTGTTGCCGCCCCCGAGAGCAGGAGCCAGGCACTGACCCCCTGAGCCCCTGCCCGCACGACGTCGGAGCCCAACATGGTCAGCTGTCTCGGTACCCGGTCGGCGACCACTCCGCCCACGAGGACGAACAGCGCCATCGTCAGCGCGCTGGCGCCCAGCACGAGACCGACGGCTGCGGCCCCGGCCCCCGGGACGGACAGCACGGCGAAGGGCATGGCCACCATGACGAGTCGGTCACCCACGGACGACACCGCCTGGCCGGCCCACAGCAGCGCAAACTCACGGTGCCGCAGCACCGAGCGCCGTCCACGCCCGAGCAGCGGCTCCGGGTCGGACGAGGTGGTGCTGGGCGCGCTGACGGCTGCTCCCCGTGGGTGTCGGTGTCGGGTGACGGTCGCCGCATCGTGCCAGGCGCCGTGGCCTCTCGGCACCTTAGTTGTGACCCGGCCGGTCCAGCGATGAGACACTTCACGGGTGTATCTGCGCGGAGAGCCGACACACCCCGACATCTACGACCTGCCTTGGGACACCCCGCTCGAGCAGTGGCCGGCGCAGTGGCTGATCGGCCTGCCACGTGGGATCTCCCGGCACGTCGTGCGCTTCGTCGGCCTCGACGGCGTCGTCTTCGCCGTCAAGGAGATTGGGCAATGGTCAGCCGAGCGTGAGTACCGGCTGCTGCGGGCCCTCGAACGTGACGGCGTCCCGTGTGTGCACCCCGTGGGGATCGTGGACGGGCGCCAGGCGCCGGACGGCACCAGGCTCGAGACAGCCCTCGTCACGCAGCACCTGGAGTTCTCGCTGCCCTACCGCGCTCTGTTCTCGCAGACGGTCCGCCCGGAGACCGCCGTACGGCTGCTCGACGCGTTGTCCGTGCTGCTCGTGCGCCTGCACCTGGCAGGCTTCTGGTGGGGGGACTGCTCACTGTCGAACACGCTCTTTCGACGTGACGCCGGGTCTTTTTCCGCCTACCTCGTGGATGCCGAGACCGCCGAACATCACCCCGCCATCTCGGAGGGCCTCCGGACACACGACCTGACCATGGCGCGCACCTCCATTATCGGCGAGCTCATGGATTTGCAGGCAGGCGAGCTGCTTGACGAGGCGATGGACCCCATCGAGACCGGTGACACGATCGTCGCGACCTACCACGACCTGTGGTCGGCACTGACGGGGCGCGAGGTGGTCCGTGCCGGTGAGAGGTTCCGCGTCGATGCTCGGATCCGGCGCCTCAACGCGCTGGGCTTCGACGTCGCCGAGCTGGAGGTGCTGGCCGAGCAGGGGCAGGATCAGGTGCAGATCCAGCCCAAAGTCGTGGACGCTGGGCACCACAGCCGCCGGCTGCTCCGCCTGACAGGGCTCGACGTGGAGGAGAACCAGGCGCGTCGACTGCTGAACGACCTTGACTCCTACCGAGCGTCCGGTCCGCAGGCCAAGGAGTCGGAGCAGATCGTCGCCCACCAGTGGCTGGGGGACGTCTTCCACCCCGTCGAGCGGGCGATCCCCAAGGATCTGCGTGGAAAGCTCGAGGCGGCCGAGGTCTTCCACGAGGTGCTCGAGCACCGGTGGTTCCTGTCCGAGGGGGCCGGTCACGACATCGGGATCGTTGCCGCGGCGCACAGCTATGTGGACACGGTCCTGCGGCACAAACCTGACGAACGATCCGTCATCGCGCCGCTGACCGCCCCCGAACCGATGGACGACTGACGTGCCGGACCCCTCCCACTACGTTGGTGCCATGGCTCTTCCACCTCTCGGTTTCGGTGTGGCTACCTCCGCCTTCCAGATCGAGGGAGCCGCAGACGAGGGCGGGCGAGGCCGCTCCACCTGGGACGAGTTCTGCGAGCGCCCTGGTGCGATCGTGGACGGGTCCGACGGGCGCACCGCGTGCGACTCCTACCACCGGGTCGCTGAGGACGTCGCGCTGCTCGAAGGGCTCGGTGTGTCCTGCTATCGCTTCTCGGTTGCCTGGCCGCGGATCCAGCCCGACGGTCGTGGCCCGGCCAACGCCGCAGGCCTCGACTTCTACGACGCGCTGGTGGATCGGCTGCTGGGCAGGGGAATCCGGCCGTTGCCGACCCTCTTCCACTGGGACCTGCCCCTTGACCTCGAGCATGCCGGCGGTTGGCCCGTTCGGGACACCGCTTTTCGCTTCGTCGACTACGCCGGGCTCGTGATGGACCGTCTTGGCGACCGCGTCCCGACCTGGGCCACGATGAACGAGCCGTGGTGCACTGCCTTCCTCGGTCACGCCAGCGGTGTCTTCGCCCCCGGTCGACGGGAGCCGCGAGCGGCCCTCGCCGCGGCGCACCACCTGCTCCTGGGCCACGCCCTCGCCGCGCGCAGCCGACCAGGACTCGACGTCGGCATCGTCCTCAACCTCACAAGCGTCCGACAGGAGCCCGGAGGTGACCCTGGCGCCGTAGCCGTGGTGGACGCCCTGCAGAACGGCCTGTGGCTCGGCGCACTCGCCGAAGGTAGCTATCCCGACATCCTCGACGTTCCAGCGGTGTGCGAAGGCGACCTCGACACCATCTGCGGATCAGCGGCCTGGCTGGGCGTCAACTACTACACACCGTTCCGGATCGGGCCCATGACCGGAGAGGTGAATGCGGTCGGCCAGGACATCGACGCCTTCCCCGGGGCCCCAGCGTTCTCGTTCGCCCCCCGGCCACCGCTCACCTCGATGGGTTGGGAGGTCGACGCGGTGGGACTCGAGGAGACCTTACGGGCGACCGCTGCCGTGCTGCCGGGAGTGCCCTTGCGGATCACCGAGAATGGCGCCTCCTTCCCGGACGCCACCCGCGCGGAGGACGGATCGGTCGACGACCAGGACCGCATCGGCTACTTGCGCGGGCACCTTGCGGCGGTTGACGCCGTCCGGGCCGAGGGCGTGCCGGTGCTCGACTACGTCGCCTGGTCGCTGCTGGACAACTTCGAGTGGGCCCAGGGCTACACCAAGACCTTCGGGCTCGTGAGCATCGAGCCCGACACCCTGCGCCGGATCCCCAAGGCCTCCTACCGCTGGTTCGCCGAGCAGGTGGCCTCGCGCTCCCGGTGACGCTCCACTAGATGACGCGGCGAGCCTGGGCCAGTCGCGATGCCTCAGCGCGTTCGGAAGGGACAAACGGGTGGAACGTGGTTCGACTGGCACCGAGGGAGGTAGGTGCTGATCATGCGGTGACAGGCCGCCGACCTTTCAAGGAGAATGCAGTGGCTGAGCTCAAGAAGGGCAGCCGGGTGACCGGTGGGGACCGCGACACGTTGTCGGGGGATCTGAAGCGCAAGTACGAGGGCGGTGCCAGCATCCGCGCCCTGGCCGAAGCTTCTGGTCGCTCGTACGGCTTTGTCCACCGCATCCTGAGCGAGTCGGGCGCGACCCTGCGTGGACGTGGTGGCGCGACCCGTCGCACGACCACGTGACGGTTCCCGGCCAGCGGTGACAGGCCGCCCCGGCCTCCATGTGGGAGGCTGGGAGGCCGACCACCCGACAGCGCCGCATCTCAAGGGGAGTAACCGTTGGACCTCACATTGAGCGCTGAGCAGGATGCCGTTCGCAAGGCCGTGAAGGAGTGGGTCGACGACGTCGTCTCCCCACCCGCGCTCCAGAACGACCGTGAGGAACGCTTCCCCCAGGAGGCCTTGGACGGGCTGCGTCAGACCGGTTTCATCGGGCTGTCTATCCCCGAGGAGTACGGCGGCGGCAGCGGCGACCCGATGTCCTACGTGCTGTTCATCGAGGAGCTCGGTCGTGGCGACGCCAACGTCCGATCGATCGTCAGTGTCCACCTCGGGCTGGTCGCGGGCTCCATCGAACGCTGGGGCACCGAGGAGCAAAAGCAGCAGTGGCTGCCGCGGATGGCCACCGGCGAGGTGCTCGGCTGCTTCGGCCTCACCGAACCAGACTTCGGGTCCAACCCCGCCGACCTGCAGGCGACTGCCGCCAAGCAGCCCGACGGCTCCTATGTCCTCAATGGGACCAAGATCTTCATCACGAACGGCACGATCGCCGGCGTCACGCTCTTCATGGCCCGGACGGGCGGTCCGGGAGCGCGCGGCGTCAGTGCGTTCCTGGTCCCGAACGACTCTCCAGGGTTTGCGGCGCGCAAGATCCACGGCAAGCTCGGTCTGCGTTCGTGCGACACCGCGGAGCTGGTCCTTCGGGACGTGCGCGTGCCGGCCGAGGCGCTGCTCGGCGGCGAGGAGGGCAAGGGGATCAGGGTTGCCCTCACCGCACTCAACGACGGTCGCATGTCACTCGGCGCCAGCTGCACCGGGCTCGCTCAGGCGGCGTTGGACACGATGGTCGCCTACACGACGCAGCGCACCCAGTTCGGCAAAGTCATCGCTGGTCACCAGCTGATCCAGGAGCTGATCGCCGACACCGCCGTGGAGGTCGACTGTGCGCGACTGCTGACCTGGCAGGTGGCTGATCTGAAAACGCGCGGCGAGGACTACTCCCTGGCAGCCTCCAAGGCGAAGTACTACGCGAGTGAGGCCTCGGTGCGGGCGGCGAACA
>JANXUE010000208.1 GCA_025352005.1 Frankiales bacterium
CCGACGCGACGAGCAGCAGCTGGTCGTCGCCGACCGCGTAGAGGTCCCGGACCTTGCCGGAGTGGAGCAGCGGCAGCGGGGTCGTCACCCGACCAGTCTGTCAGCCCAGCAGGAAGGCCAGCGCCGCCAGGCCGGGTAGGACGATCATGGCCGCGACCCACACGATGCTCCTGAGCAGGACCCAGGCGAGCACCGGGCCGGACGCCAGCAGGCCGAGGGCGAGCAGACCGAGCAGAAAGCCACCCCCGTGGTTAGCGCCCGTGCAGGACAAGAAGCAGCCGGACCAGGTGACGGCCGCCGCGAATCCCGCCACGGCAGCTGAAGGTGGACCGAGGACGGCCACCACGACTGTCAGGACGATCCGCCAGATCGCCGGTCGGTGGGAAGCAAGGGACGGTGGGGCGAAGTAGCCGGTCTGAGTCATGTCTTCAGGTTGTCGACCAGCGGCTCGGAGCACCTGAGTAGGACTACGTGAGAGCGGCCAGGCGCTCGAAGACCGGTGCGAGCCGCTCGAGGTAGCGCTCCGGCCGGCAGACCTCGTCGAGCCGGGTCTCGTCGAGCTCCTGGCCGGCCTGCTTTGCCGCGGCAGTCAACGTTTGCCGGAACGGCGTGCCCGACTCCCAGGTCTGCATCGCCGCGGCCTGCACGAACGCATAGGCGTCCTCGCGGCTCAGCCCCCCGTCGACCAGCTCCAACAGCACGCTCGAGGTGTAGATCAGCCCGCCCGAGCTTTCCAGGTTGAGGCGCATGCGGTCGGTGTCGACGACCAGACCCGTGACGAGGCGAGTCGTGAGGTGCAGCAGGTAGTCGGTGGCGATGCTCGCGTCGGGCAGGCAGACCCGTTCGGTCGAGGAATGGCTGATGTCCCGCTCGTGCCACAGCGGGATCCCCTCCATGACAGGTACGACGGCGGCGCGCACGATCCGGGCCATGCCGGCGATCCGCTCCGACGCGATCGGGTTCTTCTTGTGCGGCATGGCGCTCGAGCCTTTTTGGCCCTTGCCGAACGGCTCCCACAGCTCGCGGACCTCGGTGCGCTGGCCGTGCCGCACCTCGAGGGCGAAGGCCTCGCAGACCGTCGCGATGATGGCCAGGGCCGACACCCACTCACTGATGCCGTCGCGGATCACGACCTGCGTGGCGGCGTCGGCCGGCGTGAGGCCGAGCTTGGCAGCAACGGCCGTCTCGACGTCCCCGGAGATGTTGGAGTAGGTCCCGACAGCGCCGCTGATCTTCGCGACGGCGACGGAGGCGCGGGCGGCCCTGAGGCGGTCCCGCGAGCGGGCCATTGCGAAGGCGAGGTCGGCGACGCGGTGGCCCCAGGTCGTCGGCTCGGCATGGATGCCGTGCGTGCGACCGACCCGCACCGAGTCCTTGTGGGTGAGGCCGAGCTCGCGCATCGCCGCGACCAGTGCGTCTGCCTTGGCCAGCAGCAGGTCCGTCGCCTCGACCAGCTGCAGGGCCAGCGCGGTGTCGAGCAGGTCGCTGGAGGTCATGCCGTAGTGCACGTGCGCCGCAGCCTCGCGCGGCCTGGTGTTGTCAGCCCAGGCGGACAGGAACGCGATCACGTCGTGCTGTGTGACGGCCTCGATCTCGGCAACCGCCTCCGGAGTGGGGGCCTTGGCGTTGCGTACCGGCTCGACGCTCTCGGCGGGGACCGTGCCCGCCTCCGCGTGGACCTCAAGCACCAGCGTCTCGACCTGGCACCACAGCTCGTACTTGTGGGCCTCGCTCCAGACCCGGCCCATCTCAGGCAGGGTGTAGCGCTCGATCACGGCGACTCCTTCAGGCGGTACGACGGGTGCGCGCCCAGTCTCCCAGAAGCCGCCCCCGGCTCCGCATGCCCGCTGCCGCTCCGTCGACGTGCGACCTGGTCTCGTGTGACATCAGGCATCCGTCGTTCGGAGGAGCCGGATTCCAGGGACCGCAGCTGGAAGGTCGCGTCGTAGGGCTGCACCGCGGGGGCTGTCGTTGACCTCCAGGAGGACGTGCAGGTCCAGGAAGTCCGGCTCCGGCAGGTCCTCGGGATCCACCGCGCCATGGTTGGACACGATCCGAAAGCTCTCGGCGAACCGCTCCCCAGATTGGAAGTAGGCGCCGCCGAGGTAGTCGCTGTCGTGCTCGGTGAAGGGCTGTCCCAGCAGCGCCTCGAGCAGCGTGCGCAACTCGTCCATGGTGACAGCTGAGGTCCCGTAGAGGTCGTAGGTGCTCACGGTCTGGGCACTCCTAGGTGGGGACTGCGGGCCGCTGCATCATCGATGCTGCGGTAGATCATGAAGTGAACGTCCCGGCCCGCCAACTCGGACAGCGACTGCGCCAACTCTGCCAGCCCGAGCTGGCGCAGCGTGGCAACGTCGAGTGGCCCGGTTCGCAGGCCGCCTGAACGCAGGCGCACGCCAGCGGTCTTGGCAGCGTGCAACAGGTCCTCGCTGGCCAAGGCGATGTCGAAGTCACTCACTCGGCCGGCATCGAAGGCGACCCCGCTCACGAAGCTCCTGCCGGTGACGGAGCTCCCCTGAAGGGCAGCGGTCGTACCGGGGAAGCCTGCCTTTGCAAGACCCGCGTGCAGTGCCCCCGCGAACCGTCCGTAGCTTCGAGCGTCGGCAAAGCCGAGCGGAAGCACCTTCGTGCCTGCGCCCGCCGTCAGGACAGCGGCCGCCCGCGGACCCAGCCAACGGGCGAACGGACTCACGGCTCCTGCCACCGCTCCTGCACCCGCGCCAAGTCCCACGTCGAGTGCGGCGTGGGTGGTGAGGGCGGCGAGATCGAGGTGGCCGGTGGCGTGGACCTGCTGGAACGCCTCGTAGTCGGTGAGTCCGGCGGTGACGGCGATCTGCGGCCTGAGGAACGCCGCGACCGCCCGCAACGCTTGCAGCGCGCGGACGGCGAGGGTGACGGCTTCGGCCGCTTCGACAGCGGCAGCGCTGGCGGTCCCGACGGCGGCGGTGGTCGCGGCGACCTCCGCACCGACGATGGCGGCATCGGCCGCGGCCGCGGCCGGCGCGGCAACGCCCACGGTCACGACCACGACGGCTGTGGTGACGACGACGACCGCGGCGACGGTGAGGATCTTGCCCAGGCTCCAGTGGTGCTGCTCATGCGCCTTGTCCAGGACGTGCGCGTAGTCCTCGAACCGGTCGGCGGCCTCGCGCAGGACGCGAGCGACCTGCGCGGTCCGGGCATCGAGCTCACACAGGGGGTGGTTGGCTGCGCGAGCGCTGCTGCCGGTCCAGTGCTGATGGGCGTCGGCGAGCACGGCGTGGGCCTGGGACTGGGCGGCGAGCAGCTCCAGGGCGCAGGTCCGGAGCGCTCGGGCGAGCTGCCGGGCCGCCGCCGGGTCCCCGCCTGGCGGCTTGGGCAGGTGGAAGGTCTGCGCCGCTGCGAGCTCGGTGGCTGGAGGCGCGATCACCGCCGCGCCACCAGCAGACGGGGACGGCCCGGCGCCGGCGTACCAGGGGGAGAGGGCATGGACGAACCGTGGCAGAGAAACGAATGACGCCTCGCGCGTTGTCCACAGGCGCGGGTCGAGGCAGAAGCGCCCAGGGCTAGCGGAGGGCAGCCTTCTCGAAGTCGGCCTTGAAGCGCCACAGCCGCTCGCGGAGCTCGATGTCGCCGACCGCGAGCATCTGGACGGCGAGGACGGCGGCGTTGAGGGCGTTGTCGATGCCGACAGCGGCGACAGGCACGCCGGGAGGCAGCTGCGTCAGGCCGAACAGCGCGTCGTGGCCGTCGAGCGAAGCGCCCTGGAGCGGGACCCCGACGACAGGCAGGACGACGTGCGCCGCGACGATCCCGGCCAGCGCGGCGGAGCCGGCGGAGCCGGCGATGACCACCTCGACACCGCGTGGCTCGAGCTCGCTCATCCACTGCGCCAAGGCGCGGGGAGAGCGGTGCGGCGACATGCAGACCTCGTCGTAGGAGACGCCGAAACGCGCCAGCAGCGCCCCCGCCTGGGCCATCTGGTCGTGCTCGGCGGGGCTGCTGTAGATGATCGCCACCCGCGCTGTGCGCTCGTCGCCGTCCAGCCTCTGCGTCATGCGCCCTCCACCTGAGTCGGAACCGAGATCTCACCACGGGCGGCCTTGGCGGCGATGTCGGACCGGGAGAATCCCCCCCGCAGGTGTACGGCGGCCACGCCCTCGTACGCGCGGGTCCGGGCCTCGGCGAGCGAGCTGCCCGTGGCGGTCACCGACAGGACGCGGCCTCCGCTGGTGAGGACCGCACCGTCCTCGGACAGCCGGGTGCCGGCATGAAGAACGGTCACGCCCTCGGGCAGATCACCGACGACCACCTCGTCGCCGGCAGCCGGCGTACCGGGGTAGTTCTCGGCGGCGACGACGACGGTGACGGCTGCACCCGGGCGCCAAACCAGCGGTGGCTCGGCGGCCAGGGTCCCGTTGGCGCAGGCAAGCAGCAGCCCGGCGAGCGGGGTGTCGAGCAGGGCCAGGACGACCTGGGTCTCGGGGTCACCGAATCGGCAGTTGAACTCCACGACCTGCGGGCCGCGGGAGGTCATGGCGAGGCCGGCGTAGAGCAGCCCGCTGAACGGGGTCCCACGGGTGGCCATCTCGGCGACGACGGGCTGCAGGACCGACGTGAGGACGTGCTCGACGGTGCCGGACGGCAACCACGGGAGCGGCGCGTAGGCACCCATCCCGCCGGTGTTCGGGCCGGTGTCGTCATCACCCACCCGCTTGTGGTCCTGCGCGGGCAGCAGCGGCACCACCGTCGTACCGTCGGTGAGGGCGAACAGCGAGACCTCGGGCCCGTCGAGGAAGTCCTCGATGACCACGCGCGCGCCGACGGTCGAGAGCGCGTCGCGGGCGAAGTTCTCAGCGTCGATCCGGTCGCTCGTCACGAGCACGCCCTTGCCCGCGGCCAGCCCGTCGGCCTTCACGACGTACGGCGCAACGCGGCGCCCGAGAGCCTGCACCGCCTCGTCGGCCGTCGTGCAGGAGTCCGACGCGGCGGTCGGGACCCCGGCCGCCGCCATGACGTCCTTGGCGAAGGTCTTGGACCCCTCGAGCTGCGCGGCCGCCGCGGACGGCCCGAAGACGGGGACGCCGACCTCGCGCACCGCGTCGGCGACGCCCGCGACGAGCGGCGCCTCCGGGCCGACGACCACCAGGTCGTAGTGGCGGGCCAGGGACGCCACGGCGGCGGGGTTCATCGCGTCGAGGGGGAGCACCTCGGCGACCTCCACGGTGCCCGCGTTGCCCGGGGCGCACGTGAGGTAGGTGACCGCGGGGTCGCGTGAGAGCGCCAGCACGAGGGCGTGTTCACGCGCGCCAGGACCGACGACGAGGACTTTCACGGGCCCGAGGCTACTGACCGCTCGAACCCCGGCGCCCGGCCCGGCAGGCTGGCCCCATGCACTGCACCCTGGTCGGCTTCGGGCTCGGCTTCCTCGTGGCCCTGCAGCTCGGGCCGATGTCGCTGTTCCTGATCCGCTCGACGCTGCGGGCGGGTCTGCTCGCCGGCGGGGTGGCCGGGGTCGGGCTGATCGGCCTCGGCGGGGTCCTCGGCTGGCGGACGCTGCCCGACCTGTGACAGCAGGTGACTACGGCAGGTGACTACAGCAGAGGCCGCAGCTCCAGGGTCTGCTCGCGGCCGGGGCCGACGCCGACGGAGGAGAACGGCGCACCGCTCATCGCCTCGAGCGTGCGGATGTAGAGCTGCGCGTTCTTTGGCAGATCCTCAAAGGTCCGGCAGGTGGTGAGGTCCTCGGTCCAGCCGTCGAGATACTCATACACCGGCGTTGCGTGGTGGAAGTCGGTCTGCGTCATCGGCATCTCGTCGAAGCGGACCCCGTCGACCTCGTAGGCCACGCAGACCGGGATCTTGTCCCAGCCGGTGAGGACGTCGAGCTTGGTGAGCACGAAGTCGGTCACGCCGTTGACGCGGGTGGCGTAGCGGGCGATCACGGCGTCGTACCAGCCGCAGCGCCTGGGGCGGCCGGTCGTAGTGCCATATTCGTGGCCGTTGGCGCGCAGCCGCTCCCCGTCCCCGTCGTCGAGCTCGGTCGGGAACGGTCCCTCCCCGACCCGCGTCGTGTAGGCCTTGATGACGGCGATGACCTTGTCGATCCGGTTCGGCGGGATGCCGGAGCCGGTGCAGGCGCCGCCTGAGGTGGCGTTGCTGGACGTGACGAACGGGTAGGTCCCGTGGTCGACGTCGAGCAGCGTGGCCTGCCCGCCCTCGAGCAGCACGGTCTTGCCGGCGTCGAGGGCCTGGCCGAGCAGCAGCCCGGTGTCGCAGACCATCGGACGCAGCCGGTCGACGTAGGACAGCAGGTCCTCGACGACCGAGTCGACCGTGACGGCCTTGCGGTTGTAGACCTTGACCAGCACCTGGTTCTTGAGCTCGAGGGCCCCTTCGACCTTTGCGCGGAGGATCTTCTCATCGAACAGGTCCTGCACCCGCACGCCGACCCGGTTCATCTTGTCGGCGTAGGTCGGCCCGATGCCACGACCCGTCGTACCGATCTTGCGACTTCCCAGGAAGCGCTCGGTGACCTTGTCGAGCACCCGGTTGTACGACGCGATCACGTGCGCGTCGGCGCTGACGACGAGCTTGGACGTGTCGACGCCACGGGCCTCGAGGCCCTCGATCTCCTGGAAGAGCACGCCGAGGTCGATGACGACGCCGTTGGCGATGACCGGGACGCAGCCGGGCGACAGGATGCCGCTCGGGAGCAGGTGCAGGGCGTAGGTGTCGTCACCGATGACCACCGTGTGCCCAGCGTTGTTGCCGCCGTTGAACTTCACGACGTAGTCGACGGAGCCGCCGAGCTGGTCGGTGGCCTTGCCCTTGCCCTCGTCGCCCCACTGGGCGCCGATGAGGACCAGTGCGGGCATGCGGTTGGCTCCCTCGTGAAGGTCCGCGCGGGGACGCGGCAGGTCGGTCGGCTCGAACGTGTGGCTCGAGCACGTGGCTCGGGAATGAAAAAGACCCGCCGCAAGCGCGGAGGGCCTCTTGCGAAGAAAGCCTAGCCGTAGTCTCGCACTGTGGCGAAGATCCCAGGGATCGACAACGTTGTCGGCAGCGTGCTCGGCAGTGTCCTCGCGGTGCTCCAGGCCCAGACGGAGGCGCTCGCCTCGCTGCCCGCCGCCGTTCAGTCGCTGAGCGCGGCAGTGAAGAACCTGGCCGACGCAACGGCCGAGGCCAAGCAGACGGCGCAGACGGTCAACCGGATGGTGACCCGGATCGACTCCATCGTCACCGAGCTCGAGGAGCCGCTGAAGGCTCTCGCCCCGGGGATGACGCGGATGGCGAAGATCCTCGACGACCCCATCGTCGCGGCCCTCCCGGAGACCCTGGCCCAGGTGCAGCGCGACATCCTGCCCGTCCTGCGGACCCTGGCGGACACGCACGAGCGGGTCGCCTTCATCGCCGGGTCCACCGAACGGATCATGCAGTTCGTCGACGAGACCGGCCGCACGATCGCCGGCATCCCTGGCGCGGCGCTGCTGGCCCGCCGCCGGCCTTCGCCGATCCCGAAGCCCCCTGCTGAGCGGCCGCCTGCTTAGAGACCGTCGAGGGCGGGTCGGGCAGCGGGGTCGGACTCGTCGAGGAACGTGGAGATCCGGGCTGCCTCGTCGGTCTCAGAGATCGCGTCGGCAGCCCGTCCGAGGGCGTACAGCGCGCGCAGGAAGCCCTGGTTCGGACGGTGTGACCAGGGGACTGGGCCGAAGCCCTTCCAGCCGTTGCGCCGCAGTGCGTCCAGTCCGCGGTGGTAGCCGACGCGGGCATACGCGTAGGACTCGATGACCGCGCCCCGGGTGTAGGCCTCGAAAGCGAGGTCGGCCCAGGCGGCGCTGTGGGTCGGGTACGTCGCCGCCACCTCAGCTGCTGGAGTGCCGCCCTCCAGCAGCCCGCGGGGCGCCACCTCGTCAGGCAACAGGGTGGGCGGGGGTCCACCCAGGAGGTCTCGACCGGTCAGCGTCATGCCCTCATCCTGCCTGATCAATGGATGCGCCCGGCCGCAGCGGGCCCCAGAATGACGGCATGCCTCTGTTCCCCGTGCACGAGACCCGCCTGTACGCCGACCTCCGTGGCCCCGAGGACGGGTTTCCCCTGCTCGTCCTGCATGGCGGACCCGGGCTCGACCACACGATCTTCGGCACGTGGCTGGACCCGCTGGCCGACACCTTCCGACTGGTACTCGTCGACGCCCGCGAGCAGGGGCGCAGCGACCGCGGTACGGATCCGGCGACGTGGACGCTGAGCCAGCATGCGAGCGACGTGTCGGCCCTGGCCGCAGCGTTGGGCTACGAGGAGTACGCCGTACTCGGTCACAGCTATGGCGCGTTCATCGCCTTGCAGCACGCCGCCGATGCACCGGGAGCGGCGGCGGCGACGATCGTGAGCAGTGGGGTGCCGTCCATGGCCTACCTCGACGAGGTGGACAAGGGCCTCGCCGTCTTCGAGCCGGAGGAGCTGCGGGAGCAGGTGGCGGCCTCCTGGGCGCGGGAGGCCACCGTCCAGACCGAGGACGAGGCCAGGCAGCTGATGCTCGACCAGCTCCCGTGGCACTTCGCCGACCCGCGCGACCCGCGGATCGCCGAGATCACCCTCGCCGACATGGTCTTCAGCACCGCTGTCCTGCGAGCCGCCTCCCTGGAGGGCGGCGGTCTCGACATCGACGTCGAGGACCGGCTGCCGCACGTCACCCAGCCGGTGCTGGTTCTCACCGGCCGGCAGGACCGCACCTGCGTCCCAGCCGCGTCGGAGCGGATCGCGGAGCTCGTCCCGGGAGCGGACCTGCACGTGTTCGAGGGCAGCGGTCACCTGGCGTTCATCGAGGAGCCCAAGGCCTACGTCTCGGTGGTCCGCGCGTTCCTCACCCGGGCCGTCGGAGCCCCTGCGTCCTAGGAAGTACCCCTGTCGCTGAGCGTGGGGGCTCAGACGTAGGGGGTTCAGCCGGGAGGGGTACGGCGCAAGAGCTGGGCGCGGGCACCGGCGGGGAGGCGGTCGACGAGGGCGGCGCGGTGGGCATCGTCGACGTTGCCGCCGTACTTGAACTTGGCCTGGACGGTGTCGACCGTAAGCCGGATCCCTGTGATCCCAGGCAGTCTGCGCCGGTGAACGGAGGGGTCGGCGATGGCGGACCCCGGCTCGAAGTGGTCGAGCTGGGCCCTGAGCACGTCGAGCAACGCGTCGCCGCCGAGCAGGTCGGCGGTGCAGGTGAGGGTGACTGCGGCGTAGTACGACGTGGGGATCCCGAGGGCTGGGTCCTCGTCGCCGACGGCCTTCCACGCCGACGGGACGTAGGCCCAGTCGTCGTGCACGGAGAAGACCGCCCGGGGGCGCGCGGCGAGGGCGGCCAGGGCCGGGTTGGGGCGGGCGAGGTGCAGCAGGACCTCGGTGCCGGTCCACACGAAGTGGGTGGGTACGACAACGGGCAGGTCGGCCGTGGGGCAGATCAGCGTGCCGACGTCCTGGCTCGCCAAGAACGCCTGCCATTCCCCGTCGCTACCGGCATCCCACGGGTGGATCAGCACGTCACGCCACCGGCTCCAGCAGCCGCTGTCCATCGTCGAACAGCCGGGAGGACGCCAGGCGGGACGCCACGACCCCGGCGACGGCCACGGCGCTGAGCAGCATGTACATCACGACCACCTGGTAGCGGATAGCGGTCAGCGGGTCGACGCCGGCGAGCAGCAGCCCGGTCATCGCGCCCGGCAGCGAGATCAGCCCCACCGTCTTCACCTGGTCGATGTCGGTCACCAGTGCGGTCCGCAGAGCGGTCCGCCGGTGCGGCGCGAAGGCGAGCGCAGACGGTAATCCGAGGGCGAGCCGGGCCTCGATCTGACGGCGGGCCGTGACCGACTCCTCCGCGATCCGGAGCAGCACCACGGAGGTCCCGCGGGTCGCCGCCGAGACGACCATTCCGCCGACGGGTACGACGACGCGCGGCTGGGCGTCGATGACCTGCGCGGCGACGAGCAGCCCGAGGGTGGCCGCCACCCCCGCCGTGATCGCGACCGCCGCCACCCACGTCGAGCGGGGCACGCCACGTCCGCGGCTGCCGGCCACGCGGGCCCCGACCGCGACCATCCCCGCGACCCAGAGCAGCGACCCGGGCAGCCCGGTGTGGGTGAACAGCACGCCCAGCAGGGCGCCGACCGCGACGAGCTGCACGATCGCCCGCACGCACGCGACCAGGACCTCACGCCCGAGGCCGAGCTGCTCGCGGACCACCACGGCGACGGTCACGACGACGAGCAGCACCGAGGCCGCGACGCCCCACCAGCTCGGCACGGACGGGTGCGTTCCGGACGCGAGCAGGGTCATGACGCCCCCGCGAGGTACTCCGACGACGCCGCTTCGCCGCTCTCGACGACGCGGCCGGCGCGCAGGACCACCACGTCGTCGGCCAGCCGGCGGGCCTGCCGCAGGTCGTGGCTGACCAGGACAGCAGTGAGGCCGTCGGCGACGAGGGACCGGATGACCCGCTCCACCGACTGCGCCGCGACAGCGTCCAGGGCGGAGGTCGGCTCATCGAGCAGCAGCACCTCCGGGCCGACCGCGAGCGCCCGGGCCAGGCACAGGCGCTGGGCCTCGCCACCGGACAGCGAGGACGTCTCCCGGTCCATCGGCAGCCCCTCGAGGCCGGCCCGCTCGAGCAGGGCTGCGGCCTCGTCCGGAGTCAGCCCAGGCCGGCCTACGCGCAGGTCCGCGAGCACGTGCGCGCCGAGCAGCACGGGCGCCTGCTGCACCAGCCCTACGCGACTCCTGAGCTCAAGGACGTCGTACGTGGTCAGGGCTGCGCCGTGGAACAGGACCCGGCCGGACGTGGGCTCCAGCAGCCGGTCAAGCAGCCTGAGCAGCGTCGACTTGCCCGCGCCCGACGGCCCTACGACCGCGGTACAGCGCCCGCCGGCCAGGACCGCGGAGACCTCGGACAGCACGGTCGTCCCACGGCGGACGACGCAGACGTCTTCAAGGACCAGCACACGACCATCATCGCCGACAGCGCGGCGCGGCGTCAGGAGACGGGCAGCTGCCAGGCTGCGGTCCACAGCACGCGGTCGACGGTGCCCTGTGAGGTGTGCAGCCGCTTCTCCGCGGCGAAACGGGCGGCGACGCGCGCGCTGTGCGGGCCGTAGCGACCGTCGACCGACAGGTCCCAGCCACGCGCCCTCATCCGGGCCTGCCACGCCTTCACATCAGCCCGGGTGGTGTCGATGTCGGCGGTCGTCATGACGTGCCCGTTGTAGCCGGGAGCCTTACCGGAGGTCGACTTCGGGAGTACGACGAAGCGGCTGCGCGAGGCCCGGGGGGCGGCAGCCTCACGACCGAGGCCGAGCTTGCGGGAGCAGCCCGGCCACGGCTGCCAACCCCGCTGGGCCTGCAGCTCGTGGGCCGCGGCGTCCTGCGTGGCGGGGGAGGCGTTCGACGGCAGTCCGCTGTAGCCCAGGCCGTGCCAGGTGCGGGCGTCGAACTGGTAGGCGCCGTAGAAGCCGTTGCCGGTGTTGGTCGCGTAGTGGTTGCCGCTCTCGCACACCCGGAGCCGGGCGAAGTCGTCCTGGCCGGCTGCCTGTGCGCTGGAGGCCGCGGCAGACAGCCCGGCGCCGAGGGTGGCCGTCATCCCTCCTACCGCGAGAACCGGGGCGGCCTTGCTGGGCTTGGCATGCTTGGGCTTGTGAGCGCGAAGCAGCGACACGCGAATCCTCCGAGGTTGTCGCCCACCCCCTACGGCGTGGCGAGTTGACAGGCTAGCCCAGGTGAATTTCAGAGAGGCGACGAGGGCGAGCTATCCCTTCAGCGCGGTCCCCGCCGAGCGCAGGTCCTCGCAGGCCGTGACGACCCGGGCCGCCATGGCGTTCTCGGCGGCCTTGCCCCACACCCGGGGGTCGTACAGCTTCTTGCTGCCGACCTCGCCGTCGACCTTGAGGACGCCGTCGTAGTTCTTCAGCATGTGGTTGGCGACCGGCCGCGTGTAGGCGTACTGGGTATCGGTGTCGACGTTCATCTTCACGACGCCGTAGTCGAGCGTCTCCCGGATCTCTGTCAGCAGCGAGCCGCTGCCGCCGTGGAAGACCAGGTCGAAGGGCTGCGCCTTTCCGACCTTGGCGCCGACCTCGTCCTGGATCTGCTTGAGGATCTCGGGACGGAGCTTGACGTTGCCCGGCTTGTACACACCGTGCACGTTGCCGAAGGTGGCGGCCAGCAGGTAGCGGCCCCTGTCCCCGATGCCGAGGGCGTCAGCAACAGCCTGCGCGTCGGCCGGGTGCGTGTACAGCTTCTCGTTGACCTCGTTCTCGACGCCGTCCTCCTCACCGCCGACGACCCCGATCTCCATCTCCATCACGATCCGGGCCTTCGCGCATGCCTCCAGCAGCTCCTGCGCGAGCGTGATGTTCTCGGTGAGCTCGACCGCCGAGCCGTCCCACATGTGCGACTGGAACAGCGGTTCGAGGCCGCGGTCCACGCGCTCCTGGCTGACCGCGATGAGCGGCCGCATGTAGCCGTCGAGCTTGTCCTTCGGGCAGTGGTCGGTGTGCAGCGCAATCTGTACGTCGTAGCGCGCGGCCACCACGTGCGCGTACTCCGCCAGCGCCACGGCCCCGACGACCATGTCCTTGACCTTCTGGCCCGCCAGGTACTCCGCCCCTCCGGTGCTGACCTGCACGATGCCGTCGCTGCCCGCGTCGGCGAAGCCCTGCAGCGCCGCGTTCAGCGTCTGCGAGCTCGTCACGTTGATCGCCGGGTAGGCGAAGCGACCGGCCTTGGCACGGTCGAGCATGTCGGCGTAGGCCTCGGGAGTGGCGATCGGAATGAGGTGCTCCTTCAGAAAAGGCGTTCACGCGGGTACCGGCGCTGCGGACGAGCATGCCAGACCCAGGAGCACACCCTGCGCCGCTCCTGCGGGTGAACCTCCCTTACCGGGGTCAAGCCTGGCGCGGGGCCTGACGATGCACTGAATTCCTGCGTCGGACATCCTGTGCCAACGTCGTCCGCCGCAGGACATCCACTCACAGGAGAACCATGCCCCGCACCACCCGACGGGCAGGCGTACTCGCCATCGCCGTCACCTCCGCGCTGACCGCCAGCACCCTGGCCCTGCCCTTGGTCACCGCCCAGGCCGTCGTCACCACAACGGAGAAGACGGTCTACCTGGCCGACACCAACGGTGACGGAGGCTTCGGCCTGTACAGCGGCGCCCCGGGCGGCCCGGCCACCACCCTCGTCGCGGAGAGCGCCACCACCGACATCACCGAGGTGCACGTCTCGCAGGACCACTCACGGCTCATCACGATCGAGGACAGCTTCCCCGCCACCGGGACCGGCTACGAGCGGGTCGTGGTGCGTGACGCCGGCACGGGGCGCCTGGTCCGCGTGCTCGAGCAGATCCCGAGCACCAGCGACGACCTGTTTGTTCAACCAGCGCTCTCCCCGGATGGGCGCACGGCGATCTGGACCAGTCTTTCGTTTGCGCAAGTGAAACCGAGCACGCTGCGTCGGTCGTTAGTCGCGTCTGGTGCCGCAACAGACGTGATCGGCGGTGCGGACCTGGTATTCGCGGCCTTCCT
>JANXUE010000202.1 GCA_025352005.1 Frankiales bacterium
GCGGGCATGACGGCGGGCATGACGGCGGGCATGACAAGGAACCGGGTGTCGGTGCGGCTCACGAAGGCCACCCTGGCGGCGGTGGTCGTCGCGGCGGTGCTCCACCTGCTGACCCGGGTCACCGGCGTCGGCTGGCTTGCCCTCGGGTCGGCGGCGGCGCTCGCCGTGCCCCTGACGTCGCTGGTGATGCGGCCGGCCCTCGACTCCCTGGAGGTCCACCTCGAGGGCCCGGAGCGGGTGGTGGCCGGGGCGTCGCTCGAGCAGGTGCTTTACGTCCGCAACGCCAGCCGACGGTCGACGCCACCGGCCCACTGGGTCGACCGCACCGTCGGCCTTGAACCTGCGGAGGTCGACGTACCGGCTCTGGGACCGGGTCAGAGCACCCAGCTCCCGGTGCTCCGTCAGGCCCTGGGTCGGGGCGTGTACGACGGGGCGTCGGCCCTGCTCTGGACCACGGCCCCGTTCGGGGCGCTGCGCTGGGAGCGGGCTGTGCCTGGCGGACGTGTGCTGAAGGTGCACCCGGAGACCGACCGTGGGCGGCGCCTGACCGGTGGCGGGATGCGCACCGACCAGCGGACGGCGCCGGTCGCAGGCGCGGGGCTCGAGGTGCTGGGCCTGCGCCCGTGGCGGCCGGGCGACTCGACGCGTGGCGTCTCTGCCCGGGCGAGCGCCCGGCACGGCCGGCCGTTCGTGCTCGAGCGCGAGCGCGAGCTTGCCGCGGGACCGGCGCTGCTGGTGCTCGCCGCCGGAGGCAGCGCCGGGGAGGCCTGGGAGCGGCACGTGTCCACGGTCGCCTCGACCGCGCTGGCCGCGCTGCGGGACGGTCGCCGGGTCACGATGGTCGTCGGCGACGGTGGTCCGGTCGTGCCGCGGAACCTCGACGCGACCGGCGTGCTCGACGTCCTTGCCGGGATCGACCGGGCCGGGGCGCTGCCGATGGCCGACGTCAAGCTGGCGATGAAGGCGGTGCACCCGGGTGGGAGGGTGCTGTTCCTTGCCGGTGCCCGGGCAGGGATGGGACTCGGGAAAGGCGCCGGGTGCTGCGTGCACGAGGTGCTTGGTGGCTGAGCGCGTCGCCGTACCCCGCGGGGTGCTGGCCGGCGTTGTCGCCGGGCTCTGCGGCCAGGTCGCCACCGCCTTCGCCGCGATCTTGCCCTGGCCGGTTCTGCCGCTCACCGCCGCGTTGTTCGTCGTCGCAGTCTGGCTCGGCCTGCGGGCCTCCGAGGGCGGGGCGCTGCTGCTGCGCCGCGGGGCCACGACCGTCGCCCTCGTCGTCGCCCTCGCGTTCCTGCCCCGCGTGATCGGGGTTGCCGACGTACAGGCCGTCAAGGGAACCCTGGGGTTGCTGCTCGTCGCCATCCAGATCTGTCAGGCGGCGAGCTGGCAGGTCCCTCGGGAGCGCCGCAGCGGGCTGTTCACGGCCCTATGTGTCCTCGTGCTCGCCGCGTCGTACTCCCCGGACATCCTCGTCGGGCTGCCCCTACTAGTCGGCTGGGCCGCCCTGCTGGTGGCCCTCGCGCAGCTACAGGAGGCGCGGCTGTCGCAGGTGGTGCCGGCGGTGTCGGTCGCGCTGGTGCTCGGGCTCGTCGCGTTCCTGGTCGTGCCCGCCCCGGTGTCCGCCGGCATCCGCAGCCGCCTCGCCAAACGGTCCGCCGACGGCCCTGCCGACCAGGGGCGCGGGGCGGCCGGAGCGGCCGCCTTCAGCGGTGACAGCCTCGACCTGCGCCGCCGCGGCGCGCTGTCCACCGACCCGGTGGCGGAGGTACCCGCGGACTCGCCGACCCTGTGGCGAGCCGCCTCCTTCGGCGGGTACGACGGCACCGGCTGGACCCGCACGAGCGGGACCCTCACCGACGTCCAGGGGCCGACGTACCGGTTGGCGAAGCCGTCCGCGCAGGCGCGCACCGACCGGGTCCGGTTGCGAACGGCTACCGACGGGACGGTGTGGTCGCCGGGTCCGATCGACGAGGTCGGCGTCGGAAACGCCCAGCGACTTCTCGACGACGGGCTCGGCGGCCTGCAGCTGCCGGGGCTGACCGGCGGCTACACCGTCACCAGCGAACCGCCGGTGACTGACCTCGCCCGGCTGCGGTCTGCCTCGGGCACCGACCTGCCCGGCTGGCGCGACCTGCCGCAGTCCCTGCCGGACCGGGTCGTCGGTCTGGCCCAGCAGCTGACAGTGACATTTTGGATCCGTGCGGAACTGCCGCAACGGTGAATTAGTCGATGGCGAGCGAGTCACGTTCGACCGCCATGAACAAAGTGGTGAATTCTGCTACCCGATGGTAGTAATTGGCAAGCGAACATTCACTTATTGCATTGCAGCAAGCGAAGACCCACGGCGCGATATGCCGATCAAACCAGGCGCGCTGCACGACGATCGTTGCTGGTTTGCGGTCACCTTTACCCGCAATGAGGATGCGCATCGTCTCGCACAAGGCGCCG
>JANXUE010000206.1 GCA_025352005.1 Frankiales bacterium
CCCTGACAGCACCAGGTAGGCCGCGAACACGAACCACGACGGCGTCAGCAGTACCGGAACGCCGGCGACACGGGCGATCAGCACCCCACGCCGGGGGCGCGCGTCGCCCTCCTGTGCGGTCACTCCCGAATCCTACGCGGGCAAGCTGGCAGACCAGACGACGCGACCACCGACGCGCTTGGAGTGGCGCAGGACCAGCCCGTGCCGTGCCACGGTCCTCTCGACGGCCCCGGCGTCGGCCGCCACAGCCACCAGCCGGCCACCCGGCTTGAGCATGGTCACGGCGCTGGGGACGTCGGTGGCGCTGTGCGCGACGACGATGTCCGCAGGTCCTTCATCGACCAGCTCGCGGCCGGAACCGGCTTCGAGCGCCCGCCTGAGCATCGCACCGCCTCCTAGGAGTACGACCTCTTGTTGCGTGCGTACCCCTGCCAACGCAGCCAGCACGACGGTCAGGACGGGTGACACCTCGTCCACGGCGCACTTCCCCGGCCTGGCGCATGCGATATTTGCTCAGGGCAGGCTGCCACGAGGTTCGTCAGCGGCGGTCCACAACGCGGCGTTTCCTGCGCTGGAGTGTCGGGGGTGCGCCGTACCGTCTGACCCATGTCCACCGTCGCGCTCGAGCCCACCGCCGAAACCGACGCGGTCGCCGACCTGGCCGTGCCGGTCGTGGGCTCGCTGTCACCGTCCCGCGCGGGCGACTTCATGACCTGCCCGCTGCTGTTCCGGTACCGAACGATCGATCGGCTCCCGCAGGCTCCGTCGTCGGCTGCCGTGCGCGGGACGCTCGTGCACGCGGTCCTGGAGCGGTTGTTCGACCTGCCGGCCGGTCAGCGCAGCCCCGAAGCCGCGGCGGCGCTGCTGGCGCCGGAGTGGGCCCGGCTGGCCGAGGCCGAGCCGGAGGTCACGGGCCTGTTCGCCGACGAGGCCGAGCTGGCCGCCTGGCTGGTCTCCGCCCGCGGACTGCTCGACGGCTACTTCACTCTGGAGAACCCCAACTGGCTCGAGCCTGCCGAACGGGAGGCGTTCGTCGAAGTGGTCCTGCCCGGCGGCCTGCGGCTGCGCGGCATCGTCGACCGGATCGACGTGGCGCCGAGCGGCGACGTGCGGGTCGTCGACTACAAGACCGGTCGCGCGCCGGGCGAGATGTTCGAGGGTAAGGCGCTGTTCCAGATGAAGTTCTACGCGCTGGTGCTGTGGCGCACCCGCGGTGTCATCCCCAAGCGGCTGCAGCTGATGTACCTCGGCGATCGGGAGGTGCTGGCCTACTCCCCTGACGAGGACGACCTGCTGGCCACCGAGCGCAAGCTGCTGGCCCTCTGGGAGGCGATCGAGCGGGCGACCCAAGCCCGCGACTTCCGGCCAAAACCCAGCCGGCTGTGCGACTGGTGTGACCACAAGGCCGCAGGGAGCGAGGGTGGCTGTCCCGAGTTCGGTGGGACGGTCCTGCCCTGGCCGACCGTCGTACCCGGGCCTGGCGCGAGCGAGCAGCGACACCTCGACGCGCGGGACCGGAGCGCCCCCTCCGTGGCGGCGCCCCTCCCGGCCGTCAGTGAGGCTCCCAGCCAGGAGTGACAAGATGGACAGGTCAGTGACAAACGGCAGGAGAATCCCGTGACCACGTTCGACACCGCACCGTCCGACACCGCACCGTCCGACACCGCACTGTCCACGACCTCTGGACAAGCCGACGCGCTCTCCGCAGCCATCGGCAAGCAGCTGCACATGCCGCTGCCGGAGGTCCGCGCAACGGTCGAAGAGGAGCGCATGCACCGCAAGGTGCAGCTCGCGGCGACGTTCCGCATGTTCAGTAAGGCGGGGCTCGACGAGGGCGTCGCGGGGCACGTCACGGCGCGCGACCCGGAATTCACCGACTCCTACTGGGTCAACCCGTTCGGTATGCACTTCAGCCTCGTCAAGCAGTCCGACCTCGTCAGGGTTGACCACTCCGGCCAGGTGGTCGAGGGTGATCGCGCCGTCAACGGTGCCGCTGTCGCGATCCACTGCGCCGTACACGCCGCACGACCCGACGTGGTGGCCGCGGCGCACGCTCACGGTCCCTACGGCAAGACGCTGTCGAGCCTTCCCATGAGCATTGAACCGCTCACCCAGGATGCGTGCGCCTTCTACGACGACGTCGGCGTTTTCAACGACTACTCCGGTGTCGTCCTCGACGCCGAGGAGGGCCGTCGGATCGGCGCCGCCCTCGGCGACCACAAGGCCGTCATCTTGCGCAACCACGGGATGCTCACGGTCGGCGAGACCGTCGAGAGCGCTGCCTGGTGGTTCCTCACGCTGGAGCGGACCGCGCAGTGCCAGTTGATGGCGTATGCCGCCGGCACTCCCATAAAGATCGGTCATGACGCCGCCGTCCAGACACGCGGGCAGGTCGGGTTCGAGCTCGCCGGCTGGTTCCAGTTTCAGCCGATCTGGCAGCGAATCAGCAAGGACAACCCCGATATCTGGGACTGACGTCTCGCCGTCGGACGAGCGCCAACTGGAGTCGGGGCGGTCACTACGCCTCGCTTGGTCAACGGCCGCCTGCCTTACCAGCCTCTGAGCAGGGGTCGGGGTTCGCGGGTGGTGGTGTGGCCGTTTTTGGTGGTCCAGTGCACGCTGCTGCTGGTCTTGGTGACGGTGAAGTATTTCTGGGTTTTGCTTTGGTGGTGGTGGATGCATTCGCTGGCGAT
>JANXUE010000215.1 GCA_025352005.1 Frankiales bacterium
GCCAGCGGGACGGCGCCGCGGCCGGACCAGACCCCCGGCATGGATGGGGAGCAGTGGCGGACGAGTGTCTTCGACTTTTACACCCTGGAGGGCGCCACGGCCCTGCGCGACAAGCTCGCCAGCTGGGATGGTGGCCGCCTGGTGGTACAGGTCGTCGAGATGCCCATCAAGTGCCCGGTTGCGCCGCTGGAGTTCACGTTCCTCGCGGATGCCTTCTTCGAAGAGAAGGGCATGCGCGACAAGGTTGACATCACCTACGTCACACCGCTCGAGGGGGCCTTCACCAAACCGATCGCGTCCCAGCACTTAGGTGGCATGTTCATCGACCGGCACGTTGCCTTGGAGGGCGACTTCATGGTCGACCGGATCGACAACGACACGAAGACGCTGGTCTCGATGGATGAGCGGGAGGTCCCCTTCGACCTGCTCGTGACGGTACCGCTCAACATGGGTGCGGAGTTCGTCGCCCGGTCCGGTCTGGGCAATGAGCTCAACTATGTGTCCGTCGACAAACACACGCTGCTGTCACCGACCTACAACAACCTGTTCGCGATCGGTGACGCCGCCGACCTCCCGACCTCCAAGGCGGGATCCGTTGCACACTTCTCGGTCGACTCGTTCGTCGAAAACTTCCTGCAGCACATCGACGGGAAGCCCATGACACACGCGTTTGACGGGCACGCGAACTGCTTCATCGAGTCCGGCCACGGCAAAGGCCTGCTGATCGACTTCAACTACGACACCGAACCGCTGCCCGGCAAGTACCCGCTTCCTGGCGTTGGGCCCTTCACGCTGCTTCAGGAGAGCTATGCCAACCACTGGGGCAAGCTCGGGTTTCGTTGGGCCTACTGGCATCTGCTGCTTCCTGGTCGCCCCCTCCCCGTGCCGACGCTGATGTCGATGGCCGGCAAGCACACCGAGAAGTAAAGGAGCACGTCATGCCCGTCACCGAGCTCAACGGTCATCAGGTCCACATCGACGACGAGGGCTTCCTGACCCAGTTCGCCGAATGGGACGAAGACCTCGGCAAGGTCCTCGCCGCCCAGATCGGGATCGCTCTCACCGAGGCCCACTGGAAGGTCATCCGGTTCCTACGCCAGGACTTCACGACCCAGGGCGTGACGGCCACCGCGCGCCGGGTCCAGACCGTAGGTGGCGTCCCAGTCAAGGAGCAGTTCGTGCTGTTCCCCAAGAAGCCCGCCAAGAAGATGGCCTACATCGCCGGGCTGCCCAAGCCCCAAGGCTGCGTCTAAAGGAGCTCACCATGACCACCACAACCGCACCAGCACCGGTACTCGTTCCGAACTTCGATGACGACACCGAGGCCGACCGCAAGCTCGCCATCATCTGCTCCAAGGGCAACCTCGACATGGCCTACCCGGGCTTGATCATGGCCAACGCCGCCCTCGGTGAAGGTGTCGAGACGATGATCTTCTTCACCTTCTGGGGCTTCGACATGATCATCAAGTCCCGGATGAACGACCTGCAGTTCAGCCCCGCCGGCAACGCAGCCATGCACCTGCCCATCGGCGACATGCACCTGCCCCAGTCCCTGGCCCCGATGCCAGGCATGACCGCCGTGGCGACCAAGATGCTCAAAAAGCAGATCGCCGACCTCGGCGTGCCTGAGGTCCCCGACTTCCTCGACCAGATCGTCGCCGCCGGCGGCCATCTGTGGGCCTGCCGCATGTCCGCCGACATGAACAAACTCACGGAGACCGACCTGCGCGACGATGTCGAAGGGATCATCAGCGCGGCCGACTTCATCGACAAGACCGCAGGCGCCCAACTCCTGTTCATCTGAGGCATGGCACGCCTCGAGGCGGAGAGCAGACGATGAACAACCCCAGCGACGTCGAGTCGGCGGCGCACGGGCAGGGAAGGCAACCCGTCGGGGGGACGGCCAAGCGGACAGCGGTGCCGCGAACCGTCACGGCCTAGTCGGTGCCGTTTTGCTCCGTTAGCCCCTTGACGCGAAAGGGCGTGACGAACGCTCCAGTTCGGCCTCGGAATCGACTGAAGGTCACATCGTTCGCGTGTAAGCAACGCTTCCCCCGATTCCGGTTGGCCGCTGACCGAAATGTACTCGTCCCGGCCGGGCCATGACGCGGCGCCGGCGACAGCTGTACTGCCATGGCGACCGGGGTGCTGGGCGTTCTAGCGCTTGCGACCAACGAGCACGCCTCCAGGGTCAACGATCGCGTCGCCGGTGCCAAGACCCCTGCGCGTTACCAGTTTATGCAACTGGCCTTACTTGCAAGGCGCCGCGCCGCTGGGTGCACCGAATTCGTCCACCCGGCCATGAATTCACCGCAACCAGGGGGTCAGGAGTGGTTGTGTTCGTGCTGGCTGAGGTTGGTGACGTCTGGGCCGATGACCGCGACGGGACAGGTGCTGACGCGCAGCAGGGCTGCGCTGACTGATCCCAATGCGTGCCGTTGAACAAAGCCTCTGCCGTGGCTGCCGACCACCAGCAGACGGGCGTCATCCGCCGCCTGGCGCAGTGCCTGGAACGGGTGATCTGAACTGACCACCATGTCCACCGAGACGGCTGGGTATCGGGTGCGACAGGGCCCCAACTGGTCACTCAGGGTTCTGCGCTTCCGTTCATGCAGGTCAGCCGTCTGTCGGCTGTCGAGGGCGAGCCGCCCGAAGGCACGATCGACGGCAGCCACAGCGCGGACACCACAGCCCGCGAGAGCTGCCTGCTCGAAAGCGAAGCCCAGAACGGTTTCGGAGAGCGGGGAGCTCTCGATGCCGACCACGACGTCGCCGGTGAGTCGAGGATCGGTGGGAACTACCAAGACAGGGGAGTGCGTCCGGGTCACTAGGTGCAGTGGCGTTGAACCCAGCCATGACAGGTCATGCCGATCGCGTTCCCGTCCGCCAACGACGGTGAGCGCTGCATGCCGGCTGAACTCCTCGAGCGCGTCGCACGTGTCGCGCTCCACCAGATGCGCCTCGTACGTGAGATCCGGCGCCATCGCCTGCGTCAGTGCGACGGCTCGCTCAAGCACTTGTCGTCCTGCAGCCCGTACGACCGCCTCATTGCCCCACACGGGTGGCTCATCCCGGCTGCCGTCGAAGTAGACCGACGTGGGCTGCCATGCGTGCACGAGGGAGAGGGGAAGGCCGTAGAGGTCCGCCTGGGCGCAGCCGACGCGGCAGGCCTCGTCGCTGGCGAGTGTGCCGTCCACGCCGACGACGATGTGCTCGTAGCTGCCGATCATCGTCAGGGTTCCTCACCAGGCCGAGGGGTAGTGCCCTCACCATGTTGCACGGGAGGGCCTAGCAAGGGCAGGGCACTACGCTCCCTGGATCCGGGACCTCCGGCCCTGGCACCACCTTTCGTATTCGGGTCCCCTTGTCTGGTGGCACCCGTGGAAGCACCGTCTTCACCCTTGCTTGGTCTGACCGCGGCTCAAGTGCGGGAGCGGGTCCTCGACGGCCGCACCAACGCCACGACGACCCGAACGAGCCGGACGCTCGTCGAGATCGTCCAGGCGAACGTCCTCACCTTCTTCAACGCCCTGCTGCTCCTGCTCTTGGTCGCGATCCTGACGACGGGGCGCTGGCAGAACGGGCTGTTCGGGCTGGTCATCGTCGCTAACGCCGTGATCGGCATCGTGCAGGAGAGCCGTGCAAAACACACTCTGGACAGGCTCGCCCTGCTGCACGCACCGACCGCACGCGTCGTGAGGGACGGCCAAGAACGCGAGATCGTGGTCGCCGACTTGGTGCTGGACGACCTCGTGAAGCTGCGGTCAGGCGACCAGGTCCTGGCGGACGGCGACGTCAGGGAGTCCCACGGCCTGGAGATCGACGAGTCACTGCTCAGCGGCGAATCCGAACCGGTGGCGAAGGACGCCGGCGACCAGGTCCGGGCCGGGGCGATCGTGGTCGCCGGCCAGGGGAGCTTCCAGGCGCTTGCCGTCGGTGACGCGACC
>JANXUE010000254.1 GCA_025352005.1 Frankiales bacterium
CCGCCTGCAGAAGTTCAACGCAGCGTGACGCTACCGAAGATTCGGTAGCGTGTCGCTTCGTTGAATTTTGTTGTTGATCTTGTAGGACTGCAGGCGATCATCCGAGTGTCGAGGAGTCGCCGTCCGTGTCCGCTACTACCCTTGCTTTGACGATCGAGATGCCGCTGCTGGAGGCGTTGTCGTCGTGGAATGTCTTCGAGTCGTTGGCGGTGCAGATGGCGAAAGACCTGCCGCGGCAGGCGTTGGCTGAGGCCCTTGATGAGGCTCAGGAACGGCTGATCGACAGTGTCTGTGGGCCGCGGTGGGCACCGGTCCGTGGGCTGCCGGCGCCGTTCGCGTGCCCCGGCTGTAAGGCACGAGGAGACTTCGCGCGTAAGGGAAAGCGCACCAGGCCGCGGGTGCTGCATACGGCGGCGGGCAAGGTCGAGATCGTGCTGTGGCACGTCGGTTGCCGCGGCTGCAAGAAGGTCTTCGCGCCGCTGCTGCTGATGCTCGGCCTGGCCGGGAAGCGCCGCACTGACCGGCTGACCGTGGACCTGGCCGAGCTCGGGACGCAGATGAGCTTCGCCCGCGCAGCCCGGATCGACGCGCAGCTCGCGGGCACCGGCGCCACGGCTGGGCAGGCCCACAACGCGTTGGCTGATGTCGCGGCGATCCTGACCGGACCGGAGGGCCCGGACCGCGCGCCCGGCACCCTCGGGGCGGCGCATCCGTCGCCGGACGTCGTGCTGCTCGATGGCACCGGGGTGCGGGCTGGGGACCGCAAGAACGGCTGCGGGGCGTATCTGGCGATCGGCCTGACCGGCCGATCCGGGCCCGCTGGGCGTCGGCGGGCCCGTTCGCACCTGCTCGGGCTGACCGTCGGTGAGGACTGGTCGATGCTCGGCGCCCAGCTCGAGCACCTCAAGGCTCCGAAGCTCGTCGTGCTCGACGGCGAGGTCTCGATCACCACCCTGGCCGAACGGCTGTGGCCGCAGGTCCCGATCCAGCGCTGCTGGTGGCACCTGCCGCACGGACTGCGGAAGGCCTTCTACGCCGACGACGCGAACAACCGGCACGTGAACCCGCGCTGGGCACGCGACAAGGCCAAAGCGTTCGGGGAGCTGCTCCGCGAGCAGATCCGGCACGAGCGCACCCAGGACGAAGCGCTGGTGGCCTACGACGAGTTCGTGGCCAAGATCCCCGCCACGCTGCTCAGCGCACACGCCTACCTCGCCGGCGCCAGGCCGCACACCTTCACCTGCCTGGACCCCAAGCTCCGTCGCCAGCTCGCTCACCTCGGCGGACCCGAGCTCGGCACCGGCGTCCTCGAACGCCTGATGCGCGAACTCAACGCCCGCACCGACATCGGCGGCAGTCGCTGGAGCATCAACGGCCTACGCGACCTGCTCACCGTCCAGACCGCCCGCCTGCTCGGCCACCCAGCCTGGACCGAGCTCCACCGCAGTACCCACCAACCCAATAAGATTGAGTTCCGCCTGCAGAAGTTCAACGCAGCGTGACGCTACCGAAGATTCTTCCTTCGGGTTGCTGTTCCTGCGGCGTGTCGGGCGCGTTCAGGCATGTCGGGAACTGCCGCACCTGGAGGTGCCGGCCGCGAACGCCCGGCTCGACTGCCGCTCACGTGAGCGACGAGTGGTCTGCGTTGCGGAGGGGAGCGTGAGGGCAGCGAGCTCGCCGCCCTTGCCCTGGCAGACACGACTGCCGCCATCGAGTGCGCCGCCAAACTCCCGGTCGCAAGGACCGCAACCAGGTTGCACCGCTGGTTGCCAACGGGCTTGCCAACGCCCGTTGGTCGAACCCGGGCCACACGACGCTGCCGGTGTCGACATACCAGGCAGCGTGGACGAGCATCGCGGCCGTGCCCGGCTTGAGGTCCGGCCTGCACGAGGACACCTTGCCGAGCCGCTGCGGCTTGACGGCAAAGCAGCATTGCCGCATCGTTAGGGAATGACGAAGCCGACTCGGTACCACGAGTTCCTCACACTCCAGAGCCGAGGAGTACTCGCGCTCCCGCCCGAGCTGCGCAAGCGCTACCAACTCGACCGACCTGGTGCCCAGGTGGAGGTCACCGAACGCGAAGACGGAGTGCTCGAGCTTCGTCCGCAGGTTGCGGTGCCGGCAAGTCAGACCTGGTTCTGGACACAGGAGTGGCAGGAACGCGAGCGAGCCGCCGACGCGGACCTAGCTGCCGGTCGCGTGATCGTCACCGACGATGCCGAGTCGTTCCTGGCCGAACTCGACACGTGAAGTACCGCCGTACCGAGGAGTTCAAGCGGGACTACAAGAAACTCAAGCCCGAGCATCAGAACGCGTTCCGCGACGTCGTGCTCGAGAAGTTCGCTCCCGCGTGCGACGCCTGGGCCACGGCCGCCGCGAACCACATGCCGTACGTCTGGCCGGCTTCGCTCCGCGTTTCTGAGCTCAAGAACACAGCCCGGATCATGGAAATGACCTGGAGCTTCGCATCACCAGACGGTCGAGCGACATTCCAGTTCGAGCACCACGACGAGGAATGGTTCTGCCTATGGCGCCGCATAGGCGATCACGGCGTCTACGTGTCCCCCTGAAGATCTTGACAGCACGAGGTAACGAGTCGCTATCCGCCTCTTCGCGCGACTCAGGGCGACATGAGGTAACGGCACCTACTGTTCGTCGGCGCCGCCGCCATGCGCTAACGCAACCTAAAGGCCAGGAGGTCATGCGCGGACCAGATGTGCTCGTCAGTGCATACGTACCCACGCAGCCAAGGGACACCATCTACGACGCGCAGGTAGAAACCTTTTGGGTAGTCGTCGTCGTTGCGCAGCGGTGCCGATGCGACCGTGAGCGATCCAGACGGGGCGCGACCGCTGGACATGATCGGGTCCGGCGCCGCCTCTTGATCGAACATGGACAACCGCAAGTACGGACCAGTAGGGGTGGGGCACATGTGCAGCCCCCGCTCCCTTGCCGCGTTGAGCAGCTCGGACAGTGTCGCACCATGGGGAAAGCCCAGCTCACCAACGTTGCGTTCGACGATCTGCAGATCTTCGATCTCTACGTCATCGAAGACAACATGCTCGAGCAGGGACTTCGCGGAAGCGTTGAGCAAGACGCCAGCAGTCCGCAGAGCCTCGAGCAGACCCACGCGAGTCAGGCCACCCACGCGCAGGAGGAACGGCGTAGACCCATCGGCGCTGTGCATGACTTCCCATCAAGGTTGGCTAGGCGATTGCCAATGTACGAAACGGACTACTGGGCCGGTCTGGTGGCGCGTCACCCGAAGCGGGTAAGGCCGGCTCTCTGCAGGGGCGAGAGCGGAATTTCTCATCAGGGTCGTGATTGCCCGTGATCGCACACGATTCCCGTTAGCGGGGGTCGGCGAGGTCCTTCTGCGCCGGCGCGGGACACTGCCATAGTGGAGGAAATCCTGCATGACGATGACGTCCGCGACCGGCTAACCGCTGCTGACGCGGTGCGTTGGATGGGCGAGGCGGTCGATGCCCACCATCGGGGCCTGTTGCTTGGGCCTCCGAGGGCACACGCGGACCTGGGTGACGGCCGCCTGGTTTTCACAACGGGTCGTCTGCTCGGATCCTGGTTCGGTTACCGGTCCTACGACACTCTTCCGGTCGATAGAGGCGCTCAGCTCGTCGTCGTACACGATGAGGCTTCCGGGCTCGTGCGGGCGCTGTGCATCGGTAACGAGCTCGGCCCCCGCCGCGTCGGGGCCATCGGGGCGGTAGCAGCGGACGCGCTGGCGGCAGCGGACGCCGCAGTGGTCGCGGTCTTTGGTTCTGGAACGCAGGCCTATGCCCAAGTGTGGGCACTGGCTGCGGTACGGGAGCTTCAAGAGGTTCGGGTGTACTAGCGGGATCCGCACCGGCGCGAGTCGTTCGCCGAGCAACTCGCCCCGCTCGTGGCGGGCTCCTGCCGCCCAGCTCCGAACGCCAGAACGGCGTGCGAGGGCGCGCAGATCGTGATCCTCGCGACAAACAGTCCCACGCCTGTGGTCGAGGCAGCCTGGATCCGCCCCGGCGCCTACGTCACCACCCTGGGACCTAAGCAGCAGGGGCGCGCGGAGTTCAGCCTCGACCTACCCGAAGCCGCCTCCCTTCTGGTCACCGACTCCCTCGACCAGATCGGCGCCTACGACCCGCCCAACTTGCTGGTCGGCACGTCTCACGAGAACCGGCTCGTATCGCTGGGGGCGCTACGCGCTAGTGAAGTCTACTCGGCCGCGCCCGATGGCATCTCGGTGTTCTTCTCCGTAGGTCTCGCAGGGACGGAAGCATTCCTACTCGACCGTCTGGCTGCCCAGATCAAGGCCGAACGTCAGTAGTCACACCCTGTGGACCGGCAACGGCTGCTTCAGACGGATACCAACCCGGTCTCCTCGGAGCCTGTCAAGTCCGTTGAGACACCTGGGGTTCAGGCGCTCTGTGCGACCTCCTCGTCTGCGACGACGGGCGGGTTGATCCACGCGATCGTGGGCAGCTTGGGTGGTGTCGGG
>JANXUE010000268.1 GCA_025352005.1 Frankiales bacterium
TGCTGCGAGACGTGGAAGCAGCCGAGGACGGTCAGTCCGTCGAGCTCGATCTCGGCACCGTGCGCGAAGCGCGGCACCCGGGCCGGCACGTCCGCCCCGGCCGTGCGCAGGGAGGCAAACGTCGAGGCCCAGCCAAAGGCACCCAGGGCCACGACGGCACGTACCGACGGCAGCACCCACGAGAGCTCGCGGTCGAGCCAGGGCGCGCAGGCGTCCCGCTCCTGTGGCGTGGGCTTGTTGGCCGGCGGCGCGCAACGCACGGGCAGCGTGATCCGGGTGTCAATGAGCTCCTGTCCGTCGCGGGCGTCCACGGAAGTCGGCTGGGTCGCGAGCCCGGCCCGGTAAAGGGCCGCGAACAGCCAGTCTCCGCTGCGGTCACCTGTGAAGATGCGGCCGGTCCGATTGCCGCCGTGCGCCGCCGGGGCCAGGCCCATCACCAGCACTCTCGGCTTGGTGGCGCCCCACCCGGTCACTGGCCGTCCCCAGTAGGTCTCCTGCGCATACGACGTCCGCTTGTCGACGGCCACCTGCTCCCGCCAGGCCACCAGCCGGGGGCAGGCCCGACAGACCGAGGCCCGGCCGTCGAGGTGGTCCAGCGACGGAGCGCTTCCAGCCAGCCGTACGACGTCAGCCGCGCTGTGCGCCAC
The DNA here is from genome assembly GCA_025352005.1 of Frankiales bacterium. Classification (GTDB taxonomy): domain Bacteria; phylum Actinomycetota; class Actinomycetes; order Mycobacteriales; family SCTD01; genus RYN-111. Next base: position 648 of record JANXUE010000268.1, read on the forward strand.
CGGAGTGGTCGCACTTGCCCGGTCTGTCGGAAAGCCCGTCCCCGGTTTGATCACCACCTGACCAGCCTAGTCAGCCCACCGATGACGACGTCGGTTCGCAGAACGTCCCCTCGACGAGCGCGAACACCTCCTCATGCCTCCACGGCTTCTCGACCCGCCGTACGGCGCTGACCCAGTCCTGCTTTGCCATCTAACTCTCCTGGCTCATCGACGAAGCAATCCCATCCAGGATGTCGCTCTCACTCACGAGTACCTCGCCCAGCCCCAGCCGGTCGACACAGCTCTGGAGAACGAGCGCTCCCCCACCGATGACGTCGACCCGACCTGGGTGCATGACCGGCAGCGCCGCGCGCTGCGCCCTGGTCATCGCCAGCAGCTCCTCGGTGACCCGGCGCACCTGCGACGCGGAGATCCGCGACAGGTGGATCGCCTCCGGCTGGTAGGACGAGAGCCCCTGGGCGAGCGCCGCGACCGTCGTGACCGAACCGGCGAGGCCGACGGCGATGCGGGCCCGGTCGGTGGGGACCACGGACAGGACCCGCGTGAGGGCCTCGTCCACGTCCGCGCGGGCGGCGGCAACCTGCTCGGCGGTAGGCGGGTCGTCCCGCAGATGACGCTCGGTGAGCCGCACGCAGCCCACGTCGACCGACAGCGAAGCGTCGACCTCGGAGGTGCCCAGGACGAACTCGGTCGAGCCGCCTCCGATGTCCATGACGAGGAACGGGCCGTCGGCCGGGTCGAGGGCTGCTGTGGCGCCCCGGAAGGACAGGGCAGCCTCCTCGGCGCCGCTGACGACCTCGGGCTCAACGCCCAGCACACCGGTCACCAGATCGACGAAAACGCTGCGGTTGCTGGCATCCCGGGTCGCGGACGTCGCGACCATGCGGGTCCGCTCCACGCCGAGCTCGGCGCACGTCACGGCATAGTCGACGAGCGCGACCCGGGTGCGCTCGAGGGCCTCGGGCGACAGCGTGCCGGTGCGGTCGACGCCCTCCCCGAGTCGCACGACCCGCATCTCGCGGTGCACGTCGACCTTAGTTCGGCCGCCGAGGTCCGCGACGAGCAGGCGGATCGAGTTCGTGCCGCAGTCGACGGCCGCGACCCTGGTCAGGACCCGCCCCTCACGAGCGAGTCTTCTTGTGCGGCGTGGCCTGCGGGTCGTCAGGGTCCACGCAGGGGCCCTTTCGCGACCAGTCCTCGAGCATCGCGAGGGCCTCGTCCCCGAAGGGGTTGACGCCCTCACCCACGGCAAGGGAGTGCCCGACGAGCACGTGCAGGCACTTCACCCTGGTCGGCATGCCACCCTGGGCGGGGACGTCCACGAGCACGCCCTGGGCGTCGCGCCGGGAGATGTAATCACGGGCCGCTTCGTCGTACTTCTCTTGCAGGTCCGGGTCTTCGGTGAGCCGATCGGTCATCAGCTTCATCAGACCACTGGATTCCAGCGTGCCGATCAGCGACGCTGCACGGGGGCAGGTGAGGTAGTAGAGCGTCGGGAACGGTGTGCCGTCCGCCAGGCGCGGACTGGTCTCCACGACATCGGGCAGGCCGCAGCCGCATCGGTGCGCGACGGCCCGGATGGCGCGCGGCTCGCGGGACAGCTGCAAAGCCACCGCTCGTCGGTCCCGGGGGTCGAGCTCGCTCACCGCTTGGCCCTCTGCACCGGCCGGTCGGCAGCCTTCACGCTGCCCCACACCTGGGAGTACCAGGGTGTCTCCGTGCCGATGGCTGTCGCGCTCCCGCGCGCTGCGGCGCCGACGGGACGGGGCGGCGCCGACGGCGCGAGGACGACGTACGCGGTCTCCCCCGGGAGCACGAAGTGCAACCGGGTGCGGGCCTGTGCCTTGACGTAGGCCGGGTCCGCGAGCTGGTCGAGCTGGTGCTGCAGGGCCGCCACTCTGGCCCCCTGCTGCGCCTGGGCGCCGCCGGCCACGGCGATCTGACCCCGTTGCGCGAGGTACTCCCGCAGCGGGAGGGCGGCGCTCACCAGCAGGGCGCAGAGGACCAGGCCCAAGATCGCGGCCCGGGTCGTGAGGCCGGCACGCGCCGCGGCGACGGACGAGGCCCCCGGCACCGCCGTACGCCGGACAGCCGTGACCGGCCGCCTGGTGCGGCTGGACGACGGACGGCGCGCTGAGGACACCAGGGAACGCTAGCCCTAGGAGGCGGTGAAGCGCGGGAACGCGGCCGCCCCGGCGTACCGTGCCGCGTCGTCGAGCTCCTCCTCGATGCGCAGCAGCTGGTTGTACTTCGCCACCCGCTCCGAGCGCGCCGGCGCGCCGGTCTTGATCTGCCCGCAGTCGGTGGCAACGGCGAGGTCGGCGATCGTCGTGTCCTCGGTCTCGCCCGAGCGGTGGCTCATCATGCAGCGGTAGCCGCTGCGGTGCGCCAGGGAGACCGCGTCGAGGGTCTCGGTCAGGGTGCCGATCTGGTTGACCTTGACGAGCAGCGCGTTGGCGGTACCGCTGGAGATGCCCCGTTGCAGGCGCACCGGGTTGGTGACGAAAAGGTCGTCACCGACGAGCTGGACCTGGCGGCCGACCAGGTCGGTGAGGTGCTTCCAACCCTCCCAGTCGCTCTCATCGAGCGGGTCCTCGATGCTCACGATCGGGTAGTTGTCGACGAGGTCGGCGTAGTAGGCGCTGAGCTCCTCGGCGGTCTTCTTCGCGCCCTCGAAGACGTAGCCACCAGCGTCATGGAACTCACTCGCTGCAACGTCGAGCGCCAGCGCGATGTCGCGGCCGGCCGTGAGGCCGGTGCTGCCGATGGCCTCCACGATGAGGTCGAGGGCAGCCCGGTTGCTGTCGAGGTTGGGGGCGAAGCCGCCCTCGTCGCCGACCGCCGTCACGAGTCCGCGTTGCTTCAGGACGCTCTTGAGGGCGTGGTAGACCTCGACGCCCTGTCGCAGCGCCTCGGAGAACGTCGATGCTCCGATCGGGGCGATCATGAACTCCTGGACGTCGACGTTGGTGTCGGCGTGCGCGCCTCCGTTGAGGATGTTCATCATCGGCACCGGCAGCAGATGCGCGTTGGGACCGCCGACGTAACGGAACAGCGGCAGACCGTGGCTGTCGGCAGCGGCGCGCGCCACCGCGAGGGAGACGCCGAGGATCGCGTTGGCACCGAAGTGGCTCTTGTCGGGCGTGCCGTCGAGGTCGATGAGCACCTGGTCGATGAGCCGCTGCTCGCTGGCCTCCATCCCGAGCAGCTCCTGCCCGATCTCATCGAGCACGGCGTCGACCGCCTTGGAGACGCCCTTGCCTCCGTAGCGGGAGCCGCCGTCCCGCAGCTCCACCGCCTCGTAGGCACCGGTGCTCGCGCCGCTCGGGACCGCCGCCCGCGCCAGGGTGCCGTCGTCGAGGGCGACCTCGACCTCGACGGTGGGGTTGCCGCGCGAGTCGAGGATCTCGCGGGCTCCGACGGCCTCGATGGACGCCACGATGGGTCTCCCTTGCTGTGCGTGAGGGTGCGTTCCTGTCCGAAGGGTTTCGGGCGAGCCTACCGAGAGGGCCCCCTCAGGCCAGCCACAACCGGGCGCCGACCGTGACGACTCCGTGTCCCTGCGGCTGGGCGTAGAACCCCCTGGCCCCCCCGTCGAGCTGCGACAGGGCCTGCTCGACCCCGTCCATCGCGCCGACGGGGAGCCCGAGACAGAACCGGGAGAACTCCACACAGGGCAACGCAGCCTGCACCTGCGCCAGCAGCAGCGGCTGGTCGTCGGTCTCGAGCAGCAGCTCCCCCGGGGGCCACGGTCCGGCCACGTCGACGAGCACGGACTCGCCCGCGGCGCCGATCCTCAGGTGCTCGCCGTACAGCGCCTGCAGCCGGGGGTAGGCAGCGCAGGGCAGCAGCGAAAGGCTGTTGGCAAGCTTGACGTTGCGGGTGTCGGGGTGGTCGGCGTGGTGGACGTCGACGAACGTCGCCTCTCCCAGCCGGCCGACGCAGCCACGCGGACCGACCTCCAAGGCCTCGACCTCGAGCAGGGGGGTGGGGTCGTAGACGCGGGCGCCGGCCGGGCCGGGCTTGAGCCGCGACCGCTGCACCTGCAGCCGGACCACCTTCCCGATCAGCTCCATCGCCGGCTCCATTCGTCAGGTGAGGAGGGCAGGTCGCCGGTCGCCTCGAGGGCCGCGAGACGGTCCCGAAAGGCCCGAGCAACCGTCCGCAGCGCTACTTCCGGGTCGAGATCGCTTGTGGCACAACGGTTCACGAGCTCCCAGAGCTGCCCACCGAGGCCGGGGAAGGGCAGGAAGGGCGCGCCCAGCTTGGCGGCGCGGCGCTGCAGTTTTGCCGCAAGCATCAACGCGGGCTGGCCGAGCGGGATCCCCTCCGTGACCGAGACCCGGCCCTTCTCGGCGGCCTTCAACGCCTCCCACGAGCCCTCGAGGTCGTCCGCGGGGGCGCCCGCGAAGACGTGCGGATGGCGGCGTACCAGCTTGTCGACGAGGTCGCGAGAGACGTCGTCGATGTCGAAGTCCTCCGCGATCCGGGCGTGGAAGGCGATCTGCAGCAGCAGGTCGCCGAGCTCTTCCCGCAGGTGGGGGAGGTCGTCGTTCTCGAGAGCCTCATAGGTCTCATAGGCCTCCTCGAGCAGGTAGGGCATGAGCGAGGTGTGCGTCTGCTTCGCATCCCACGGGCAACCGCCGGCAGAGCGCAGCCGGTCCATCACCGCGACCACGTCGAGCAGAGCTGCACCAGCCGGATCAACCGAGCCGACGACCGTCTGGTGGGCCAGGCCCCGGCCGGCGAGCTCCTGCTCCGCGTCGGCGCGGGAGGTGAGCCAGACGTCGTCACCTCCCGCTGGCCGCACGGTGTACGCGATCCCCGCGGCGGTGAGGTGCGGCTGACCGTCGTCGTCGACGACGACGGGCCCACGGTGCAGGGCCTGCCAGGCCTGCCAGGTCAGCTGGTCAGCGGGCAGCCGCGCCGAGCAACGGACGACCGTGACCCGCGGCACGGGCTAGGGGCAGACGGGCGTGGCCGACGGGCTCGTCGCCGGGGCGGCGTCGCCCGGCCGCGCGCTCGGCGAGCTGATCGCGGAGTCGGCGCACAGGGGCGTCGCGATGACCTCCTGAGCCGCGGCGTCCCAGCGGCCGAAGCGTGGGTTGACATCGATGTGCAGCGCCTTGGCGACCTTGCTCAGCTCGTTGGCAAGTGCCGCCTGCCGCTGTTGACCGAGGATGTTGCGCCGCAGGCTTGTGCGCGCCTCGTCGAGGGTGGTCGTCTTGCGTTCGATGACGTGGATGACGTGGAAGCCGAAGCGGGTCTTCGCGATGACGTAACCGCCGGGCTTGGTCGTGAAGATCGCCATCTCGAAGGGCTTCGCCAACGCACCCTTGCCCTGGAAGCCCAGGTCGCCGCCCTTGTCCTTCGACGAGGTGTCGGTGGAGTACTTCGCCGCCAGCGCGACGAACTGCGTCGGGTCCGCCTTTACCTCGGCGAGCAGCTTCTTGGCGAGCGCCTCGGTGGCGACCAGGATGTGCGCGGAGTGCACCTGGTCGAACTGCGCGATGTTCTGCTGGTAGGCCTCCTGCAGGGTCTTGCCGGGGACCACGAGGTCGGCGGTGAGCGCGTCCGACAGGGCGTTGCGCAGCGCAACGTCGGTGAGCGTCTGGCGAAGGTCTTGGGGGGAGATACCGGCCTTGCTCGCGGCGTCGGCGAGGGTCGTGCCCTGGCCCTGCAGCTGCTGGATCAGCCCATCCTGCACGGCGTCGACAGTGGCGCCGTCGACCGTGACGTGCTCCTGGTCTGCCGCCTTCGCCACCACCAGATGGTTGATCAGGCGGCCCAGGACGGTGCGCTCGAACGAGACCCGGTCGGAGCCCACCGTCTGCTTGGCGGCCGGGCTCTGCAGGCTGCGGGTCACCACGTCATCCAGAGCCGACGTCGTGATGCGTTGGCCACCGATCGTGGCTGCCGCGCCGGTGCGCACGATGCCGTCACCGCAGCCGGTGAGGGCGACAGCAGCGACCGTGACACCAGTAGCGACGGCGAGCAGGCGGGGGGAGCGGGTCACGAGCAGGGATCTCCTTTTGCGGTACGACGGTCTCTAGGGTGCCAGATGCGCCGGTGCGGGCGCCTCGAGGACCGCGTCGAGCAGCCCCCGGGCCCAGCCGAGCAGCTCGAGGTCACGCAGCGGCTGGCCGCCGAACTGCTTGGTCATCGGCTTCGGGACGAGCACCGTGTCGACGGTCTGCTTCACCACCGACTTCGGGTAGAGCCGGGTCAGCCGCAGCACCTGCGACTCGCGCAGCTTCATGGGGGCGAACCTGACCTGGTTGCCCTGCAGGGTGACCTCGGTCAGGCCGTAGGCCCGGGCGGCGTTGCGGAAGGCCGCGACCGCCAGCAGGTTCTCGACCGGGGTGGGGAGGGCGCCGTACCGGTCCTTGAGCTCCTCGCGGACAGCTTGCACCGCCCCGTCGTCGAGGGCCGCGGCAATCTGCCGGTAGGCCTGCAGCCGTAGTCGCTCGCCCGGCACGTAGTCGTGGGGGAGATGGGCGTCGACGGGGAGGTCGACCTTGGTGTCGACAGCGTCCGGAGCGTCGTCCTCGCCGGGCATGACACCCATTCGCTTGAAGTCGCCGACCGCCTCACCGACCAGGCGCATGTACAGGTCGAAGCCGACGCTGGCGATGTGGCCGCTCTGCTCGCCGCCGAGCAGGTTGCCGGCGCCCCGGATCTCGAGGTCCTTCATCGCCACGGCCATGCCCGCACCGACCTCAGTGTTCTGCGCGATCGTCGCGAGCCGGTCGTAGGCCAGCTCCGTCAGCGGCTTCTCGGGTGGGTAGGTGAAGTAGGCGTAGGCCCGCTCGCGACCACGACCGACGCGCCCCCGGATCTGGTGGAGCTGGGACAGGCCGAACGCATCGGCCCGCTCGACGATGAGGGTGTTGGCGTTGGGGATGTCGAGGCCCGACTCTACGATGGTCGTGCAGACCAGCACGTCGAACGCCTTCTCCCAGAAGCCGACCATGACCTGCTCCAGGGCGACCTCGCTCATCTGCCCGTGGCCGACCGCGACGCGGGCCTCCGGCACGAGCTGACGCAGCCGCTTGGCCGCCCGGTCGATCGACTCGACGCGGTTGTGCAGGAAGAAGACCTGGCCCTCGCGCATCAGCTCGCGCCGGATGGCCGCACCGATCTGCTTCTCGTCGTACGGTCCGACGAAGGTCAGCACGGGGTGCCGCTCCTCGGGGGGCGTGAGGATCGTGGACATCTCGCGAATGCCGGTCAGGCTCATCTCGAGGGTCCGGGGGATCGGCGTCGCGGACATCGTCAGCACGTCCACGGCCGTGCGCATCGCCTTGAGGTGCTCCTTGTGCTCGACGCCGAAGCGCTGCTCCTCGTCGACGATGACCAGGCCGAGGTCCTTGAACTGCACGCCCTTGCTGAGGAGGCGGTGCGTCCCGATGACGACGTCGACCGTGCCGTCGCCGATGCCCGTCAGGACGTCCTTCTGCTCCTTGTCGGAGTTGAACCGCGACGTTGCGCGGACCGTGACGGGAAACTGCGCGAAGCGGTCCCGGAAGGTGTTGAAGTGCTGCTGCACAAGCAGAGTCGTCGGCACGAGAATGGCGACCTGCTTGCCGTCCTGCACCGCTTTGAAGGCAGCCCGGACCGCGATCTCGGTCTTGCCGTAGCCGACGTCGCCGCAGATGACGCGGTCCATCGGGACCGGCTTCTCCATGTCCGCCTTGACTTCGTCGATGGCCTCGAGCTGGTCGGGCGTCTCGACGTAGGGGAAGGCGTCCTCCAGCTCACGCTGCCAGGGCGTGTCGGCCGCGAAAGCGTGGCCCGGAGCGGAGGTTCGGGCGGCATAGAGCTGGATCAGGCCGGCCGCGATCTCGCGGACCGCCTTCTTGGCCCGTCCCTTGCGCTTGGCCCAGTCCGAGCCGCCGAGCCGGTCGAGCGAGGGCGCCTCGCCGCCGACGTAGCGGGTCACCAGCTCGAGCTGGTCGGTCGGAACGTACAGCTTGTCGCCCTTGGCGAACTCCAGGATGAGGTACTCGCGGGTCGCGCCAGCCACCGTCCGCTGGACCATCTGGACGTACCGTCCGACGCCGTGCTGCTCATGCACGACGGGGTCACCTTCCCTGAGCTGCAGGGGATCGACGGTGTTCTTGCGCCGGCTCGGCATCCGCTTGGAGATGTCCTTGGCGCCCGCGCCCCGGTTGCCGGTGAGGTCGCCCTCGGTCAGCACGACGGTCTTGAGCAGGTCGCTCACGAAGCCGGTGTCGAGGCAGCCGGTGGAGACCAGGACAACCCCTGACTGCCGGGTCGGGCGCTCCTCGAGTCGGACCGGGAGGTCGGCACCCTTCAGTACCTCGACCAGCCGGTTGGCGGGTCCGTGCCCCTCGGTGGTCAGGACCACCTGGAAGCCGTTGGCGACCCAGGCGCGGACGTCCTCGAGGGCACGGTCGGTCTCACCGCGGTAGGCCTGCGGGGCACGTGCGGCGAGCACCACCGTGTCGTCCTCCAGCTCGGCGTCGCTGGTGAACGGCGTGACCGTCCACCACGGGTGCCCGTGCTGGCGGGCATGCTCCTTGACCTCAAGCAACGTTTTGTACGCCGCAGCCCCCAGGTCGACGGGGGCCTGACCGCCCGTCGCGGCCGTCGCCCACGACGCCTCGAGGAACTCCTGGCTGGTCGCCACCAGGTCGTGCGCCCTCGTGCGGACCCGCTCCGGGTCGCACACCAGCACGACGGTGTCGCGGGGGAGCTCGTCGACGAGCAGCTGCAGGTCATCGACCAGGACCGGAGCGAGCGCCTCCATGCCCTCCACCGGGTGCCCGTCGGCGATCTTGGTGCAGATCTCGGCCAGCTCGGGGTGCGTCTGGGCGAGCTTCGCAGCCCGCACACGGACGTCCTCGGTCAACAGCAGCTCCCGGCACGGCGGGGCCCACAGGCCGTGCGGCACCTCGTGCAGCGACCGTTGGTCGGCGACCTTGAAAGAGCGGACCTCCTCCACTTCGTCGCCCCAGAACTCCACCCGGAGCGGGTGCTCCTCGGTCGGGGGGAAGACGTCGAGGATCCCGCCTCGGACCGCAAACTCGCCGCGCTTTTCCACCAGCTCGACCCGGGCGTAGGAGATGTCGACCAGCCGGCGCACGACCATCTCCAGTGGAGCGTCCTGGCCTTTGACGAGCTGCACCGGCTCCAGGTCGCCCAGCCCCTTGACCTGCGGCTGGAGCAGGCTGCGCACGGGGGCGACCACGATGTCCAGGGGACCGGTCGCGGGGTCGTCGGCGCTCGGATGCGCCAGCCGGCGAAGGACCGCGAGGCGGCGGCCCACGGTGTCGGCCCGGGGGCTGAGCCGCTCGTGCGGAAGCGTCTCCCAGCTCGGGAACAGCGCCACCCGGTGCGGGTCGTGCAGGCTGCCGAGGGCGGCCTCGAGCTCCTCGGCCTCCCGTCCGGTCGCGGTGACGGCAAGTACGGTCCGTCCCTGCCGGGCAAGGGCCGCCACCACGAACGGCCGCAGGCCGTGCGGTGCGGTCAGGTCCAGGCTGCCGCGGACGGTCTCGAGGGCCTTGCTCAGCGAGGGGTCGTCCAGGACGAGGTCGAGCAGTCCGGTCAGGGACGGTCCGGTGACGGACAAAACAGCACTCCAGGGCACACGCAAGCAGGCCCCGCTCGGCATCGGCCGGGGGGTGGAAGGGCTTTCGCCCTGCGCCAGCCTACGTCGGGCGCCTCGCTCACGGCGCGATGAGCGGGGTGACCCTCATCGCGGTCCCGTAGGCGCAGATCTCCGTCCAGCCGTTGCCGATCTCGCTGGTGTCGAAGCGCATCCCGACGATCGGGTGAGAGCGCGTTGCGCGAGCGGACCGTCAAGCCCGTACCTCGCCCTGACAAGCCTCGATGCGGTACCCGGGCAGGTCGAACGTCGTCGTGATCATGTGGGAGGGGATCAGCACCGCACGGCATGACTTCGGACCGACCCGCCGTACGCTCAGGAGGTGCCCATCCCTGAGCTCGAGCAGCAGCTGAATCTGCTGGCGCGACGCTTGAGCAAGCCGGTGCGACTGCACGGGACCTCGGGCTATACGCCGCTCGACCGGCCTGCCTACATGGCGCTGGCGCGCATCGTGGACGAGGGGCCGCTGCGCCTGACTGCCCTGGCCGCCCTGCTGGAGGTCGATCTGTCGGTCGTGAGCCGACAGGTCCGGGCCCTTCAGGACGTGGGGTTCGTCGCCCGCTCCGCCGACCCCGCCGATGCCCGAGCCGCCCTGGTGCGCGCCACCGACGCGGGCCAGGAGGCCTTCGAACGGACCCGCCGTGGCCGCACCGAGGTCCTCGATGAGGTCCTCGTGCAGTGGTCCGCGCAGGACCGGGCGGAACTGGTGCGGCTGCTCGGCCGTTTCAACGTCGAGCTCGAGGCGGCCATCAGCCGCCGACTCGCCGGCCTACCCGAGGACTAAGACTCCACTCGGGGGCCGCGCCCGCCGAAGCACAGTACAGACGCCCTGATGACCCCCCGACCCCTGGAGCACCGTGGCTGGCCTGCGCACGTCGACCCTCGTCCGCGGCGCCCGCCTCGCCGCCCTGCCCACGATGTACGCCGGACGGACCGCTTTCGGCGTGGCCAAAAAAGTCGGTGGTGCCCCCGCCGAGGCCGTCGCCAACGAGATCCAACGGCGCACCCTCGAGCAGCTGTGCAAGACGCTCGGCGAGCTCAAGGGCGGCGCCCTCAAGCTCGGCCAGGCCCTGAGCGTGTTCGAGGCCGTCATGCCCGAGGAGCTCGCCGGGCCCTACCGGGCGACCCTCAACGCGATGCAGCACGCGGCCCCACCGCTGCCGTTCTCCGTCGTCGAGCGGGTCCTCACCGAGGAGCTCGGGCCCGACTGGCGCGCGTCCCTGACACTGGAGCCCAAGCCGGCCGGCGCCGCGAGCATCGGCCAGGTCCACCGCGGTACCTGGCACCCGCTCGGTGCCGACCCGGTGTCCGTCGCCGTCAAGGTGCAGTATCCGGGCGTCGCCAAGGCCCTGGTGTCGGACCTGCGGCAGCTGCGCCGCGTCGCTCGGCTGCTCAGCGTCCTCGGCACCCTCGCCGACGCGACCGGCCTGGTCGACGAGCTGTCCGCCCGGCTGACCGAAGAGCTCGACTACACCCTCGAGGCTGCCAACCAGAGCGCCTTCGCCGGCGCCTTCGTTGACGACCCGCTGGTCGTCGTACCGGCTGTGCGGCATGCCACGACGCGGGTCCTCGTCACCGACTGGCTTGACGGCGAGCTGCTCTCAACCCAGATCCACGACGAGACGCTCTCGCCCGAGCGGCGCAACCAGATCGGCGCTGCCCTCGTGCACGCCATCTACGCCGGGCCCGAGCTCACCGGTCTGCTGCACGCCGACCCACACCCCGGCAACTTCATGCTGCTGCCCGA
>JANXUE010000279.1 GCA_025352005.1 Frankiales bacterium
ATCAGAGCGACAACAGAAAGCTGCAGCAGGCCAACGACCGTCTCCGCGGCCAGCTCGCCGCGCAGTCCGGACTGCAGTGCCAGGTCGACCAGCTGAACGCCCTGATGAACCTGGTCAGCTATACCAGGTACCGGACCGTCCCGGCCCACGTCGTCGCCGTCGGGCCGTCCGGGGCGTTCGAGTGGACCGCCACGATCGACGCCGGCTCGGTCGACGGCCTCAAGGACGGCATGACGGTAGTGACCGGCTCCGGACTGGTCGGCCGGACCAAGCAGGTCAGCACCCGCACCAGCCGGGTGCTGCTGCTCGCCGACCCCGACTTCACCGTCGGCGGCACCCTGATCGGCCAGTCCTCGGTGGGCTTCGCGGCCGGCAACGGCGCGAAGCCGATGACCTACAGCCTCGCCAGCACCCGGTCGATGGTCCGCAAGGGCGACGTGCTGCTCACCACCGGCTCCGACACCTACGCTCCCGGCGTCCCCATCGGCACGGTCACGTCGGTCACCCCCGACACCAATGCCATCAGCCGTACGGCGAGCATCGCCCCGTTCGTGGACGTCTCCGCCCTGGACCTCGTCGGGGTCATCACCGACCCGAGCCGGACCGCACCCCGCACCCCGCTACGGCCCATCGCCCCCGGTCCGAAGGCGACGTCCGCACCGTGCGCGGCCGCCGTACCGCAGGGGCCTGTCCCCACGTCGACGCCGAGTCCCGCACCCAAACCCAGACCCACACCCAGGCCGACCCCGAGCGGGTCCCCGACACCGACTCGCTCGCCGTGACGCTCCAACGGTTCCTGCTCGGCGCCGCGACCGTCGTGACGGCGCTGCTGCTGCAGCTGACCGTCATTGGCCGGCTGCCGCTACCCGGCGCGGCCCCGGATCTGCTGCTGGTACTGGTGATCGCGTTCGCTTTCGCCGAGGGACCGATGGCCGGGATGGTCACCGGCTGGGTGTCCGGGATGCTCGCCGACGCCCTGTCGACCCACGAGATCGGTCGCCTCGCGCTGGCCTACGCCCTTGCCGGCTACGTCACCGGGATGCTCCAGGACGACACCGAGCTCTCGACCCTGCGGCCTTTCGGGGCGGTCCTGCTGGGCGCCGTCACAGCCCTCGGCGCGTACGTCGGGGAGGGCATCCTGCTCGGCGATCCGCGCGTCTTCGTTCAGCCTGTGCTCAGAGCTTTGGCCAGCTCGGTCCCTTACGATGTGATCCTGACTCCTCTCGTCGTACCCCTTGTCGCCGGTCTCGTGCGACGGCTCGACGTCGACCCACTGCGACGTCTATGACAGCGACGAAAAGGACCCACGAGCAGCTGACGCAGAAGGGGTGTTCCGCGTGAGCGACTCGTCCCGGCTGCGCATCGTGGTGCTGCGCGTGCTGGTCCTGTCGATCCTGCTGACCCTGCTCGGCCGGCTGGCCTACCTGCAGGTTGCGGAAGGCCCGCGTTTCCAGAAATCCGCCGCAGACAACCGGGTCCGCGAGGTCATCACAACCGCCGCCCGCGGGCAGATCCTCGACGACAGGGGCCTGCCACTGGTACGGAACCGGACGGCCCTGGTCGTGTCGGTGACCCGCTCGATCGTGCGCAGCCAGAAAAAGCACGGGGCGCTGGAGCTGGCCCGGCTCGCGAAGGTCATCGGTGTGCCGGCGGCGCAGATTGCGCTGCTCATCACGCCGTGCGGCGAGAAGCTCAAGAACGGCACCAAGGCCAACAAGAAGACCGGCTGCTGGAACGGCTCGCCCTACCAGCCGGTGCCGGTAAAGACCTACGCCAGCGACAAACCCGCGGAGGTCAAGCGGGTCCTGGCGATCGAGGAGCACGCCGAGGACTTCCCGGGTGTGCGAGCGCAGTACGAGGCGGTCCGCGAGTACCCCGGCGGCTCCCTCGCCGCGCACGTCCTGGGCTACCTCGGCCCGCTGACGCCGGAGGAAGCCCTCAAGCCCGAGTACAAGGCGCTGGCCCCCGACACCGAGGTCGGCCGCGCCGGCGTCGAGGCGGTCTACGACGAACGGTTGCGTGGCCGGGACGGCGTCCAGCGCCTGCAGGTCGACAAGGACTCCGCGGTCACCGGCACCCTCAGCAGCACCCCCGCGCGGTCTGGCGACAACCTGGTGCTGTCGATCGACAGCGCCGTGCAGCGGGTCGCCGAGAAGGCCCTCGCGGACGGCATCAACCGGGCGCGGACCCAGTTCGACAAAGGCCGCGGCAAGAACTTCACGGCCGACAAGGGCGCGGCGATCGTGGTCGAGGCCAGTACCGGCCGAGTCGTCGCGATGGCCAGCTACCCGGCGTACGACCCGACTGCCTTCGTCGGCGGCATCTCCGTGCAGGCCTACAAAGCGCTGACGACGGCGCCGGCGCAACCGTTGATCAGCAACGCCGTGCAGGGGCTCTACGCCCCCGGCTCGACCTTCAAGATCGTCTCAACGGCCTCGGCGGTGGCGGCCGGCTACCCGCTCAGCGCCCGCGTCTACCCGTGCCCGCCGCAGTTCAAGATCGGCACGTCGATCAAGAGGAACTTCGAGGGCGAGTCCTACGGCACCCTTGACTTTCGCGAGACCTTGATCCGTTCCTGCGACACCGTCTACTACAGGCTCGCCGTCGATCAGTGGAGCCGTGACGGCGCGACGCAGAATCTCAAGACGGCCAAGGAGGTCTTCGCGCGGCAGGCCCGGCAGTGGGGGTTCGGCAAGCAGACCGGCATCGACCTGCCCGACGAGCGCAGCGGCATCATCACCGACCGCACCTCCACCTACGCCAACTGGGTCAAGAACAAAGGGGAGTACTGCAAGGGCGCCAGGACCCGGACCAAGGGGACCTTCCGCCAGTTGTTCGACCAGGAGAAGTGCACCGACGGCTACCGCTACAACGCCGGTGACGCGGCCAACTTCATCATCGGCCAGGGTGACGTCCTCGTCACGCCGCTGCAGCTCACGATGGCCTTCGCCGCGGTGGTCAACGGCGGCACGCTCTACAAACCGCAGCTCGCCAAGGGGTTCCTGTCCGCCGACGGCAGGACCGAGTCGGTGCTGCGGCCCGTCAAGGCCGCGCAGGTCCCGGCCACCCAGGCCGTCCTGGACTACATCAAGAGCGCCCTCGCCGGCGTCGTCAGCCCCCCCGGTACGGCGCAGGGTGCCTTTCAGGGGTTCCCGCTGTCGGCCCTGCCGATCGGAGGGAAGACCGGTACCGCTGACGTCGACGGCGTCGCCCCGACCTCGTGGTTCGCCTCCTTCGCCCCGGTGGACAACTCGCGGTTCGTCACCGTTGTGATGGTCCCCGAAGGTGGCACCGGTGGGACGACCGCGGCCCCGATCGTGCGCAAGATCTGGGACGGGATCTACGGCCTCGAAGGGGCCAAGGCACAGCTGGCCGGGGGCGTGCTGCCCACGGCCCTCCCCGTCGTCCGCGCTGACGGCACCATCGCGCCCCCGGGTACGAAGGTCCCCCGCCTGCCCCGGCTCGTGCCCGCCACTGCGTCGCCCTCCTCGGGCACCAGCGCCCTCGGTCCTTTTTCCGGACTGCCCTGGGCCATCGAGCCACGCCGTACCCGGGGCTCGTCGTGACAGGCTGGTTGCCATGACGGACTGGAGCACCCCTCGGGTCTCGCCAGTCCGGCTCCGTCCGCGCGAGGTCACCGTCCGGGAGCGGATGCTCGACCGTGCGTCGCCGCTGCGCCAGCTCGACTGGCTGCTGCTGTTCGCCGTCGCCGCCCTGGTGTCCGTCGGCGGGCTGCTGATCTGGTCCGCGACGCGGCAAAGGGAGCTCGCTCTCGGGGGCGACCCGCATGCGTTCCTGAAAAAGCACATCCTCAACGCGACGATCGGCCTGATCCTCGGCACCGCCGCCGCCCTCATCGACTACCGCGCGCTGCGGGCCTACGCCCCGGTCGTCTACATCGCCTCCTGCCTCGGGCTGATCGCCGTCCTGTCCCCGCTCGGGTCGACCATCAACGGTGCCCACTCGTGGATCGTGCTGCCCGCGGGCTTCCAGATCCAGCCGTCGGAGTTCGCGAAGCTCGCGATCGTCGTGGGGATGGCGATGCTGCTCGGGGAGAAGCGCGACGGGGAGTCCCGACCTCGGGACAGCGACGTCCTGGCCGTCCTGGGGCTGTGCCTGGTGCCGATGGCGCTGGTGATGCTCCAGCCGGACTTAGGCACCACGATGGTGTTCATCTTCGTGATCCTGGGCGTCCTGTCCGTCGCCGGCGCTCCTGCCCGCTGGGTCGTCGGCCTGCTTGTCGCCGGGGTCATCGCCGGGGCCTTCGTCGCGCCGCACATCCTGAAGAGCTACCAGCTCGACCGGTTCCGGGTCGTCGCCAACCCGGCCGCCCAGCTGGGCGGGGCGGGTTACAACGTGCACCAGGCGCTGATCGCCAACGGCTCCGGCGGGCTGTTCGGCAAGGGGCTGTTCCACGGCACCCAGACCCAGGGGCGCTTCATCCCCGAGCAGCAGACCGACTTCATCTTCACCGTCGCCGGTGAGGAGCTCGGCCTCATCGGGGCCAGCCTGATCATCGTGCTGCTCGGGATCGTCCTGTGGCGCGGCCTGCGGATCGCCTCCCAGGCGACCGACACGTTCGGGCAGCTGGTGGCCGCGGGCGTCGTGTCCTGGTTTGCCTTCCAGAGCTTCGTCAACATCGGGATGACCCTCGGGATCATGCCCGTCACCGGCCTGCCGCTGCCCTTCCTGTCCTACGGCGGCTCCTCGATGTTTGCCAACCTGATAGCCATCGGCCTGCTCCAGAACGTCCACCTCAGGTCCCGGGAAATCTGACCCCCCTCCGCTCTCCTGTGGCTTCTGCACCGCGCCACGCCGGCGAGTCCGGTGCAGATGTCACTCAGGAGCCGCCGCCGCCCGCGTGCCGCCACCCGCCGCCGCCCGCGTGCCGCCACCCGCGGCCGCCCGCGTGCCGCCACCCGCCCGCCCACCCGCCGCCCGCGTCAGGCGG
>JANXUE010000317.1 GCA_025352005.1 Frankiales bacterium
GCGGCATAGAAAGACGTTCTGCGTGTCGGTGCCGGACTTAGGAACGTCCCCCTGATGCGCTGCGGGCTTGGTGTCCCATCGCAGGAGGAGGACGTTCAATGAGTAACGGTAATGGTGTGTCCCGAGGTGATCGGAACCGCAACGCACGGCTCGTTCAGCTGCGGTCGCTGGTCCCGGTGTGTAACGCGATCGTTGGGATCGATCTGGCTGATAGCAAGCAGATGGTCGTGGTCTGTGATCACGACTCGAAGGTGCTCGCGCGGCGGACTTTCCGGTGCAAGGCGTGGGACCTCGGTGCTGCGTTGGACTGGGCCGCTGAGCGGGCCGTCGCGAAGGGGTTCGCAGGAGTGACGGTTGCTTGTGAGCCGACCGGTCACCGGTGGCGGGTGCTCGGCGAACTCGCCGGGCGACGGTCGATGCCGTTTGTCTGTGTCCAGCCGGCGCTGACCTCGGCGGCCCGCCGCACCGAGGACCTCACGATGGACAAGACCGATGAGAAGGACGCAGTCCTGATTGCTCGGCTGACTGCCCAGTTGCGCTGCTACATCCCCGAAGAAGCTGATGAGACTTGGGCCCGCCTTCGGCACCTGGGTTCACGGCGCGAGCAGTTGATCACCGAGACCATCGGTCAGGTGCAGCAGATGCGTGACCTGCTCGAGTGCGTCTGGCCGGCGGTACTGGAAACCGCGCAACAGCCGTTCCGCTCCCACACATGGATTGCCGGCTTGGCTGTGGTCGTGGACCGTGACGGTGGTGACCTGACCCGTACCCGCCGCCTCGGCGCGGTCCGCTTCGAGCACGCCATCCGCCGCGAGATCACCAAGCGAGGCGGCCGCAAGCCGTGTCTTCGGATCGTGCGAGAGATGTTCGCTGCACTCGCCGACTCAGCCGGAGTGGCAGCGCACCGGGCCGGGGCACTGGAACGAGTGCAGCTGCTGCTGGTCGACTGGATCTACGCCCATGAGCGCCTCGCCGACGCCGAGACCAGGATGGTGGCCGTCCTCGACGAGCTGAAACTGACTGGGCTGGTCTGCTCCATCCCCGGCATCTCGGCTGTGGGGGCCGCAGCGATCCTGGCCCAGACCGGCGACCCACACCGCTTCGCCACCGCGCGGGCCCTGGTCAAGCACGCCGGTCTCGCGCCACGCGAGAAACTGTCAGGCAACTTCAAGGGCCGGACCAAGCTCACCGGGCAGGGCCGACCCGGCCTCCGGCTTGCCGCCTGGCGGGCAGTCTGGGGTGCCCAACGGACGAACCCCGTCTACGCGGCCAGATATCGGCACCTGACCACCAGATCGGACAACAAGCTCAAGCCGACCCAGGCCCAGGCAGCAATCGCTGCCGCGATCCTGCGCCATCTGCATGCAGTGATCACCACCGGCCAGGTCTGGGACTCGACCATCGCCACCCATGGCAATAAGAGCCAAATGACGTCCCCGCTGGCCGCCTGACCCGCGGTCGTTGCGGCCAAGAGCTGACGGTCGGGGCGAGCCCCACGCGGCATAGAGACACCACGGTGATCTCGACGCTCATCAAGGGCAGCCCCGTCCGTCGTCGAACCAACCCGATCACACGCTGCCGGGACCACCCCCATTCAGCTATGCAGGGACCGACGACGGACGAGGCACCGACCAAAAGCTTGACCAAAACGACTCACGCTGATGAGCGGAAGTTCGGACCAACGGGTGGATCATCGAGCGTTCGGGTGTCGCAACGGCACTAGTGTCGCGTGTTGGAAATGACTTTGCAGTTGGTTCTTGAGAGGCTCGGTGTATGCCTATTCGTGTTGCACCGTTGGTGATCTCCGAGGCGGATAAGGCCACTCTGGAGGGTTGGGTGCGGGCCTCGACGTTGAGGTCGGGTCTGGCGCGTCGGGCGCGGATCGTGCTGCTGGCCTCGGAGCGGCGCAGCAACACTGAGATCGCTGAGCTGGTCGCAGTGAGCCGTCCCACGGTGTTGCTGTGGCGAGGCCGGTTCGAGACCGGTGGCTTGACGGCGTTGGTGGATCTGGACCGGCCGGGTCGGCCGCGGTCGGTCTCGCACAACGAGATCGTGGTGGCGACGTTGACCAAGCCGGTGAAGCTTGGTGTGACGCACTGGTCGTCGCGGCTGCTCGCCACCGAACTCGGGGTCAGCTTCGCCACTGTCGCGAAGGTCTGGCGGGACTGGGACCTGCAGCCCTGGCGGGTCGAGACCTTCAAGTTCTCTACCGACCCTGAGCTCGAAGCGAAGGTCAAGGACGTGGTCGGGCTCTACATGAACCCGCCTGAGAACGCCATCGTGGTCTGCATTGACGAGAAAACCCAGATCCAAGC
>JANXUE010000020.1 GCA_025352005.1 Frankiales bacterium
AGGACCAGGAGGTCCTCGGGGTGGACGAACTCGACCAGCCTCCTCCAGGTCCCGCCGACGAGCAGGGCCGGCTGGACCAAGTGGCCGCCCGCCTGAACGGCCTGCCGTGACAGCCCAGCGAGCACCGGCTCAGGGTCATGGACCTCCGCGTGCTCGACGAGGACGGGCACGAGGGGACAGCCCCACTCGAGCGCCTGTGCAACTGCCCAGTCCAGCGCGGCCAGGGAGGCTGGAGTGCCGTCGACGGCCACAACGACCCGACTTCGCAGCCACCGGTCCGCCGTCAGCCGGAGGCGTTCGGGCACCAGGACAACGGGTGCGCTGCTGTGGTGCAGAACATCGGCGCTGACCGACCCGCGCGCTCCCCGCACCAGCGGCCCGCCGCCTCGTCGTCCCACGACGACCAGCGCTGCGGGGCCGCTCAGCGTGAGGACGCACCGGCCCGTGTCGCCATGCAGCGCGTGAGCGGCGACGGCCACGCCCTCTGAGCCTGGCACCCGCGCCACAGCGCGGGACACAGCGGCTCGCACGCGTTCCTCGGCGGCCCTCCTCGTCGCGCCAAGCCGGGCGGGAGTGAGCGCACTCGGGAGATCGCCGTACGTGGGCAGCTGGTAGCAGTGCACGGCATCGAGCGGCAGTCCTCGTCGCAGCGCCTCATCCAGTGCGAGGTCCAGCGCCGCTTCATCCTCGTCCCGGCCGCGGACGGCCACCACGATCGTTCTCATAGTTGCAGGATGAGGGGGCCGCCCGCACGGGGGCAGCCCCCCGCAGGTCATGGCATGGCAGGACCAAGGTCCCGTGTGAATAGGCCCTCTGTACTGCGCAGGGCAGGACCGTCGACTGCCACACTTGTCGCCATGACCCCGCTTCGCGTCTTCCTGCTCGACGACCACGAGATCGTCAGGCAGGGGTTGAAGTCCCTGCTGGAGTCCGAGGCCGACCTGGTCGTCGTGGGTGAGGCGTCGACCGCCGCCGAGGCCTTGGCGCGGGTTCCCGCCCTGCGGCCCGACGTCGCTGTGCTCGACGTCCGGCTGCCCGACGGTGACGGGATCTCGGTGTGCCGCGACCTGAAGTCGCTGCTGCCCGAGTTGTCTTGCCTGATGCTCACGTCCTTCGGCGACGACGACGCGCTGTTCAGCGCCATCATGGCCGGAGCCTCCGGCTACGTCCTGAAGCAGATCAAGGGCAACGACCTGGTGGGTGCAGTTCGCACCGTCGGGCGCGGCGAGTCGCTGCTGGACCCGCAGGCCACCGGCCGGCTGCTGGCACGTATGCGTAGTGATGCCGTGCGCAAGGACCCGCTCGACGTGCTCACCGACCAGGAGCGCAAGATCCTCGACCTCATCGGTGAGGGCCTGACAAACCGGCAGATCGGCGAGCGGATGTTCCTCGCCGAGAAGACCGTCAAGAACTATGTCTCCTCGGTGCTGTCCAAGCTCGGCCTGGTACGTCGAACCCAGGCGGCCGTCCTGGTGGCGTCGATGAAACCCGGCCGACCGGCCTGACCGGTCAGGCCGTAGCGCCTAGGGGGACTGTCCAACGCAGCTCGCTGCCACCTGCCACTCCGCGGGCAGCGGTGAAGGACCCGCCCAGCAGCGCCGCGCGTTCAGCGAGGTTGTTCAGCCCGCTGCGGTGCCCGCCAACGGGCAGGCCCACCCCGTCGTCGAGGACCCGCAGCGTCAGGTCGTCGTGCGCGTCCACGTCGACGTCGACCCTCGTGGCGCAGGCATGCCGGGCGGCGTTGGAAAGGGCCTCCCTGAGCACGCTGAGCAGGTGGTCCCCCACGTCGCGCGGCACGCGGGTGTCGAGCAGTCCGGACAGGCGTACCGTCGGCGCGAAGCCCAGCGAGGGCTCTGCACTGTCAAGGACCTCCAACAGACGTACCCGCAGGCTGGTTGCCTGTTCGATCTGGTCGTGGCCGAGCGCGTAGATCGTCGTGCGGATCTCGCGGATCGTCTCGTCCAGGTCGTCCACGGCCTGCCGGACGCGTGACTGCGCCACGGCGTGGGTGATCAGTGGCACGGCGCTCTCGAGCTGCATGCCCGTCGCGAACAGCCGCTGGATCACCAGGTCGTGCAGGTCGCGGCCGATGCGGTCCCGGTCGGCGTAGACCGACAACCGCTCAGCGTCACGTCGACGCTGCGCCAGCTCGAGGGCGATCGTGGCCTGCGCGGCGAAGGCGGTGAGTTCGCTGACCTCGTGGGCGCCGAAGGGAGGCGCCGGTGACCGGCGGCCGGCAACGCACACCCCCTTGCCCAGGGGGATGGCGATGGCACTCGCCAGAGCGAGTCCCGGCCACAGGTGCTCGAGGCTGCCCGCCTCGAAGACGTGCGGCTGTCCACTCCTCAGCACCAGCCCGATCGGTCCGTCCAGCGTCAGCTGGCCGGTAGGCGCGACAGCGCCTGCGCCCCAGGAGATTTCGACGAGCAGGCGTTGCGACTGCTGAAGCGCGATCACGCCCACGTCGGACCCCACCAGGTCGCTGGCCCGTTCCGCCGCCAGCTCCAGGACCGTCTCCGGGTCGGCTCCGGACAGCAGGCTGGTCGTGATCTCGGCCGCCGCAGCTGCGGAGCGCTCGCGGCGCTGGCTCTGCTCGAACAGGTTGGCGTTCTCGATGGCGATGCCTGCGGTCGCGGCGAGGCCCAGGACGAGCCGCTCGTCCTCGGTGTCGAAGTCGGCCCCGCGCTTGTCCGTGAGGTAGAGGATGCCGAAGACCCGTCCGCGGACGCGAATGGGTACGCCGAGGAACGTGGTCATCGGTGGGTGGTGGGCGGGGAATCCGAGCGACGAGCTGTGCTCGCGCAGGTCATGCAGCCGCAGCGGGACGGGGTGCCGGATCAGCTCGCCGAGCAGGCCCAGCCCGTGGGGCAGCGGGCCGATCTGCTCTGCCAGCTCGGGGTCGAGCCCGACGGGGACAAACTGGGCGAGCGAGCCGTCCTCGGCGACCACCCCGACGGCGGCGTACCGTGCGTCCACGAGCACCGCTGCCACCTCCGCGATCCGGCGCAGGACCGTCTGCAGGTCAAGCTCGCTCGCGACCGCCCCCATCGCTGCGAGCAACCCCTCGCTGCGGCTACGGACGGCGTCGGCCTTTCCCAGCGGGAAGTTCACTGCACGACAGTACGACCCGCAGGCCCTCGTCCCGCTCAGGTCGACCGGATCGACGCGCTACCGACCGCCGACGCGCGAGGCGGAGGTGCCGGGTGCAGGCCTAGGTCCTTGGTGGTTCGGGACCTTTGGTCCTGTCGTTCGCTGGCGCACGGGGGCACACTCGAGGCACACGAGAGGACGACGTCATGAAGCTCCCCCTGACCACAACGCTCAGCCTGCTCGGGCAGCAGACCTACGAGTCGGCAGTGGCCGCTGCGGTGCGCGCGCCGTCAGTGCACAACACCCAGCCGTGGCTGTTCAGTCGCCACAACAACGCCGTCCACGTGCGGGCGAACCGGGCCCGCTGGCTCACCGAGGAGGATCCGCTGGGACGTGAGCTGCACCTGAGCTGCGGCGGTGCCGTGCGGCACCTGGTGCTGGCTCTGCGCGCCGTGTGCCTTGAGGTGACGTGTGTCCTGGTACCCGACCCTGACGACGCCGACCTGCTCGCCGTGGTGACCGTCGTCGGCTCGGCCCGCCCCACGCTGCCGGAGGTGGCGCTGTACGAAGCGCTGTGGACGCGCCACACCGACCGCTCCCGCTTTCTGGACGTGCCGGTGCCGGAACGGGTGATGCACCGGCTCCGGACGATCGCGGAGGCGGAGGACTGCTCGCTGGACGTCCTCGGCGAGGAGGACGTGCTGCGGCTGGCGGTGCTCACCGACCACGCCGAGCGGTTGCTCGAGAACGACCCCGCCCTGGCCGGCGAGCAGCAGCGCTGGACCTCCCCGGCTCACGCCCCCCGGCAGGGGGTGCCGATGAGCCCGCCGGAGCCCCGCGGGTCGGACGTGCCGCTCAGGCGGTTCGGTCAGGTCGGTGCCGGGGAGGCCGACTCCTCGGGCGAGCCCCCGCCCGTCGAGCGACCTGTCCACGTCGTACTCAGCACCGCCACAGATGACCCCAGCAGCTGGCTGTCTGCCGGCTGGACCCTGTCGGACCTGCTGCTGACGCTCGAGCAGGAACGCCTCGTAGCCTCGCCCTCGACGCAGGTGCTCGAGCTTCCGGGCCTTCGGGCCCAGTTGCGAGGTGCGCTCGGCCTCCAGGGGGCACCGCAGATGGTGCTGCGCCTGGGCTACCCAGAGGGCACCGGGTCCCTCCGAACGTCCCGTCGCCCGGTGGCGGAGGTGCTCCGGTGAGCACCGTCGAACCCCGACTCGAAGTCGTCGTCGGTGTGGACGGCTCGCCCGCCTCGACCACCGCCCTTGGGGTCGCGGCGCGGGAGGCGGTGGCCACCGGCCGGGCCTTGCGCGCCGTGCATGCCTGGCGTACGCCGACGGCCCTTGTCGGTGGAATGCCGGGGATCGGCTACAGCTACGCGTACGCCGGGATGCTGGACGCCCACCTCGGCGCCGAGACGGCAAAGCACCAGCTCGACGACGAGCTGGCCGAGGTGGTCCAATCCGCCGGCGGACAGGGTCAGCTGCAGGTCATCCCGGACGTGCGGGAAGGCGATGCCGGGGTCAGCCTCGTCGAGGCCTCAACGCTGGCCGACCTGCTCGTGCTCGGGAGCAGACGCCATGGTGGCTTCGGCTCGGCAGTCATCGGCTCGGCCACCAACTACGTGCTGCACCGGGCGCACTGCCCGGTCCTGATCGTGCCGGCGCAGCCAGGTCCACCCCAGCCCTGGGCCCGGGTCCTCGTGGGTGTCGACGGCTCCGAGTGCTCCCGCCACGCCCTGACGTGGGCGGCCGATCGTGCCCGTGCCCACGGCTGCCCGCTGGTCGCGGTCCACGCCTGGCTGTTCGGGACCGGTGCCCGCGGTGTTGACCCTCAGACCGAGGTCGAGTCCTGGCTGCGCACCGAATGCGAGAGCGTCCTCGGCCCTCAGGCACGTGGCCTCGATCTGCTCGTCGTGCAGGATTACGCCGCAGCAGCCCTGCTCGCCGCGTGCGAGCCCGAGGACCTGCTCGTCGTCGGGACCCAGAGCGGCAGTCTGCTGCACGACGTGGTGGTCGGCTCCGTCGCGATGCAGTGCGCCCACCACGCGCGAGGTTCGGTTGTCGTGGTCCGCGGTCCCCAGTCGCCGTGAGGTCGCTCGACGTGCCGGCCTTGGAGCGGGCGCTGCGGGCGCCGGTGTCGCTGATCCGCTCCACCGGGAACCTCACCCGGGGGGCGCTTGCGAACGCGCGACGGTCCACGGCGCTGATCGCGGCGGCCGTGGACGAGCGCCGGAACCTGACGGCGCTGCTCGTCGGCCCACAGCCCGGCACGTTGGAGCTCCTGGACGCCCCTGAGTGCTGGGCACTGCTGCGCTCCCGCGGCGTCGGTCGCTTCGTCTACGTCGCCCGCGAGGGCACCCCTGACGTCGTACCCGTCAACTACGCCGTCGAAGGTCGGGACCTGCTGATCCGCTCGGGCTCAGGGCCAAAGCTGCAAGCGGCCGAGCGGGGCGAGCAGGTGGCGTTCGAGGTGGACGATCTCGACGAGCTGACCAGGTCCGGCTGGAGCGTCGTGGTGTACGGGCGGGCCAGCCTGGTCCAACCAGGGGAGCATCTGAGCACCACCGTGCCCGCGGCGTGGGCCGGTGGGCCGCGAGATCATCTGTTGCGGATCCGGCCGCGTCGGCTCACCGGACGTCGGCTCGACGGCTCGTCCTCGACCTAGGCGGCCACCCGCTCCCGCATCCGCTCACACGGCCAACTGTCCATCTGGTGCAGACTGCCGCTGACAGGCCGCGACTCGGTCTGCTCCGGTACGTCGGAAGGTGCGCGTCGTGGTCCAGGAGCTGTCCAAGGGGGCCAACTGTCCCCTGCCGTCGGCGGAGGTCACCGTGTCGGTGGCGTGCTCCAGCCCGGTCGACGTCTCCGCGCTGCTCGTTGCCGAGACCGGCACGGTCCGCTCGGACGCCGACCTGGTCTTCTACAACGCCCCGGCCGGCCCCGGTGTGACCTACCTGCCCGCGGCCCAGGGCCCCCGCGGGGTCGACGCGGTCCGGGTGGCCACGGTGTCGGTGCCCTCGGACGTGGCAAAGGTCGTCGTGACTGCCTCGCTGGACGGGTCAGGGCCGGCGACGTTCTCCCAGGCCGGATCGATGGTGATCACCGTCCTCGACGCCGCCGGCGCCGATGCGGTTCGGTTCGAGCTCACCGGCCTGACTACCGAGAAGGCCCTGATCTGCGTAGAGGTCTACCGGCGCGGCACCGAGTGGAAGGTGCGGGCCGTCGGGCAGGGATACGACAACGGCCTCGCCGGCATTGCGACCGAGTTCGGCGTGGACGTCAACGACGAGCCCGCAACGAGCGCCGCACCCGTCACACCCGGTCCTGGAGGGTTCGCGCCACCGACCGGGCCGCCGGCCGCCGGGATCCCCGCACCGACGGTCAACCTGGACAAGGGCCGGGTGTCGCTGAAGAAGAACCAGACCGTGTCACTGGTCAAGACAGGCGCGCCGCCCTTGACTCTGGTGTCGATGGGGCTCGGGTGGGACCCGGCCAAGCGCGGCAAGTCCATCGACCTCGACGCTTCCGTGATTGCCTTCGACGCGAACGGCAAGGACGTCGACAAGGTGTGGTTCATGAACAAGCAGGGCTGTGGTGGCAGCATCCGACACTCCGGTGACAACGTCAGCGGGAAGGGTGACGGCGACGACGAGGTCATCACCGTCGACCTGTCGAAGGTGCCCGCCCAGGTGACCGCGCTGGTCTTCACCGTCAACAGCTTCAGCGGTCAGAAGTTCACCGAGGTCGCCTCCGCCTACTGCCGGCTGCTCGACGGCGGGGGTCCGGGCGCGGTGGAGTTGGTCCGCTTCGAGCTGACCGAGTCGCCGAGGGCGACCGGCGTCCTGATGTGTCGCCTGAGTCGTCAGGGCGGGTCCTGGACGATGACGGCGTTGGGACAGTTCCACGACGGCAAGACCGTCAAGGCGATGGTCGCCCCCGCACGCGCGGCCCTGTAGAGAAGGGCACGTGGTTGAGCACCAGGTCGTCGGCAACGCCATGCAGACGGTTGCACCATGCACCCTGGTGACGGCCGCGACTGACTCCCCGTGCGTTGGCGTCGGGGCTCTGAGGCCGCCATTAGGCTAAGTAGCGAAGCACCCGGGCACCTGCGTGCCCGGGCCAGCAGTCCAGGGAGGACCGCATGATTCGCCAGTTCGGACCTGCCGCGATCTTGACCGTGATCGCGTTCGCGGTCGCGCTGATCTTCGGGGGCCCCCAGGACCTCGCGATCGTCGCGATCCTGAGCGTTCTCGAGATTTCGCTGTCCTTCGACAACGCCGTCGTCAACGCCAAGGTGCTGCAGCGGATGCACCCGATCTGGCAGCAGCTGTTCCTGACGGTCGGCATCCTCATCGCGGTCTTCGGCATGCGCCTGGTGCTTCCGGTGTTCATCGTTGCGGTCACCGCTCACCTGTCGATCCCCGACGTCATCAACCTCGCGACCAACAACGCCACCGAGTACGGCCACAAGCTCGATGCCGCCAAGGAGGCGATCTACGCCTTCGGCGGCACCTTCCTGCTGATGATCTTCCTGGACTTCGTCTTTGACGAGGAGCGAGAGATCCTCTGGCTGACGCCGGTGGAGCGGGGACTGGCCAAGATCGGCAAGCTCGACCAGCTGTCGGTCGTCGTGGCCCTCGGCGCGATCTTCTTCATGAGCGGCCTCACGGACGCGGCCAAGAGCAGGACCGTTCTCATCGCCGGCCTGATCGGCCTGGGCGCCTACCTCGTCGTGAACGCACTGGACAACCTGTTCGAGGCGAGCATGGACGACGAGGCGGACGCGTCCGCAAGCAGTGCCAAAATGACGGGGGCGGTCTTCAAAGCGGGGGTGTTCACGTTCCTTTACCTCGAGATCCTGGATGCGTCGTTCTCCTTCGACGGGGTCATCGGCGCCTTCGCCATCAGCAACAAGGTCCTGGTCATCGCGCTCGGACTTGGGGTCGGCGCGTTCTGGATCCGGTCACTGACGCTCTACCTCGTCCGCAAGGGGACCCTGTCGGAGTACGTCTACCTCGAGCATGGCGCGCACTGGGCGATCGGCGTGCTGGCCGTGATCATGATCTTCCAGGTGCAGTACGAGGTGCCCGAGGTCGTTACAGGATTGACCGGCGTGGCCTTCATCGGGCTGGCCCTGATCAGTTCGCTGAACGAGCGGCGCCAGCGCCCGACCGAGCCCGAGGACGACCGTGAGCTCGTCGCCCAGGGCTGAACGGCCGCTCCCGTGTTTTACGGCTGAGGGTGACGACGTCGCTGTCAGGCGGGCTGGCCGGTCGCGGCGGTGACCACGTCGGCCTGCCTGGACAGGTGGGCAAGCAGGTCCTCGGCGGCGCACGCACCTGAGCGCGGCGTGACGAACAACCCTGGCGGCGCGTAGCCACTGCGGTGCAGCTCGCCGTGCGCCGGCCGTGCGGCGACGACGGCAGCCTCGAGCAGGCTCCGGTCGAGCTGGCTGTCGCCCGCCGCGAGCAGCGGACCAGCTAGCTCCCGAGCGACCCGAAGGGCTGCCACGCCCTTGTTGAGGCCATGGGGGACGACGTAGGCCTTGCGGCCTTGCACGGACACGGTCCACCCCAGCGGGGCGGCCCAGGAACCCAGCTCCTCGGCCCAGCCTTCGGGCACCTGCTCGCGGGAGTGTGCGACCAGGTAGACGAACAGGTCCTCGACCTGGCGTCGGGTCTTGACCCACCGCGGTGAGCTGACGCTGTCGAGATGGGCTGCGACGGCAGCGGCCGGGGCGAACGCACGCAGTTCGCCTCCGACCCTGCGGTCCCAGGCAGCGTCGCGGACACCCTGACGTAGCAGTACACCCCCGTTGGCGCAGACCGCGACCGGGACGGTCAGCGGGAGCCGGAGGCGGGCGTACTGCTCGGGGGTGCGGGTCGTGACTGGCAGGACGTGGTGACGGGAGGCCAGCTCGCGCAGCGACCCGTAGGCGGCGGTCGTCATCAGCGACAGCGGGGCGTCCTGGTAGTCCTCGACCCAGACCGTGTCCACACCGTCGAGCGGGCCTGCGCTTCTGGCCGAGTAGACGAGCGTCTGGTCGAGGTCGAGGGCGACGACGGCCTTCACCTGCCGACCGGCTTGATGAGGCCGACACAGGAGTACGGCAGGTCGGGGGTGACGACGACCGGCACGCCGCGGGCCTGCGCCAGGACCAGCACGTGCTGCAGGTCCGCCTCCCGCTCGGGGTGGACGAGCACCCTCCACGGGACCCGCCGCAGCAGCACCCGGGTCGTCTCTCCCACGCCCGGCTTGACCAGGTTGAGGTTGTCGATGCCGTGCTCAGCGGCGATGCTCGTGATGGCCTCCCATCCTGACCAGCTGGCGGTCCGGTCACCCGCGAGGTGCTCTGGGAGCAGGGCTGCGACCCGTGCGGCAACCCGGGGGAAGGCGTCGCTGACGGCGTCGAGGAAGACCGCACTCACGTCCTGGTCGGCGAGCTCGGCGTAATACTTCGCCCCGTGGAACATGCCGGGACCGATCAGGTCGGCGCGCAGCACGGTTCGGGACACCAGCCCCGACACGGTGCTGTTTAAACAGGCTGACGGGATCAGGAAGTCCTCGCGGGTGCCGAACAACGTGGTGCAGTGACCCGGGTCGGCGAGCACTGCGAGCTCGCTGTCGAGCCCTGCATACCCTGCCACCGCAGCCGTGAGCTCCCGTGCGATGGCACCCTTGCCGGTCCAGCCGTCGACGAACCGCACCTGTGTCGCGTCGTGCCGTGCCAGGACGTGCGCAAGGGCCACCTCGTCGATGCCGGCACCTCGCACGATGCTCACCGCGTAGTGCGGCACGTCGACCCCTTGCGTCGCGAACCAGCGTCGCATCAAGATCCCGATCGGCGTGCCCGCCCGCGCCAGGCTCACCAGCACCGGGGCCGGCTGGCGGTCCAGGACGAGGCCGCAGACCAGGCCGACGGCCAGGGCCAGCCGGTCGGCGCTCTCGGCCAGAGCCTGGTGGAACAGCGCGGTGTAGGCGGCGTCCGGCTGGTACTCCACGGGCAGCATCTCGAAGTAGTGCCGACCACCCTGGATGAGCTCCTCACGATTCTCTGTCGGCAGCTCCAGAGCCACGTCCGACAGATCGGTCAGCAGCCAGGTGACCTCCTCGGGCGCGTAGGACCCGAAGCCTGCGGTCACCTGGGTGCCGCCTCGAGCGGATCGAGCACCAGCAGGTGCACTCCTTTGCGGGCCCAGGGCCGGAGCGCCTTGAGCAGCCCGGCTGAGCGGTCGGCCGGGTCCTCGGTGACGACCACGACGTCGTCGTACCCAGGCTGGAGGTTGTAAAGGAAGGACGGCCGTGACGGGTCGTCGGGGCTGGTCGTGACCAGCACGCGGCGGATCGCGTAGCCGGGCAGGTCGAGCGCCACGACCGGACTGCGAGTCGTGCTTTGGACCAGCACCTCACGCGCCCTGCCGGTACGACGAAGCGCCAGCTCCAACGCGTGCGCCACCCGTATCGGGGCGTACATCAGCTCTTCGGTACCGACGACCAGGACCGGCCCCTGACCTGACAGGGTGAGGGCGCGTGCCGCTGCGTCGACGGCCCGCGTGAAGGCCGCTCGATCCGTCGCGAGGAAACCGTGCCGGCCACCCGTGGGGACGCCAGTGGGCCAGCCGACGACGGTCGTAGTCGAAGGCTGCTGGTCAGCCGGCTCCGCCGCCTCGGTCGTGGCCAGCAGCCCCTCGGCGCGGCCGAGGGCGTCCACGGGCACGTCGAGGGCGCCATCGAGCAGTGCCACCACCGTCACCGGGACGCCGAGGGCTGCCGCCCGGACCTGGAAGGCCTGTCTGGCCGCCTCCGGGCGTAGGTCGAGCAGCGCCGCGAGAACGTAGGCCGATCGGGGTCGCCGGGCGTGCAGCGCGGCCAGGGTGTTTAGAGCAGTGGTGCCGGTAGTGAGCTCATCGTCGACGAGCACGAGCGGCCGGCCGTCGTCGAGCAGTGGCCCGTCGGGTTGCAGGACATGGCTGACAGCGTGCGAGTGCTCCTCCTCGAAGGCTGCCGCGACGGGCCGGAGCGGGTCGGGACGTCGGGTGGTGTGCAGGTAGTCGCCATGGGTGAACGCGTCGGCGACGAGGTGCCCCAGGGCGGTCGCGGTCTCGCAGAAGCCGACCACGAGCGGCGCGCCCTCGAAGGCACCCTGGGCCCGGGCGTCGACCTCGGCGCTGCGGTCGGGGTCGGTCAACAGCCCACCGTCGAGGCCCGCGGGTGCCTCCCCGGTCAGCGCGTGCTGGACGAGGGCTGCGAGCAGCAAGCCCGCAGCACGCACTGCGGCCGGCCGGGCCGGAATGTGCTTGGCGAGGACCGTGCTGACCACGAGCTGGGCGCGTCTGGGGTTGCGCCGTACAGCGAGACCGACGAGAGCCGCCAGACCCAGTTGGAACGGGTCGGCGTACACCGTCCAACGCAGGTCGAGGCGCTCGGCGACGACAGCGCCGAGCGAGGGCCTGGCAGTCTGGGCGGAACTCACGACGAGAGCATGCCGGATTCCGTGGCGTGCACGTCGTGCGGAGCGACGCCGTGGACCGTCGGGTCCTCGTGCGTGGTCGGGAACTCCGCGTCCGCCACGAACCGGCCGCGCTGGAGCAGCTCTACCACCGAGTCAGGCTTGGCCAGGACCCCGTAGACACCGGCGCGGGCGACGACCTGCTCCGCCCACAGCCCGTGCGGCCCGAGCTCGTTCATCTTGTTGCCGGCGCAGGAGCGGACGACGCCGCCGCGGTCGCGGGTCGCGAGAACGGTGATCGCGTCGTCGTACTCCTCCCGGCTGACGACGCTGAGGGTGTTGACCAATGACACGTGTGTCGGATGGATGACGGTCTTGCCCTGGAAGCCGTTGGCGCGGTCCAGGAGGACCTCGCGCAGCAGCTCGTCGGCGTCATCGCGCAGCAGCTGCTGCCGCAGTCTCATCCGGCTGCCCTGCTGGAAGGGGGTGGACCGCAGCTGTGACCGGAAGAGCCGGTCGGGGCCGTTGAAGTGCTCCCACACCGGACCGGACAACACGTAGTCCCCGCGTCGGGCGAAGGTGTTGAGCACGTCACACAGCGCATCCCGGACCACCGCGACGTCCCAGATGATGGTGTCGCGGTCCCGCCGCAGTCCGAACAGGCCGCACAGGTCGGTACCACCTACGCGCAGGCTCAGGATGCTGCTGCGGTAGCGGTCGAAAAGCTCCCGGAGCCCGGCCAGGTGCGCCGTCCGGGACTCGCGCCAGGCGAGGTCCTCGTGCTCGAGCACCGGCATCCCGTAAAGCCGCAGGCCGGCGAGGTCCGAGGCCGCCTCCAGAGACTGCAGGTAGGCCTCTCCCAGCCGCCCAGGGGTGATCTTGGGCAGGACGAACCCGGTGAGCTGCGCGATCGCAGGGCCGGCGTCCCTGGCCAGCTCGACAATCTGCTCCGGGGTGCGGACCCGGACAAAAAGCAGCGGCAGCGGGACCTCAGCGCTGTCTGCAGCCTGCGTGAGCTGGCGCAGCTGCCTGACCACATTGGCTTGGGCGAAGGGAACGTCCCCATGCGCGATCGCGTCCTCCAGGCACCAGACGTGGCTCGTCGCACCGATCGCCGCGGCCCGCCGCGCATCTTCGGCGAGCTGCAGCCTGGTCCCCGGGCTGTAGAGGGTCGCTCCCAGGGCGATGCTCAGGACCTCTGGCGGGCTCGTGCGGTCGAACGAGCCCGGTAGGACGGCGAATATCGCCGCGTTCTGCTCCGGCGTGAGGAAGGCGAAGTGACGCACGTGCAGCTCCTTCCTAGGTTGTGGCTGGCTCGATCGTCAGGCGATGCGCACGCCGACGTCGGTCGCGATGCCCTTCAGATAGTTCTCGTACCCCTGGTCGACCGCCCGGAACGTCCACCCCGACCTGGCCCGCCGTCGGTGCGGACCTTGCTCAGCGAGACGCCCATGCTGGTCCTCCCTCTAGCCTGACGTAAGGGTCCCTCGACGGGGCCACGGCAGACCAGGGAGAATCAAGGAATGTCAGAACTCGACCTCGGTTCCACCCCGACCGTCCCCGCGACGGTCCCCACCACCTCTACGGCGCTGGTTCTCGCTCCACCGGCGCCAGTGGTCGTCGTGGCCAAGGAGCAGGCCGCCGGGGCGGTTCCGCTCGAGCCGGGCAAGCAGCTCGAGCTGCAGCAGAAGGCGACGGCTTTTGTCGCCGAGCTTGCCGCCATCGACACCAAGTCGCCGGCCTTTACGCAGAAGGTCGCCTCCATCACGAGCATGGGGGACCAGGACATGCGCGCCTCGGCTGCCGTGAGCAGCCGGATGTTGGACCGGCCGGCGGCAGCGATGGGCAAGAAAGGCGGGGCCGACGCGCAGACCCGGGTGTCGAACACGCTGGTCGACCTGAGGTCGACGGTGACCGACCTCGACCCCAACCGGGCGGACCTGACCGGCGTCAAGAAGGTCCTCAAGTGGATGCCGGGAGGTGACCGGGTCGACCGCTACTTCGCCAAGTACCAGTCCGCCCAGTCCCACCTCAACGCCATCATCAAAGCGCTCGACTCGGGGCAGGACGAGCTCCGCAAGGACAACGCCTCGATCGAAACCGAGAAGGCGAACATGTGGACCACGATGGGCAAGCTCGGTGAGTACAACGAGCTCGCAGGAGCCCTCGACGCCGCGGTGGAGAGCAAGGTCGCCGAGCTCGAGGCGGCCGGCCGCCCCGAGGACGCCAACGTGCTCCGTTCGGACGCGCTGTTCCCGATCCGCCAGCGTCGCCAGGACCTGATGACGCAGATGGCCGTCAACGTCCAGGGCTACATGGCACTCGATCTGGTCCGCAAGAACAACCTCGAGCTCATCAAGGGCGTCGACCGCGCCCAGACGACGACCATCGCTGCCCTGCGCACGGCGGTCATCGTTTCGCAGGCGCTGTCGCGCCAGAAGCTGGTGCTCGACCAGATCACCGCCCTCAACACCGTGACGTCCAACCTCATCGAGTCCACCTCGGAACAGCTGCGCATCCAGGGCGGCGCGATCAACCAGCAGGCCGCGTCCGCCACGATCGATGTCGCCAAGCTGCAGGCCGCCTTCGACAACGTCTTCGCGACGATGGATGCGCTCGACACCTTCCGGGCGCAGGCGGTCGACTCGATGGCCCAGACCGTGACCGCCCTGGAGGGTCAGATCGAGCGGGCGAAGCCCTACCTCGAGCGCACCCGTCAGGGCGAGGTCACCAGCTGACCGGGAGGGTGGCTGCCGTGCCACACCCGCCGTGGTGAGCTGTGGTGAGCTGCCATGGTGAACTGGCTGCGCCGTGGTCACGACAACCCCGCGGCCAGCGCTCCCAACGGCGCGGCAGTCGTCGATGGCGACGCCGGCGACAGCCCCGAAGCCCTGCGGACGTCCGTGGCCGCCCTTGTGGCGTTCGTCAACCGCAGCGCCGGTCAGCTGCCGGTCGCCGCGGTCGTGCGGACCCGTCGGCTCACCGACACCCTTTCCGAGGTCATCGACACGAGCGCGGTGCGACCCCTTGACGTCTATGCGCTGATCTCCCTACGTGGAACCCTTGACGACTACCTGCCCACGACCTTGCGCGGCTACCTGGCGGTGGCGGCCGACCTCCGGGAGCAAGTGCGTGCGTCGGGTCGCACCGCGACCCAGTCGCTGCTCGAGCAGCTGGATGCGCTGCAGACCTCGGCGTCCTCGGTCCTGGTGGCGGCCCGCGACCAGGACGTCGACGCGCTGATGACGCAGGGTTCCTTCCTGCGCACCAAGTTCTCCGGCTCCGACCTGGACCTGTGATGGCCGCGATGAAGCGGGGCGCCAACGTCGCCCTCACCCGCGAGATCCCGGGCCTGCGCGGCGTCGTGCTGGGTCTGCACGTCACGGCCGGCGCCGAACGCCTCGTCCTGGACAACCTCGTCCTCGCCACGTTGCTCTGCGGCCCGGACAGCAAAGTGCTCTCCGATGAGCACTTCGTCTTCTTCAACCAGCTCAGCTCCCCCGACCTGTCGGTTACCCAGCTCGAGGGCGCCCTCGGCACCGACCACGAGCAGGTCGAAGTCGACCTGACCGCCGTTCCCACCGAGGTCGAGCGGATCGTGGTCGTCGCCTATCTCAACGACGGCACCACCGGGCGGCGGACCCTCGGCCAGCTCAGGGAGTGCTGGATCCGGGTGCTCAACCTGGACGGAAACGCTGAGCTCGTCCGTTCCGAGAACCTCGCGCCCGCACTCAGCACCGAGACCGCACTTGTCCTCGGCGAGATCTACACCAACGGCAAGGACTGGAAGTTCAAGGTCATCGGCGAGGGCTACGCGCAGGGCATCACGGGCATTGCCCGCGACTACGGCGTCACGCTGTGACAGTGCGCCCCCGTACGACGGGTCCGTGAGCGTGCGCTCCCCTGACACCGCCCCGAGCCGTAGCGACCTGCCGTTCCTGCGCAGGCGCAGCCACCCTGCCGTCGCCGTCGAGGCGGCGCACGCCGTCGCCGACTTCCTGCATGGCGCCGCGACCCATCCGCGCGAGCCCGCGGCCCCTGCAGCTTCCTCAGACGGCGGTGACCTGCTCGACCTGTCGACCCCGGCTCAAGCCTCAGTTCCGGCTCCGGCTCCGGTTCCGACTCGACCAGCTCACACCAGACTCACTCCGCGGCCACCTATCCCCGAGCGACCGATGCCCGTCGGACCGCCGGTACGGCGGGTGGCTGCCGGACAAGCGGTGGTCCTGACGCCCGCGGCCCCGACAGTAACCCTCACCCGTGTGCAGTCCGGGGTGGGCGCGCTCACCGTCGAGGCGGCCTGCTCGCCGGCCATCGGGGACCTGCGGCTCGGGTGCGCCTACCAGTTCACGTCGGGAGCCACGTCCGTCGTACAGCACGTAACCGGGCTACGGACTGCCCCTCATCAGGGCTCGCGGCCGCTGCTACTAGCGCAACGGGGGCAGTTCGAGAAGGTCACCGTCGACCTGGTCCAGGTCCGCGACCTGGAACGCCTCGGGGTCTACGCGTTCTCCGAAAGTGGGGGTCAACTCGCGTGGGGAGGCACGCTTGTCGTCACAACGCTCGGCGGCTCGCGCGTCGAGGTCCCACTGGTCGCAGGCCCGTCCGTCGGGGTGTTGGTGCTGCTTACGGCCTACCAGGTGGACGGTGAGCTGGTCTTGCGGGCCGAGGCCCAGGAGCCGGTGTCGTCGATCCAGGAGGCCTGCTTGCGCTTCGGTTACGACCGGATTACGTGGCTCGACCCGCGCACCCCGATCGACTGACGACAGACTGGTCACATGCACCGTCCTGTCGTCACCGTGATCCTGCTGGCACTGACAGTCAGCTGCTCCTCGTCCCCTTCGGGAGCTGTCCCGCCCATGGCTGCTGGCCCGGCCGCCAGCCCGGTGCCGACCGGTTCGGTCACCGCGTCGGCGCTGCGTTCCCGGCTGCTTCAGACCTCGGACCTGCCGGACCTGTCGAACCGTCGCGAGTTCAGCAGCGCGGACCTCTCGACCCAGGCCGCGCCGCAGCTCGCCCTGTGTCATGACACCCAGCCCGTCCCGGCACACGAGCTGGCAAGTGTCCTTGCCAAGCCCAACCAGCTCGGCAAGGCGCAGGTCTTCCAGGTGCTGTCAGCTTTCACGACCGCATCGCAGGCGCAACAGGCCTACGACCAGGCGCTGCGGGACGCGAGGACGTGCCTGCACTACACCAGTGCCGGCGCCGTCTTCACCGTGCGGGACCTCGGGACCGTCACTGTCTCCGGGGCCGATGCTGCCTTCCACTACCGGCTCACGACGCCCTCGGTGGTTGCCGGTGACGTGCGCACCTTGGCTCGCGCCGGCAAGTACCTCGTGCTGCTCACCGGCTACGGCAGGCCGCCGACCGGGCAGACGGCGCTCGGCTTCCAGCAGTCGGTCATGACCTCAGCGGTACGCCGGCTGGTCCGCTAGGAGGTGTGAGATGACCACGTTGGTGTCCGTTGACCAGACGGTAGGTGACCTCACCCTGCACACCGGGCGGGCAGGTCTGGTCAGTGCCGTCGGACATGACCTCACCTTGCTCATCGGGGCCTGGAGCGCGCAGGCAACAGTCGAGGACGACGGAGCGGTCACGGCCCTTCGGCTGGTCGCCCAGCTCCGGTCCCTCAGCGTGCTCCGGGGTGAGGGTGGCCTGAAGCCGCTCAGCGACAAGGACCGCGCCAGCATCATCGACAACGCCATGAAAGCCCTCAAGGCGAAGCTACATCCGGAGCTGGTGTTCGAGGCCCGCGACCTTCAGTTGCGCGAAGGGGAGGCTGAGCTGGTCGGTACCGTTGCGGTGGCGGGACGTACGGGTTCGCAGGTCGTCCAGGTCAACCTGGTGCGTGGCAGCGGCACGGTGCACGTTGTCGGACGCGGCGACTTGCTCCAGTCGGACTTCGGCATCACCCCCTACAGCGCGATGCTCGGGCAGCTGCGGGTGCGGGACCTGGTACGGCTCAGCGCTGACGTGACGGTGGCCGCACCCTGACGCCCTTTAGGGTCGTCCAGGTGGACCCTGACGTGCTGGTACGCCGTGCGCGCACCGCGGACGTGCCCTGCATCCGGTTTCTTGTCGACCACTACCGCGGCGACGGGCGCCTGCTCGACAAACCGACGGTGACGCTCTACGAGGATCTGCAGGACTTCCGGGTCGTCTCGCTCGATGGGCAGGTCGTCGGTTGCGGAGCCTTGCACGTGCTCTGGCGCGATCTCGGCGAGGTGCGGACCGTCGCCGTCGCCCCTGCCCACCGGGGTCGCGGGATCGGTGACCTGCTACTGAAGCGGCTGCTCGGAGATGCCGCCGAGCTCGGTCTGCAACGGCTCTTCTGTCTCACCTTCGAGACCCGCTTCTTCAGCAGGCACGGCTTCGCGGAGATCGAGGGGACTCCCGTCACGCCCGAGGTCTACCGGGAGCTGCGGCAGTCCTACGACGAGGGTGTTGCGGAGTTCCTGGACCTCGAGTGGGTGAAGCCGAACGTTCTGGGCAACACCCGGATGCTGTGCGTCCTGCCTCGGTCTCCTGATCCAGGCCGTACAGATGGGTGAGCGGCAGCCGACGACCAGGACTCGCACGTCACCCTTTCGTGGGCGGGACGGCGCGGCAAAAGGACATAGCGGGTGTCACCAGCGTGTTGCGATGTCAGGTCACGGTTAGGTTGCGGCGGGCTGCGGATGAGACAAATGCGTGAACACGGCCTAACGTTCGGCCATCTGACCCCCGGGGGGACCGTTTGACGCTCGACCCGAATGATCTCGTTGACGGGGTGGTCCCAGCAGGTGGCCCAGGTGGCAATTTCGTCCAAGTGGCCCCAAGCCTGGACGCGGGTCTGCTCGAGCCGGTCGTAGGCCTAGCAGCTGGCGCGCCGCCTCCGACGCGTGGTCCGACGGCGATCGCGTTCTCCCGTCTTCGCCGGGACAAGGGCGCCATCGCGGGCATTGGCGTCATTGTCTTCATCGTGCTCGTGGCGCTCTTCGCCAAGCAGATCACCGAGCTCACCGGGCACGGTCCCAACGAGACCTACCCCGACGTGCTGAACCAGGACAACGGTCTGCCCGTGGGCAGCTTCGGCGGTGCTAACGGTCACTTCCTGCTCGGGGTGGAGCCCGGCATCGGCCGCGACATCCTCTCTCGGATTGTCTACGGCGCCCGGGTGTCGCTGGTCATCTCGCTCGGCTCGACGCTGCTCACCATCGTGCTCGGGGGTGTCGTCGGGGCCATCGCCGGCTTCTTCCCGGGCAAGGTTGACCTCGTCGTGAGCCGGGTCATGGACCTGCTGCTGGCCTTTCCCGGCCTGCTGTTCACGATCGCGCTGATCGGCGTGGTCCCCGACAACTTCCCGCGCGAGCTGCTCATCATCTTGGTCCTCGGTGGGCTCGGATGGCCCTACATCGGACGACTCGTCCGCACACTTGTGCTCTCGCTGCGGGAACGGGAGTTCATCGAGGCCGCTCGCGCTTCCGGTGCCGGCGAGTGGCGGATCCTGTTCAAAGAGATCCTGCCCAACCTCTCGGGCCCACTGCTGACCTACGCCACGCTCGTGATTCCCGGCTATGTCGTTGCCGAGGCGGGTCTGTCCTACCTAGGCGTGGGGATCAAGCCGCCGACCGCCTCCTGGGGCGACATGCTCGCCAACGCGACGCCCTACTACTCCGTCGACGCCACCTACCTGGCCGTCCCGGGTCTGGCACTGTTCGTCACTGTCTTCGCCTTCAACCTTCTTGGTGATGGCGTCAGCGAGGCCTTCAACCCGAAGTCTCGTCGTTAACCCGCTCGAGAGGAACCGCATGTCCTGGTCGCCGACCCGCGCCCGCACGCGCCTACCCGCCCTGGTAGGCCTGGCTGCACTCGCACTCACCGCTGCCTGTGGCGGGAGCACCACGAAGACCAGCTCGGGTACCGGCGAGTCCGCCAAGCCCGTTGCCGGCAAGAAGGGCGGCACGCTGACCCTGCTCTCCTCGGCAGACTTCGAGCACCTGGACCCGGCCCGCGTCTACGTCACGAACTCCAGCGACTTTTCGCGCCTGATCTACCGCACGCTGACCACCTACGACAACAAGCCAGGTCTGCCGGGGACCCAGGTTGTCCCAGACCTCGCCACCGACCTGGGGACGGCGTCCGACGGTGCCAAGACCTGGACCTTCCACCTCAAGCCTGGCTTGAAGTACGAGGACGGCACAGCGATCACGTCGCAGGACATCAAGTACGGCGTCGAGCGAACCTTCTCAGACCTGCTGCCCGAGGGGGCGCCCTACTTCAACACGCTGCTTGTGGGCACCGGAACCTACAAGGGCCCCTACAAGGACCCCAAGGGTGACCTGAAGGGCGTCGAGACACCCGACGCGACCACGATCATCTTCCACTTCATGAAGCCCCTGGCCGACATGCGCTACGCCGCCGCCCTGCCGACCACCGCGCCGGTCCCCAAGGCCAAGGACACCGGTGTGAAGTACGACGCCCGTCCGTTCAGCTCCGGGCCGTACAAGATTGCTAACTACACCCGGGGCAAGTCGATCTCGCTGGTCCGCAACACCTTCTGGGACCCGAAGAGCGCGCCGGCCATCGGTGCCTACCCCGACACGGTCGAGGGTCTGTTCAACCTTGATGGCGCGACGATCGACCAACGGTTGCTCGCCGACAACGGCCCGGATCAGACCGCCATCACGGACGGCCAAGTCCAGCCTGAGAACGTCGTGAAGGTGACGACCGACCCCGCCGTGAAGGCCCGCTCCATCACCGGGTTCGACAACTCTGTCAGCTACACCGCCATGGACACCACCAAGGCGCCGTTTGACAAGCTCGCAGTGCGGCAGGCGATGGAGTACGCCTACCCCAAGTTTGCGGCCCGTCTTGCCGGTGGTGGCTCGAGTCTCGGTGACTTCGCGAACAGTGTCATCGTCCCGACCCTGTCGGCGCACAAGGACTTCGACCTCTACCCGACCGGCAATAAGGGAGATCCGGCCAAGGCCAAGCAGATGCTGGCAGCGGCAGGCTTCCCCAACGGGGTGACCGTCACGCTCGGATCCTCCGACACCCCCTCGTCCCTCAAGGTCTCGGCGGCGGTCAAGGCCGGCCTCGCGCCCGCGGGCTTCAACGTGACCATCGTGCCGATCCCCACGGCGAAGTACTACGACACCATCGGTACGCCTGCCAAGCAGCCCAACCTGGTGAACTATGGCTGGATCCCGGACTGGCCGTCGGCCTCGACGGTCCTCCCGCCGCTGTTCACCTGCGGCGCCATCAAGCCGCAGGGCAACAACAACGTGGCGAACTACTGCAACAAGGAATTCGACGCGCTGTCGGACAAGGCGCTGGCCACGACGGACCCGAAGGCCGCTGACGAGATCTGGGGGCAGATGGACCAGATGCTGCTCAAGGACGCGGTCATCATCCCGAAGCTCTACGGCAAGGTGTTGAGCATCGCCGGCTCCAAGGTGAAGAACACCTACGGGGCCCTTCCGTTCGGTGGCGAGGTCGACCTCGCCAACGTGTCGGTCCAGTAGCACCTGCTCCTGGGGGGCCGGCGGCAACGCCGTCCCCCCAGGAGCAGCACCTGCTGGTTTCCCCCCTCGCCGACACGGAGCGAGCCCCCTTCGAGCGATGCGCAGGCCATGACTCGTTACCTCCTACGCCGGATCACCGCACTCATTGCCCTGATGGCTGCGGTCCTCGTCGTCACCTTCGCGATCTTCTTCCTCATCCCGAGCAACCCGGCTCTGCGGTCCTGCGGGCGATACTGCTCGCCCGAGAAGCTCCTGAGCATCGAGCACAAGCTGGGGCTGGACAAGTCGGTCCCGGCTCAGTTCGGGAGTTACGTCGCCGGGTTGTTCGTCGGCCGGGACTACGGCGACGGGACCCAGGTCGACCACTGCCCTGCGCCCTGCCTGGGCTACTCCTTCAAGACCGATGAGCCCGTCCTGGGCCTCATCGTCGACCGGTTCCCCGTGACCTTCTCGATCGCCATCGGCTCCGCAGTGCTGTGGGTCTTGTTCGGCGTCAGCTCCGGGCTGGTCTCCGCCCTGAAGGCCGGCGGGAACGTCGACAAGACAATCGTCGGGGTCGCCACCACGAGCCTGTCGCTGCCGGTGCAGCTCGTCGGGGCAGCCCTGCTGGTGGTCTTTTCTGCCAAGCTCGGGGCGCCGTTCCCCCATTACGTGAACTTCGCCGACGACCCGGTGGGCTGGGCCACCAACCTCATCTTTCCCTGGGTGACGCTCGCCTTCATCTACTCGGCCGTCTACACCCGGTTGACGCGCACGCAGATGGTCGAGGCCATGCAGGAGGACTACATCCGCACCGCCCGCGGCAAGGGCCTACCGGAGCGCCGGGTGGCAGGCCGACACGGACTGCGGGCTGCCCTGCCTCCTCTCATCGTCGTTTTCGGCCTCGACCTCGGGGCGCTGCTCGGGGGGGCGATCATCACCGAGCGGATTTTCGGGATGCCGGGTCTTGGCAACCTGGCGATTCAGTCGATCCTTGACCTGAACCTTCCGGTCCTGCTCGGCGTGACCCTGTTCGGGGCCTTCTTCGTCCTGATGGCAAACCTCGTCGTGGACGTGATCTACGGACTGTCCGATCCGAAGGTGACGCTGAAGTAGGGGCTTCTGGTCGCTCCGTGCTGGTCCAAGGCCCCTCACTCGCGAGCTACATCCCTAAGACCAGCGTGCTGCATCGACGGGGACGTCGGCGCGTTAGCCCTCGCGCATCCACTTCGCGACGTAACCTCGCCGTGCGAAGGGAGCTGCCCCATGCTCGACCGACGCGTGACCCGGCCTGTCCTGGCCCTGTCCGCTGCCATGCTTCTGCTGTGCCCTGCCCTACCGGCGCGCGCGGCCGCCCCGGCACCGACGCCGGCACAGCTCAAGGCAGCACACGCGAAGGTGACCGCTGCCAAGCAGCACGTGCAGAGCCTGCAGGGCCGGGCCGAGCTCGCAGCCGAGGCCTACAACGGCGCCGTGTACAGAGCGGGCGTCGCGGCCACGGCGGCGGCGGTCGCTAGGGCCGCCGCGGCCCGGGCGGAATCGGCCTACTTTGTCGCCACCGGTGTGGCCGAAGCGGCGCGGTCCGTGGCCATGGCGGCCTCCCACCAGTCAGACCTGGCGCTGGCGGCGCAGCAGGTGGCCCAGGACACTGCCGACACTGCGCAGCTCACGCTTGACCGGATGGCGGCTGGGGCGTTCCAGACCGGTGGTCAGCTGGGAATGGCTGCCCAGCTGTTCGTGGCCCGTGACCCGCTGGAGCTGGCCAATGGGCGCAACCTCATGAACAGCGTCGGCGCCTACCAGCAGAAGGTCATCGTGGTCCTGACGCAAGCGCGCCAGGCAGCGACCGCAGCGACCGGCCAGGCCAACGCCGCCAGGGGTCGTGCCGTGGCGGCGTCGGACCAGGCGGCGCGGGCGCTCCACGAGGCTGACCAGTCCAAGA
>JANXUE010000025.1 GCA_025352005.1 Frankiales bacterium
CAGCGGTGGCACCGTCGGTGTCGGCGCGTCGGTCGCCGTCAACGTCGTCACCGACGAGGTGCGTGCCGGCCTGCTCGACGCCAGCGACCTCAGCGGCGTCCGCGACCTCACGCTGCGCGCTACCGGCACCGACAAGGCCACCACAGCAGCCAAGGGCGGTGCCTCCGGTGGCAGCACCGCGGTCTTCACCGCGGTCGTGGCGATCACGGTCAGCAACGTGACCACCTCCGCCAGCGTCGGCAGCGGTAGCCCCATGACGACGACCGGCAAGCTTGACAGCAAGGCCGTCCAGCGGGCCACCGCCTCGAGCAAGGCCGAGGGGGCCACCGTCGCCGGTGCCGGGTCGACGCTCGCCATCGGTGCCTCGCTGGCCCTGGTCTCGGCCGACCACGAAGTGGACAGCTCGCTGCAGCGCGACACCACGACGGGCGGTGCGGTCACGTTCGACGCCGAGGGCGCCTCCTCCACCCGCAGTGAGGCCATCGCCAGCGCGGCGGGAGCCAAGGGTGAGAACGGCTCCGGCTCGGACGGCTCAGGCAAGAATGTCAACCAGAAGGCCGACGACCAGCTCGCCCTCGGCAGCAGCACCTCGACGAGCACGGGTGGCAAGGCCACCAAGCAGAGCAGCACCCCGGCCGCCAAGACGGGCGACGGCGGAGGCACGTCGGTGACGGTCGCCGCCGCGATCGCGGTCAACCTGGTCAACGCGTCCTCGACCGCACTTCTCGGCAACGGCGTGCACCTGTCCGCTGGGTCCGGTGACGTCAGCTTCACGGCCCTCGACAACGTCGACGCCATCGCGATCGCGGACGGCTCATCCTCCAACGGCGCGTCGGCGACGATCGGCGTGGCGGCAGCCATCAACCTCATCACCGGCCACACCGAAGCGAGCCTCGGTGTCAACGGCTCCCTCACCGGTCACGGCAACGTGAGCTTCACCGCCGGTATCACCCCACTGAGCGGTCCGACGGACACCACAGACACCTTCTCCTCGACGGCGACGGCCGGGGCCAGCGGCGCGAGCGGCAGTATCGGCGCAGCTGGCGCCTTCTCGCTCAACATCATCAACCTCACGACGGTCGCGATGCTGCACGCCCCGCAGACCCCACTGCCGCTGCCGCTGGGCCCGACGGGTGTAAATCTGTTCGGCGACCTGGTCCTGACCTCTAACGGCTCGTCCAGCAGCAGCAGCACCTCCAAGGCCAAGAGCGACGGCACCGCCACCGTGGGCGTGGGCGCCTCCGTGGCCCTCAACCTGGTGAACGACGACGTCCTGTCCGGCATCGAGGCGGGCGCCGACCCGGCCCGTGGCCCACCCGTCACCGGCGCGGTCAACCTCACCCTGTCCTCGACCGACGTCAGCACGTTGACGACGGAGACCGACGGTGGCGCGTCCGGTGGCTCCGTCACCATCGTGCCGTCAGTGGCGATCTCCCTTGCCAACGTCACCACCAAGGCCACTCTGGGCGCGGCGACGGGCACGACCACGGTCAGCGGCAAGGTCGATGCCAAGGCCGTCCAGACCGCGACCGTCACCACCACCGCCAAGGGCGACACGACCGTCGGGAGCACCGCCGGCGTCGGCATCTCGCTGGCGCTCGCGGTCGTCACCGACATCGCTGAGGCATCCACCTCGCGCAGCCTCACGGCCAGCACCGGCGTCAGCTTCCAAGCGCTCGGCAGCTCGGTCAGCACGTCCGAGGCGGAGGCCGCTGCCAAGGGCGCGGCCGCGGACGGCGACAACGTCAACAAGAAGTCCGACGACAACCTCACCAACGCGAACAAGAGCCAAAAAGACAACAACGCCGCAGGCAAGGACTCGGGGTCGTCCTCGACGCCCAAGGCTGCGGACAGCGAGGGCGGCGGAGCGTCGCTCAGCGTTGCCGGCGCCGTCAGCATCAACGTCATCAAGACCCGGTCGCTGGCCTTCTTCGCGACCGGAGTGACGGTCAGCGGCGGTGGTCTGGTGACTTTGCGTACCAGTGCCAACACCGACGCCAGCGCCGTCGGCAAGGGCGACTCGGCCTCCGACGCGAGCGTCGGTGTCGGTGCCGGTGTGGGCATCAACCTGGTCGACATCATCAACCGGGCGACCACCGGCGAGAGCACTGTCTCCGGCAACGGTCTCACCGTCGAGGCGACGATCACGGCCGGACGCGGCAACGACCACCTGCGCTACTGGGACGCCAGCGCCTCCGACTGGGTCCTCGTCGAGCAGGTCAAGGAGCTTCCCGGCCCGTCCGAGAACGACCTGTTCTACAAGGAGGCCGACCACAAGATCTACTCCTTCACCGGTGGCAGCTGGTCGGTGGAGTCCAGCTGCAACGCCGACGCCGGTGAGGGCAACAATTTCCCGAGCGGCCCCGCAAGCGGCGACTGCTTCAAGCTGACGAAGATCAACGCCGGCCACCCGGCCAACGCCTACTACCGCTGGAACGGCAGCGCCTGGGTCTTCAAGACCCTGCAGGCCGGTGACGACACGCCCAAGGACGAAATCAAGGAAAACACCCGGGTCCAGCTCCTCCAGACGGACGGCAGCCACGCCCCCGGCGTCTACAAGCGGAACGGCTCGCACGCCTGGGTCGTCGACAGCGGCGTCATCACCAGCGGCGTGGCCTTCTCGGTGACCCCGACCGACGGGCAGCTCTTCCGGCTCGAAGAGCACGAGATCTCGGCCAAGGGCGTCGCCGGCGCCAGCAAGTCCGGCGACGTGGGGATCGCCGGCGCGTTCGCGATGAACCTCGTCAGCACCACGACCGAGGCCATCGTCACCGCGACATCGGTGGCCGCCGGCACGGGCGACATCACCGTCAACGCCCTCGCCAACGAGTACGACGCAGCGTCGGCCAGCGGCAAGGCGGAGGTCGGCTCAGCCACCGGCGTCGGCGCCGCCTTCGCACTCAACGTGCTGACTCCCACCACGACCCGCGCCGAGATCGAGGACGGCACGCCCGTCACCGGTGGCCACGACGTGACGGTCACCGCGACGGCCTTCCGGCAGGTGGCTACCTCGGACGAGGCCGGCACCGCCGGTGGTACCGCGATCACGCCGGCTGCGGCAGTCGTCATCGTCAAGGACGACCACGCGACGGCCCGAATCGGGACCTCGGCCACGGCCCTGACAGTGACCGGCGCTGTCAAGATCGCAGTCAGCCACGTCGCCAAGATCGAGACCGAGGGGTCTGCGGAGGCAGCCAGCAAGAAGGTGGCCGTCGGCGTCGACATCGCCCTCAACGTGGTGATCGGCTGGCAGACCGTCGCCGACCTGCAGCGCAACGTCACCGGGTTGTCGGTCGAGGTCTCCGCCGAG
The DNA here is from genome assembly GCA_025352005.1 of Frankiales bacterium. Taxonomy (GTDB): domain Bacteria; phylum Actinomycetota; class Actinomycetes; order Mycobacteriales; family SCTD01; genus RYN-111. The sequence continues at coordinate 3,311 of JANXUE010000025.1, forward strand.
TCCGAGATGGAGAGCTCGGCCAAGGCTCTCGCGAGCGCCAAGGGCTCCTCCGAGAGCGACTCCAGCGCCGACTCGAAGTCCAACGACCAGGTCAACGGCTCCAACTCCAACACCAACGGCACGGGCACGGGCACGCTGCCCAAGTCCAAGGACAGCACCGACTCCGCCAACTCCTCCTCCTCCAGCCAGTCCGGCGAGAGCGGCGGCGGCACAGGTGTCGCGGCGGCCATCGCCGTCAACTGGGTGGTCACGACCAACACCGCGACGATCGGCAACAGCCGGGTCGTGCACGCCACCGGCGAAGTGAAGGTCAGTGCCTCCAACGAGACCGACGCCAACGCGCGGGCCATCGGCGTCAGCTCCAACATGGAAAGTGACAACAGCATCGGTGCGGCTGTCGGCCTGAACGTCCAGGACATCAGCAACACCGCGAGCGTCGGCACCGGAGCTGACCTCAAGGGCGACAGCATCACCGTCGAGGCCATCACCCCGGCCGGCAAGACCGACGACCTGATCGTGTGGGCGCTTGCCGCCGCCGGCGGCAAGGGCACCATCAGCGTCGCGGCGTCGGCCAGCATTCAGGTGCTGACCCTCACCACCAGCGCCACGATCGGCAAGGGCAGCACGGTCGACGCCGACGGCACGCTCACGGTCACCGCCAGCACCCTGCTGAAAGTGCAGAACCTTGCCCTGGCGGGCGGACTGTCGACTAAGGGCAGCGCGGTCGGCGGCGCCATTGTGGTCTCCTTGCTCACCACGACCACGACGGCCAAGATCGACTCCGGTACGGCGGCGGCTGACATCAGCACCGTGCACTTCGGCGGCGCGGCAGCGGTGACGGCCACCAGCACGCTGAACCCGACCGTCCCGGAGACTGGGCTGTCCGACAAGCTCGACAGCCTGCTGCCCGCGGTCTCCTCGGTCGCGGTCGGCGGCAGCGCCGGCGGCGGCGACGCGGCGGTCACCGGCTCGGTCATCGTCGACGTCATCAACATCACCACCAACGCCTCGATCGGCGACGGCGCCTTGGTCAACACCGGAGCCGGCCAGGTCGGTGGCACCGGTCAGACCTTGGCGGTCACTTCCACTGACGCCACCACGATCACCAACGTCTCGGGCGCGCTCTCGCTCACCAGCGGCAGCGCCGGCGTGGCCGTCGCGATCGTCGTCGAGGTTCTCAACAAGACGGTCGGCGCCAGCATCGGCAGCTCGGCACAGGTCAAGACCGGTGGTGCGCTGTCGGTGCAGGCGAGCACCACCGAGACGTTGTTCGAGCTAGTCCTCGGTGGCGGCGTCTCTGCCGACGGCGCAGGCGTGACCGGGTCCATCCTCGTGTTGCTCCTGAACTCCGGTGGTGGCCCCGGGACCCGGGCTTTGATCGGCTCCAGCACGATCGCCCGCGCTGGTGGGGCGCTCACCGTCAGCGCTACCGACGACTCGTCGTCGCTGACGCTGGCTGCCGGCCAGATCGCGATCGGCAGCGACGCCGGAGTGGGCGCGGCCGCGACCATCCTGGACCGGCAGATCCTGGTCGACGCGGGGATCGGACAGAGCGCCGACCTGCAGGCCGGTGGCACCGGGCTGGCGGTCACGGCGTCCGAGAACCTGGGCCTGACGATCATCGCCGTCGGCGGTGCGGGTGGCGGCGACGTCGGCGTCGCGGGTTCGGTCGTGGTCGACCTGCTCACCGACACGGTGACCGCCCATGTGGACGACGGCGTTCACGTCGGTGACGTCGCGACCGGCACGACCACGGCGGCCGCGATCGCGGCCACAGACACCGGCAAGATCCTTTCGCTGGCTGGCCAGATCACCATCGGCGGCACGGCCGGTGTCGGCGCCGGAGTCGACGTCGAGGTGATCAACAAGACGACCACCGCCTCGATCGGCAAGGGCGGCATCCTCCGGACCACCGGCAACACCTCGGTGGACGCGACGTCCTCCGAGAAGATCACTGCGCTCTCGGTCGGTGGCGGCTTCGCCGGTACGGCGGCGGTCAACGTCAACGCCGCCGTACCGGTCATCAACGTCACGACGGTCGCCAAGGTGGCCGACGGGACCAGCCTCGCCAACGGCGCCGTCATTCGCGCCGGGGGCAGCGTCCGGGTTGCGGCGGGGGAGACCCTGAGCCTCAACGTCATCGCCGGCAACATCTCCGCCAGTGGCACCGCGGCCGTGGGTGCGGCCGTGGCCGTCCCGGTCGTCACCAAGAACACCAGCTCGTTCATCGGCGACTACGCCACCGTGAGTGCCGCCGGCAACGACGTCCTGACGGTGACGACTGGGGCCTACGGCATCGCGACCACCGATACCCGCTTCGACCCGACGGGTGCAGGCGTCATCAGCGGAGGCAACACCCTCAACCTGAGCTACGCCCACGGCCTGCAGACCGGCGACCAGGTCATCTACGACAACGGTGGGGGCACCTCCATCACCGGCCTCGTCGACGGTGGGGTCTACTACGTCTTCCGGGTTGACGCGGACTCCGTCCAGCTGGCCAAGAGCTACTGCGACTTCAAGGGAATCTCGCTCGGGCTCAACGGTGTCTGCAACGACGGTCGCGGTGACGACGGCGCCATGGGCAGTGCCCCGGTCGTCAAAGTCGCGCTCTCCGGTGGCACCGGCGAGACGCATCGCCTCGTCCCGGCCATGCAGGCGGGCGTCACCAGTGATAAGTCGCCCCGCTTCACCCCGAGTGCGACGACCGTTGACCTCGTCAACAACAAGATCAAGCTCCCCTACGCCTTCGCCAGCGCCCCAACCAACAACGACGGCTTCGTCTACAGCTCCGGTGGCGGTGCGCCGATCGGTGGCCTGGTCGACGGCCAGCAGTACTTCTACAAAGACGCGGGCGGCGGCTACTTCCAGCTGCTGACCAGGAAGTCCGACGACCCGGCCAGCGCCGTCGTCGACCTGACCTCGCTGCCGACCGATGGCGGACGCTCGCACAGCTTCGTCAAGAACGGCAGCGTCCCCTCCGGTGACGCCAGCGCCTACGGCCCGCGCTCCTATGTGCTGCCCTCCAGCACGTTCCGTGGGGTCGCGGTGACGTCGGCCAACAGCGACGACATCGCTGCCTTCGGCATCGGCCTCGGCTTCTCCGGCACGGCAGCCGTCACCATCGCCGGTGTCGTCAACGTCGACAACGTCCGCACCACCGCCCACCTAGGCAACAGCGCGGTCGTCAACTGCGGCCTCACCTGCGCCAGCAACGTGACGGGCGCGAACGCCGGACAGTCGGTACGGGTCGCCGCGAGCAACGCGATGTACCACCTCGGGCTGGCCGTGACGGTCGCCGTCGCCGGCACCGCGGGCGTCTCGGTGCCGGTCGGCGTTCGGGTCCTGGACCTGACCACCAACGCCTACATCGGCAGCGGCTCGACCGTCAACGCTGTCCAGGACGTCTCGCTGCAGGCCAACGCCAAAGCCACCATCGTGTCGGTCGTCGCCGGCGTTGGCGGCGGCACAGTCGGCGTCGCCGGCAGCGTCTCCGTGACGGTCCTGCACGAGCACACCTACGCGTGCACCGGCACGCCGGTCGCCCCCGACCAGGCGAACTGCCAGGGCCTCGGTGCGACCCTCACCGCCGGTGGCAACGTCCTGGTCTCGGCCGTCGACACCACCAAGCTGGTGCTGGTGACCGCGGCCCTCGCCGTGGGGTACGTCGGGGTCGGTGTCGCGGTCGGTGTCGCCGCCATGGACAAGCAGACCAAGGCCTACCTGGGCAGCTCCAGCGTCGTCACCGCCCTTGGCAACGGCGCCGGTCCCACCGGCATCTACGACGGCACCACGACCAGCACCGGTTTCGGCACCCTCCCCAGCTTCCACGGACTGGCCGTCCAGGCGGCCTCCTCCGAGGACGTGTTCGGGCTGGCCCCCTCGGTCGGCGGCGGGTTCGTGGGCGTCGCCGGTGGCATCGGGGTAACCCTCCTGCACTCGGCCACCGAGTCCTACATCGCCCCTGGCTCAGCCATCAACGGGCCCGGGCTCGCCAACGCCGCGCAGAGCGTCAACGTCACCGCGGTCGACTCCTTCGCCTCGCTCACCGTCGCTGGTGGTGCCGGGGTCGGGTTCGTCGGTGTCGCCGGTGGTGTTGACATCGGGGTCGCCGAGTCCTCGGTCTCGGCCTACATCGCGGGCCCGAGCACCACGGTGCGCGCAGCGAATGACGTCGACGTCTACGCACTGTCGCGCAAGAAGGTCCAGACCTACGCGCTGAGCCTCGGTGCTGGAGTGGTCGGGGTCGCCGTCTCGGTGTCGGTGTGGACCGTCGGGACTCAGCCGGTACAGACCTACAACTCCGCCAACGGAGGGCCGGACCGGGGCGCCTGGTGCGCCTCCGGGCCCAAGACTGCGGCCTGCCCGACCGGCGGGGACTACGCCACCGGCGACGTCGTCACCTTCAGCGGCAAGACCTACGCCGCCAAGGTCGACCACCCCACCCACAACCCCACCAACCGCGACGACTGGCAAGGCGAGACGGGCGCGCTCAACGGCCCGGACGAAGGCACCTGGTGCTCGCCCGGCACTTCGGTATCTGCCACCTGCAAGACCGGCGGCGTCTACCAGGTCGGCGACGAGGTCAGCTTCAGCGGCAGCCGCTACGCCGCCAAGGTCTCGCACCCGACCAATAACCCGAGCGACACCTCGCAGTGGCAGCCGGCCAACCAGAGCGTCAGCGGAGCCGACGGTGTCGCCTCCGGTGGCGGCAGCAACGGCTTCCAGGGCGTGCTGGGTGGTACGACGGCAAGCGGCCCGGCGCAGCCGGCCTGGTCCTCGGCCACCATCTACCTCACCGGCGACGCCGTCTCCTTCGGGGGCCACAAGTACGTCGCACTCACAGGCAGCCTGAACAAGCTGCCGGACCTGAACTCCGCGAGCTGGAAGCTGTCGGAGGGTGAGAGCACCACCAACAGCAGGATCGCCAGCCACCTGGGCGGTCCCACCAGCCAGATCGTGAGCGCCTCTCCCGGGGCCACCTTGGTCAGCGGGTCCTTCGGCCCAGCGGCTGCCGGCACCACGTCCTACATCGACGCGACCGTCATCACGGGTGGGCACGTCCGGGTGTGGGCCACCGACAGCCTCAGCGTGGTCGGGGTAGCCGGCTCGATCGGCGCAGGCCTGGTCGGCATCGGGGCCTCGGTGCTGGTCCTCAACGTCTCCAGCAACACCGACGCCGGCATCTTGTCCCGGTCGACCGTCACCGCCGACGGCCAGGTCAGCGTCAAGGCCGACATGCAGGAGAGCTCCACCGCGATCGGCTTCGCCGGCACGGCCGGGTTCGTCGCGGTCGGCGCCATCGTCGCTGTCGTCAACGACACCGGGACCCAGAAAGCCCACATCGACACGAGCACCACCGGCGCCGGCATCACCAAGGCCGGCGGCGGCATCGACGTCAACGCGATCGCGCACCGCACGCTCAACGCGTTCGACATCGCGGTGGCCGGCGGTGTCTTCGCCACCGGTGCGGCCGTCGCCGTGACCTCGGTGGACGGCGACGCGACAGCGAGCATCGGCGACGTCGCGGTGGGTGCGGGCGGGTCCGTCGCACACCTGTTCGTCACCGTGGATGACAACGTCAGCTCCGACATCCTGTCCACCGCCGTCGGTGGTGGCCTGGTCGCGATCAGCGGGGCGCTCGCCTTCGCCGACCTGAACGGCACCGGGTCCGCCAGCTCCGGCGCCCACGGCACGGTGGGCTCTGGTGGCGTGACCGTGCAGGCCGACGGCGTCCACTCCGTGCACACCCAGACGCTCAACATCAGCGTCGGCGGCATCGCGGTTGGCCTGACGGTCGCGCGGGCTGACAACGGACGCTCGACCGAGGCGACCATCACCTCGACCGGCAACGTCTCGACGACCGGTGCGGTGCTGGTCCAGGCGACCGGGACCAACACCGCCGACACCACCCAGGTGCTCCCGCAGATCTCGATCGGTGGCCTGAACGTCACCATCCTGGTGCGCATCGCGGTCGTATCCGGGCACACCAGGGCCGAGGTCGGCGGCGCCTTCAGCAACGCCTTGTCGATCACCGTCCGGGCATTGGCGCAGGACAAGGCGCTCGCGCCGGTACACATCATCGGTGTGTCCCTGATCGGCCTCAGCGGTGCCTACGCCTCCGCCGAGATCACCAGCGCGGCCACCACCCAGGCGCTGGTGAGCTCGACCGGCTCAGTCGGCACCACCGGGCAGCTGCTCGTCGAGGCCAAGACGTTCGGGCTCGGCAACACCGCAACCGCCAGCGTCGACGGTGACGCGCTCGGAGCAATCACCGGCAGCCTGTCCTTTGTCAACGCCAAGGTCGCCGGCAACATCGAGGCCAAGCTCAGTGGCACCGTGACTGCCTCCGGCTCGATCGCGCTGAACGCCGACACCACGCTGAAGGCCACCGCCACCTCGACCTTCTACGGCATCGGTGGCCTCACCATCACCGGTACGACGACCACCGCTGTCGTGGCCGCCGACACCACCGCCGGCGGCGACGGCGGCAACGCTGGGACCGCTGGCGCGCTCACCGTCACGAGCACCTCGCACGACACCGCCACCTCGGTCACCGACGGGGCCACGGTCGGCTTCGGCAGCGTCGACGTGAAGCTGCCCAAGGCGGAGGTGGCCGGAGCGACCAGGGCGACCTACCTCGGCCAGCTCACCAGCGGCACCGGTGCCAGCGCGACGGCCCTGTCGGCCAACCTCGCCACCGCGACGGCCAAGATGATCGACATCGGGCTGTTTGCGGCATCGGTCGGCTTCGCGCAGGCGACGGTCACCGCGGTCACCGAGGCCGGAATCGGCGGGGCAAACGTCGGCTCCGGTGCGGTCGCCGTGTCCGCCACCTCCAACGACGACGCGACGGCCGAGGCCGGGGGCGGTCAGGTCGCGGTGGTCGGAATCAGCCTGCTGCAGCCCGACGCGGAGGTCACCGGCACCACCCGCGCCTTCGTCGGCAACGGCCATTCGGTCCAGGCCGGCAGCTTGACCATCACGGCTACGGCGACGCCGGATGCGGTGGCTACCGCCAAGCTCGTCGCGATCACGGTCGTGGGCGGCTTTGACGTCAAGCCGACCGCGGTCGTCGGTGGCCTCACCGAGGCCTACATCGGCAACGACGAGACCGTCGCCCTGGGCTCGGGTGCCGCCACCCTCAACGCGACCCGCACCTCGCACGCCACCGTCGATGCCCAGCGGGTGGCGGTCACGCTCATCGAGATCGGCACCGTCGACCTGTCCGCCACGACCAACGGCAGCATCGCCACGCACATCGACGACCGCGCGAACGTCACTGCCGGCAGCGTGTCGCTGACGGCCGGCGGGACCAGTTCGCCGCACGCCTCCAGCTCGGCGGTCGGTATCAAGCTGGCCGGCGGCACCGGCACCTCGGCGGAGGCGACCGACACCACCGCAGTCAGCTCCTACGTCGGGCCGAACGACGCCAGCTCCGCCGCGGACGTTCTCGACCCGACGACCGTCACGACCAGCGGCTCTGGCGTCACGGTCACCGCCGACTACACCTCGAGCCCGCTCGCCACCTCGAGCGCGCTGGGCATCAGCCTGGGCTTCGACCTCGCGGTCGTGAGCGTCACCACGACGTCCAAGCCGGTCGTGAAGGCCTACCTCGGCGACAAGGCCACCGTCGCGGCCGGCACCGGGTCGACGTCGTTCGTGGCGAACGCCACCGCGACCGCGATCGCCGATGCCGTCGGGTTCGGGATCTCCCTGGGCTACGCGGCCGGCCTGACCAAGACCACCGCTGACCTGGAGCCGACGGTCATGTCCTTCACGGTCTCGGGCGGGTCGCTCGGCGGGGCGAGCGTGTCCTTGGTCGCCCGGTCCAACCGGGATGCGGGCGGCGCCGTCGTCGCCCCGACGTACACCTACAACACGATCCTCGGCGACGGTATCCCGACCGTGGTGGCGCCGGCCTTCGCCCGGCTCTCGCTGGGCGCGATCGCCCTGGCTATCGGGGTGGCCGGCGGCCTGTCCACGGCGACCAACTCGCCGGTGCTTGTCTCCTCGGTGGGGTCCGGCACGATCGTGACCGCCGGCACCCTCATCGTCCTGAGCCGCTCCTTCGGTGACGCCCAGGTCGACGCGCAGTCGATCTCGGCGGGCCTGGGTGCCGGCGTCGGACTGGTAGGCGGGGTCGTGACCAGCGGCGGCAGCGTCATGAGCGCCTTCAACGGTGGCAGCGGCACCATCGGTACCGCGACCGTCACCAGCGACGTGATTGCCAACGCCGGCGTGGACGGCCGCGGCTTCAGCGGCGCCCTCGGCGTCGCGGCCAGCATCGCCTTCCTGACCGCCAACGTCTCGGTCGGCGTCACGACCAGTGTGGGTGGCTCGCTGATCACCGCCGGCGACGTGACGGTGAGCTCGGACGTCCGCACCTCGGTCGGAGCCTTCTACCACGCCCTCTCGATGTCCCTGCTCGCCTCCATCGGCAGCGCCACGCTGTCCGCGACCGACAGCTCGGCGACCCGGACCGTCGTGACCGGCACCGGCACGCTCCGGAGCGCCGGGGGCAGCCTGAACCTGCTGGCCTTCCACAACTTTGACGGCTCGGCCTTCCTCAACAACGTGGTCGAGGCCTCGGCGGTGCAGACCACCGTCGCGCTCGGCCTCGCCATCGGCAGCGCCTCCATGACTGCGCTCGCCCAGGCCTCGACCAAAGCCGATGTCGACGCCGGCGGCACGCTGTCCGCCTCGTCCGGCACGGTCAATGTCAAGGCGCTGTCGGCCAACTACGCCGTGTCGCAGTACAAGCGGACGCAGGGGGCCCTCATCAGCGTGGCCCCCAACAGCGACCCGACCGCGACCGTGAACGGCCTCACCGAGGTCAACCTGCTGGGCAACGTCACGGCCGCCGACGGCAGCAACGGAGCCTCCGCGATCGTCATCCTGGCCAAGGCCAACGACACCTCCAACGCGGGGATGAACAACGCCGGTGGCGGAGTGCTCTCCATCGCCGACTCGCACGCCACCGCCAACGGGACGCCGACGGTCAACGTCGTGCTCGGCAGCTCCGGCTCGATGGTCAAAGCCACCGGCGACATCAACGCCCAGGCTTTCAGCCTCAACGACGCCGACAGCAGCACCCACAGCACCACCGGCGGCTTCCTCAACCTGAACTTCTACGGTGCCACCGCAACGCTGTCCCCGACTGTCACTTTCCGGGTCGCTAGCGGTGCAACGCTCGCCAGCTCGCTCGGCACCGTCACGATCGACGCCACCAGCAACCAGGTCCCGCCGCCCGCCTCCGACGGCACCTTCAACGCCGCCACCCAGGTCGCCGGCAACACCATCACCTTCGGCGCCGTCCACAACGCCTTCACCGGCCAGCTGGTGGTCTACGACAACCGCGGCGGGAGCTCGATTGCGGCCGGGCTGCAGGGCCGCAGCCTGACCATCATCGTGACCAGTCCGACCGCGCTGCAGCCCGGCGCGGTGTTCGACGGCGCCCAGGTCAACACCGTCACCGACGTCATTGACTTCGGCACCCGCGTTCACCACCTGCAGACTGGCGACCTCGTGCAGTACCAGGCACTTGGCGGTGCCATTGGTGGGCTCGCCAGCGGCACCTACCAGGTCTACAAGGTCGATGACTACACGCTGAAGCTGCAGAACCTCGGCGTCAGCGTCACCACCCCGCCTACCGTCAACGTCAACGGCGCCAGCGGGGTCGACGGCAGCGCGCACACCGTCACCGGGTCGGCCTTCGGCAACGGTGACTACGTGACCTATCACGCACCGCCACCGGTCGGGACCTTCAGCAGCAGGCAGGTCGACACGACGGGCTGCACCCCGGCGCCGTGCGAGGACTCCCCGGCCTCGGACAACATCTACCTGGCCCGGGACGCCAACGGTGACGGCACGCTCGACGCCCTCGGCCTGTCGGCCGGCAACGCCGTGACATACACCGCCAGCGACCCGGGTCACCAGATCGGCGGCCTGTCCAGCGGGACGACGTACTTCGTCATCCTCACGGGCGAGGCCCACACCATTCAATTGGCGGCCACCTACTGCCGCGCGGTGGGGATCGACGAGCACGGTGACGGCTGCCAGAGCAGCGCGGGCGGACTGGGCGGCAACGACACCCTCTTCGGCTCGGTCATCGCACTCGTCCTGACCCCGAACAAGACCGACCCGGCCTTCAAGTCGGTCATCCACACGATCAGCCGGGCCAGTGACTTCTCGATCCCGCAGCTCGCCGACGGCCACGGCTACTACGTGGTCAACGCGGGCAGCGGCGTCTTCCAGCTCTCCAACACTGCTGGCGGTCCGGCGATCGCGATCACCGACGGTGGCGGCGACAACCACATCTTCCGCCGTGAGGGTGTCAACCTGACCGCTGCCGGTAGCGGCGAGCAGCGCCTGGTGCTGGCCCTCAGCCCCGGCTCCGGCATTCAGAAGCTCAACGGCATCGGTGGTCCGGCCGGCGCGACCAGCTCGACCGACGGCAGCATCTCCTCCAGCGCGGCGGGTGGCGGTGGCGGTGTGATCAACGTCTCGACAGCCAGCGCCGACGCCAGCACCACCCTCACCATCAGCACCTCGGTGCTCGGTAGCGCATCGGTGTCTGGTGCGACCGTCAACGTCACGACCCACGGCTACGCCTTCAGCAAGGCGGTCGCCGGTAACGCGGGTGGTGGGGCGATCAGCATCGGTGACTCCGACGGCCGCGACCGGGTCACCGTCACCAACACCCTGATCATCGCTGGCCCCGCGGTGATCACGGCCACCGGCAACCTGACCGTCAGCGCCTACAGCGACCTGCGGCCCTCGGTGTTCTCCTCGACAGACCAGGGGGGTCTTATCGGTGGCTCGTTCGGCTCAACCAGCGCCTCGGCGGACTACACGACCACAACCACTACCGGCGGCACCCTGACGGCCGGCAACCTCGCCCTCGTCGAGGCCCGCAGCTATGTCAACGCCTATGCCAAGTCGACCGCCGACGTCGGTGGCCTCGGCGCCGACGCCACCACCGAGGCCAAAGTGCTGATCGGTCAGTCGGGCGGGGCGGCCACCCTGCTCGATGTCACTGGCGGGTCCATCACCGGCCGACACGTCAAGCTCAACGCCCTCGTCACCGGCCTGCAGGGACAGGCGCTGGCTGACACGTCCGCGACCGCCCTCGGTGCCAACTCCGACGCCCGGGCACGGACGCTTGCCAGCGGCAGCACTGCCCTTGCGCTGTCCGGTGCGGTCATCGGCCAGGTCGACACGGCGCTGACCGCGGAGAATGACGGCATCGACCTGCTCGCCCATTCCTTCGCCAACTGCGACTGCCTGGGTGGCGACACCGACGCCTACTCGACGGTCACGCCGAGCATGCTCGCCAAGCTGATCGCCCGGCAGGACGCGACGATCACGACATCGGACCTCACCTCGACGGTCAACAACCAGGTCAACAGCCTCAACCCCGACTCCGACACCTCAGGCGGTTTCCTGGACTTCGGCAACGGCGGCAGCCGTAGCGGCAACTATGCGGGCCTGGGCCGGCAGATCTTCTGGGAAGCCCGGGTCGTCATG
>JANXUE010000028.1 GCA_025352005.1 Frankiales bacterium
TGCCCCAAGCTCGCCCAAGCGTGCCAGAACGACCACCTCACCCCCTGGCCCGCCGGACCCACCCACCTGGACAACATCGCCAGCGAATGCATCCACCACCACCAAAGCAAAACCCAGAAGTTCTTCACCGTCACCAAGACCAGCGGCAGCGTGCACTGGACCACCAAGAACGGCCACACCACCACCCGCGAACCCCGCCCCCTCCTCCGCGGCTGGTAGAGCTACACCCAGTGCGGCAGGTCGGCGTTCAGCGCCCCGATGGGCAAGGCCACGAGGGTCGCAGGAAGCCGCCACATCAGCCAGCCTGCTGGCGGCAGCTTCGGGCCGGCATGCCAGAGGAAGGCCTCGATCGTTCTTGGATCCCGGCCGCGGCGATCGCCGTCCGCTCCATCACGACCAGGCCGGCGAAGTCGCTGACGCGCATCGGGCAAGCCTCAGTGGACGGCAGGTTCCCACGGCAGGGGCTTGCGCTCCGGCCGTACCGTCGCGACGACCCCAACCCCGCTGACGTGCCCGCCCCAATGCGCACGAGGGGTGAGGATGAGTTCGCCCATCCGCTGCCGGTCTTCATCAACGAGCAAGACCCGGGTACGCCGTCGCGCTGCTGCCTTCGAGAGGCAGCGGTTGGGGAGGCGGGAGCGCTCATCCTGTGGCGCGTGTGACGGGTCTGAGTCAGAGCGGCCGGAAGCGGGGAACGCCTCGGCCAACAGGGGTCGTCCGCCCCGAAGCAGGGTCGACCCAGCTGGTGAAGTCCTCCAGCGTCCGGATCGCGAACGGCGGCCCGTCGACCGGGTAGAGCGGCAGGTAGACCACCGCCGTACGGGTCTCGTCGTTGGCGTCGTGGCCGAGACCGAGCACGAGGTACTGCGGTCCCTTCCAGTGCTGGTAGGTACCCGGGGTCACGGTCACAGCACGCACCATAGGGTGAAGTCGATGAGCAGACTGCGCACAGCCTCGCCGTACCTGCTCACCGCTGTGCTCGCGGTTGCGGGGTTGACGCACTTTGTCCGGCCCGGCTTCTACGACCCGATCGTGCCGCACGCGCTACCAGGGCCGGCGCGGGCGTGGACCTACGCCAGTGGTGTTGCCGAGCTCGGTGTTGCCGCCGCGGTCGGCAACGCCAACACCCGAAGCCGAGGCGCGCTTGCCGCGGCGTTGCTGTTCATCGCGGTCTACCCGGCCAACATCCAGCTGGCGGTCGACGCCACAGGTGCTGTGGAGAAGGCGATCTCCTACGCCCGACTGCCCTTGCAGATCCCACTCATCGTGTGGGCCTTGCAGGTCAGTAGAGCTTCCGGTCAGCGAGGGTGGCGCGTCCGAGCTCGATGAGGGGCGGGATCCGCTCGGCGAAGCCTTCGAAGCCCGATCCGACCATCGCTCCGAGCTGGGCCCGCATCACGATGCCGGCACACACGACGGCGAGCTTGAAGAAGCCAAACGCGAGGTACCACGGCAGCTCGCTGATGTCGGCGCCGGTCCGCGCGGCGTAGCCGGCCGCGACCTCGTCCCTGGTGAGGAAGCCGGGCAGCATGGTCACAGCCGGGACGACGCTGCCGCCGGTACGAAGGTCATGGTCGTCAGCCTGGATCCAGTAGACGAGCAGGATTCCGAGGTCGGCCAGCGGGTCTCCCAGGGTGGACATCTCCCAGTCGAGCACCGCGTTGATCCGACCAGGTCTTGTCGGGTGCAGCATCGTGTTGTCGAGGCGGAAGTCGCCGTGCACGATGCTCGAGCGGTGCGTCGTCGGCAGGGATGCCGTCAGGGATGCGGCGAGCTCGTCGACGAACTCCATGTCCCCGATGCGGGTCGCGTCCCACTGCTTGCTCCAGCGGCTGACCTGGCGGGCGAGGTAGCCGTCGGGCCGGCCGAACTCACCGAGCCCCACTGACCGGTAGTCGACGATGTGCAGCGAGGCCAGCGCATCCAGCAGCCCGTTCGAGATCAACCCCTTGTCCGCGGGCGTCGAGGCATAGCCAGCGGGGAACTCGGTCGTGACGATGTGCCCCTCGACGCGCTCCATGACGTAGAACGGCTGGCCGAGCAGGTCCGCGTCGGCGCAGAAGTGCAGCATCTTCGGGACGGGTACGGCGGTGCTCTGCAGGCCTGACATGACGCGGAACTCCCGCCCCATGTCATGGGCGGTCGGCAGGATCTGCCCGAGCGGCGGCCGCCGGAGCACCAGCGAGCCGGTGGGGGAGTCGACCCGGTAGGTGAGGTTGCTCTTGCCACCGGAGATGAGGCTGATCGTCGCCTCGGTCCAGCCCTCGTCGGACAGGACGCGGGCCAGGTAGGGGCCGACAATCGCCGGGTCGGCGCCGGCAACGGGGGCGGTCATATGTCGCAACCTAACCTTCGTTGCAGTGAGCCCCCGCGGCAGGAGGGGATCACGTCGCGAAGAACTGGTGGCGCCTCGTAGAGTCGACGCTCGTGCCCGTCCGCCTCATCGACCGCGAACCCGTCGTACCCCCTGAGGCTTTGGTCGAGGGAATGGTGCCCCCTCCTGGCTTCGCCGGTGCACGCTTCGACACCTACGTGCCCGCCCCAGACCAGCCATCGCAGGCCGCTGCTGTGGCCACGCTCGAGGCTTTCGCCACAACTCTGCAACCCCCACCGCGCAAGCGTTTTGGCCGCACACCGAGCCGCGAGGGCAAGCCCGGGGTCTACCTCGACGGGGGCTTCGGAGTCGGCAAGACGCACCTGCTCGCGTCGCTGTGGCACGCGGCACCGGCGCCGCGGGCCTTCTGCACGTTCGTGGAGCTCACGCACCTGGTCGGTGCGCTTGGCTTCGCCAAGACCGTCACAGCCCTCAGCGACCACCGGCTGCTCGCGATCGACGAGTTCGAGCTCGACGACCCGGGCGATACGGTCCTCGTCAGCACCCTGCTCGGCCGGCTGGTCGACGCCGGTGTCCGCCTCGCCTGCACCTCCAACACGCTGCCCGGGTCCCTGGGGGAAGGGCGCTTCGCCACCGGCGACTTCCTGCGCGAGATCCAGTCCCTGTCCGACCACGTCACCTCGATCCGGGTCGACGGTGAGGACTATCGGCACAGGGGTCTACCCGCTCCACCCGTGCCCCTGGAACGTGATCAGCTCGAGGAGCGGGCTCAGGCGGAGGGAGCGTCGTACGACGGGTTCGAGGCCCTTCTGGAGCACCTCGCCCGGCTGCACCCCAGCCGTTACGGCGCTCTGCTCGACGGCCTGTCGCTGATCTGCCTGGACCGTGTCGTTCCGGTCACCGACCAATCCGCGGCGCTGCGCCTGGTGGTGCTGATCGACCGGCTCTACGACCGGGACCTTCCCGTCGCCACGAGTGGGATCCCGCTCGACCAACTGTTCCCGTCGGAGCTGCTCGAGGGCGGCTACCGCAAGAAGTACCTGCGGGCGCTGAGCCGGGTCACCTCGCTGGCCCGGGCATGAGCCGCTGGTGGCTGTACGCCCTCGTGCCGCTCGTCGTCTTCGGCCTCAACCTCCTGCCGGCCTTCGCGCCGCCGACTTGGGCCTTGCTCGTCTACTTCAGACTCAGGTGGTCACTGGACATCGTCGCTCTGGTCGCCCTGGGTGGGGCCGCCGCCGGTGCGGGGCGGTTCCTGCTGGCCCGGGGGACGAGGCTGCTCGCCGACCACCTGCCCCAGGACCGTCGGGAGCGGCTCGAGGCGCTGGGAGCCCGGGTCCACCGAAACCGGGCCGCGGGGGCGGGTGGCCTGGTGCTGTTCGCGATGTCGCCGGTGCCCTCAGCCCAACTCTTCGAGGCTGCCGGGCTGCTTCGGATGGCACTGGTCCCGCTGACCGCGGCTTTCTTCGCCGGCCGCGTCGTGAGCTACACCGCCTACCTGCTGGGGGCGAAGGCCTCGGAGGGGACCAGCCTCGAGAAGGTGGTGACCTCCTCGTTTACCAACCCGTGGCTGGTCGCGCTCGAGCTGGTGCTGGTCACTGGGCTGGTCGCCATGCTCGCCGGAGCGACCCGCAAGCGGTCCTGACCGGCTCAGGAAGGACTCAGGCTCCGCGTGGTGAGGCCGGGCCACGGGTGCGGCGTTCCGATGCGTACGCGGGCGTCAAGGCAGTTGACTCCGTCGTGCGTGACGAGCAGCGGGTTGATATCGAGCTCCAGTACCTCGGGCAGGTCACGGGCGATCGCGCCGAGAGCGAGGACGACCCGGGCCGTCGCGTCAAGGTCCAAGGGTGGCTGGCCGCGAAAGCCGCCGAAGCGCTTCGCGCACCGCAGGGACGAGATCTGGTCGATGGCCTCGGTGAGTGAGGTGGTCGGTAGCCGAAGTGCCCTGTCCTGCAGCAGGTCGGTGTAGATCCCACCCGCGGCCACGAGCACGAGTGGCCCCACCTCCGGGTCGACGGTCAGGCCGAGCAGGAGCTCCAGGCCGCCGTCGCTGAGGTGCATGCGCTGCACCAGCGCGCCTTCCATCGCCGGTCCCAACCGCGCGGCCATGTCGTCGTAGGCGCGGCGTACCGCCTCGGGGTTGTCGAGCCCGAGGAGCACGCCGCCCCCGTCGCTCTTGTGCACCAGCGAGGGGCCGTATGCCTTCAGCGCGACCGGGACGCCGAGCTGCTTCGCCGCCTCGAAGGCCGCGGAGTTGTCGTGCACCTCCCGTACGGGCACAACCGGGATGTCGTAGGCCTCGAGCATCGCCGCAACCTGCCCTGAGGACAGCCACTCGCCGTCGGGTGTGGCAGCCAGCAGCCCACGCGCCGGAGGCCTAGCAGGTACGACGGTGGCATCGGGTGCGATGGCGTTCCGGCGCCAGGCGGCGTGGCCGGCGACGAGCCCCAGGGCGCGCAGGGCGGGTTCGGGGAACTCAAAGCTTGGGACGACGGCCGCCCCATCCCCTTCCTGAAGGGCCGAGGGGGGCCAGGCGAGACCGGGGAACGTCGCCACCAGAGTTTGGTCGGGCACGGCCGCGTGGGCTCTGCGCACAGCACGGGCGAAGTCCTCCTCAGACCCCCGCACCATGGGTGTGTAGATCGTCACGACGGCATCGACGCCGGGGTCCTTCAGGACCAGTGTCAGTGCCGCCTCGAACGTCGAGACGTCGACCGTCGCCAGCAGGTCGACGGGGTTGGTGGGGGAGCCCATGGACGGAACCAGCTCGGCAAGGCCCGAGCGCGTCTGGTCCGACAGCTCCGCGACCTGGAGGCCAGAAGTAGCGCAGGCATCTGCGGCCAGGACCCCCGGACCGCCGGAGTTGCCGATGATCGCCACCCGGTGCCCGGTCGGGAGCGGGGCAGCGTCAAGGAGGCTGAGCACGTCGAACATCGCCGGCAGGTCCTCGGCCCGGATGACGCCGGCCGCACGCAGCATGGCGTCCACGGCAGCGTCGGGTGAGGCGGCGGCAGCCGTATGGGACTGGCCCGCACGGACGCCGGCTTCGGACCGGCCGGACTTCACGACCACGATGGGCTTGGTCAGCCCCACGGCGCTGGCGACCCGGACGAACCTGCGGGCGTTGCCGAAGGACTCGAGGTAGAGAGCGATAACCGACGTGTGGGCGTCCTGCTCGAGGTAGCAGAGCAAGTCGTTGCCGCTCACGTCAGCCTTGTTTCCCGTCGACACGAAGCTGGACAGACCGGCGCCGCGTCGCTCCGCGTGTCGGAGGGCGGCGATGCCGACGGCACCTGACTGTGAGATCAGCCCGATCCCGCCCGACAGCGGCTGGGCGTCGCAGAACGTCGCGTTGAGCCGCACGGCTGGGTCAGTGTTGACGATGCCCAGGCAGTTGGGTCCGACGAGCCGTAGCCCCTTCGCGCGGCAGAGCGCGAGGAGCTCCCGCTGGCGCAGGCGACCGGCGTCACCGGACTCGGCGAAGTCGGCGCTGAGCACCAGTAGACCCTGCGCTCCGGCCGCAGCGGCCTCGCTCGCGACCTCGAGGACCTGCGCTGCGGGCACAGCCACGACGACCAGGTCCACGGGTGCGGCCAGGGCCAGCAGGCCATGTCGTTCGGTCACCGCGTGCACCGGGCCGGCGAAGCCCCGAGGGGTCTGCGCGGAGCGACCTCGCAGCGACGCGCACACGCGCCCAGCCACCGAGTCAGTCTTAGCGCTCCCCACGACGGCGACACTGCGCGGTGCGAGGACGTGCGCGAGGGAGGCGCGTTCCGCGTCGGCCTCCCGGCGGTGCAGGGCGGTCCGCAGGCGTGGGCTGTCGTCGAGGTCCACCGACAGCTCGCACACTCCTGCCCCCACGTCGTTGGTGTGCGTCGCGAAGCCACTGTCCGCCAGGAGCCGGAGCATGGGGGTGTTCTCGAGCAGCACGTCGGCGGTGAAGCGCCGGATCCCCTGGCCGCGTGCGGCGTGGGCGAGGTGCTCCAGCAAAAGCGCGCCGAGACCCTCGTGCTGGTGCTCGTCGTCGATCAGCACGGCCAGGTCCGCGGCCTGGGGGTCGCGCGCGAGCCGGGTGAAGCTGGCCAAACCCACGACATGACCCTGCACGAGGGCCACCAGGGCCTGCTGGTCCCTGGCGGTCAGCATGAGCTGCTCGACGTACCACTGGCCGGGTCGGTCGGAGAGGCTGAAGTAGCGCCGGGTGCGCGTCCGTAGCGACACCCTCGCGTTGAGGTCCGACAGGGCTTCCCGGTCGTCAGGGCTGAGCTGTCGGACCTCGGCGAGGGAGCCCGAGCGCAGCAGGACATCCACGCGCAACGGGGAGGAGGGCACGGCAGTATCGGTCATGAACGTCACGGTCGCCGGTGGGGCGTGGGTCCACCAGGAGCAAAGGTCCTGACTCCCGGGCTGCGCGCGGGAGGCCGTCCACCTGCCAGGACGGGACCTTGGTCCCTAGGTCCGGGTGCCTGGGCACGAGAGCGTGGAGCCCATGAGCGCCGAAACCCTCGCCCGATGGCAGTTTGCCGTCACCACCATCTACCACTACCTGTTCGTGCCGCTGACGATCGGACTGTCGATCTTGGTCGCCTGCATGCAGACTGCCTGGTATCGCACGGGTAACCCGCGGTGGAAGGCCCTGACGAAGTTCTACGGGAAGCTCTTCTTGCTGAACTTCGCGATGGGGATCGTGACGGGCATCGTGCAGGAGTTCCAGTTCGGCATGAACTGGAGCGCCTACTCACGCTTCGTCGGGGACGTCTTCGGTGCCCCCCTGGCGATGGAGGGGATCCTCGCCTTCTTTCTGGAGTCGACCTTCCTCGGCCTGTGGATCTTCGGCTGGGACAAGCTTCCCAAGGGCGTGCATCTGGCGTGTATCTGGATCGCTGCCATCGGCACCAACCTGTCGGCGTTCTTCATCCTCGCGGCGAACTCGTGGATGCAGCATCCCGTCGGCTACCGGATCGACCCGGTCACCCACCGCGCTCGGCTCACCTCGATCTGGGCCGTCCTGACGAACTCCACGGCGCTGGTCACGATCCCGCACACCCTGGCTGCGGCGTTCGTGATGGCGGGCATCTTCGTGGTGTCCGTCGCCGCCTGGCACATCCGGCGCGGCGCGGGGGATGTGTTCCGACCGGCGCTCCGGCTCGGCGCGGTGACGGTGCTCATCGCGGGACTGGCCACCGCGTTCACCGGTGACCTGCAGGCGCGAATCATGACCAAGCAGCAGCCCATGAAGATGGCCGCTGCCGAGGCGCTCTACAACACCTCGGCCCCTGCCAGCTTCTCCCTGCTCACCATCGGGTCGCTCGACGGCAACTCGGAGCGGTGGAGCCTGCGGGTTCCCAACCTGCTGTCGCTGATGTCCACCGGCGACCCCAACGGTGAGGTCAAGGGCATCAACGCCCTGCAGAAGGAGTACCAGCAGAAGTACGGCGCCGGCGCCTACAAGCCCTCCATCCCGCTGGCCTACTGGACGTTTCGCCTGATGGTTGGCTTCGGTTTGCTGGCCGGCGCCCTTGCGGGCTGGGCGTTGTGGGCGTTGCGCAAGGGGCGGCTCCCGCCGGGTCGGTGGTTCTGGACGGCGGCGACCTGGTCGCTGGCGCTCCCCATCGTGGCCAACTCCACGGCCTGGCTGTTCACCGAGATGGGCCGCCAGCCCTGGACCGTGTTCGGGCTGCTGAAGACGTCCCAGTCGAGCTCGCCGACGGTGGGCACCGCATTGGTGGCGACGAGCTTCCTGACCCTCACGCTGCTCTACGCCGCACTTGCCGTCGTCGAAGTGCGACTCATGCTCGACACGATCCGCGCGGGTCCGGCGATGGAGGTCGTCGACCTGACGACCATCGAGCAGCCCGAACCCGCCTTCGCCTACTGATCAGGGGATACCGACATGCACCTGTACGACGTGTGGTTCGTGCTGATCGCCGTCCTGTGGATCGGCTACTTCGTGCTCGAGGGCTTCGACTTCGGCGTAGGCATGCTCATCCGCCTGATTGGCCGGGACGAAACGGAGCACCGGGTTGTCCTCAACACGGTGGGGCCGCTCTGGGACGGCAACGAGGTCTGGCTGCTCACTGCGGGAGGCGCGACGTTTGCCGCCTTCCCGGACTGGTACGCGACGTTGTTCAGCGGCTTCTACCTACCGCTGCTGCTGATCCTGCTCGCTCTGATCGTGCGCGGCGTCGCGTTCGAGTACCGCGGGAAGCGCCACGACCCGGTGTGGCGAAGGAACTGGGACGTGTGCCTTTTCGTCGGCTCGGCGGTACCTGCCCTGCTGTGGGGCGTCGCCTTCGCCAACATCGTCCGGGGCGTGCCCATCGACGCCGCCAAGGGGTACACCGGTGGCTTCTTCAACTTGTTGAACCCCTACGCCCTGCTGGGTGGCCTGACGACTCTGAGCGTGTTCCTGCTGCACGGGGCCCTGTTCGTGTCCCTCAAGACTGACGGTCCGGTACGGGTGCGCGCCCATCGACTAGCCGGTCAGCTGTTCCTCGTGGCGACCCCGGTGGCTGCGAGCTTCCTCGTCTGGACCCTGTTCCAGCGCTGGTCGCCGTGGAGCGCGGCAGCGGCAGCCCTGGCCGCCGCGGCACTGCTCGGAGCGGCGGCAGTCCATGTCCGCGGCAGGGACGGTTGGGGCTTTGCGCTGAGTGCCGCGGCCATCACGAGCACCGTGGCGTCGCTGTTCCTGGCGCTCTACCCGGCTGTGATGCCCAGCTCGACCAACCCTGACTTCGACCTCACGGTCAGCAACGCGTCGAGCTCGCCGTACACCCTGGGAGTCATGTCCTGGGTCGCCCTGCTCGGCGTACCTGTCGTGCTCAGCTACCAGGCCTGGTCGTTCTGGGTCTTCCGCAAGCGCCTGGGGACAGGGGACATCCCCGCCGCGACGGAGCGGGCGCTGCCCCGAGAGCGCGTCTCTTCCAGCCGGTGAAACCGTTCGATCCCCGGCTGCTTCGGTACGCGCCACGGGCCCGGTCCGGGGTCGTGCTGACCGTCTTGCTCGGAGCACTGCGCGCGGTCCTGGCAGTGGCCCAGGCGCTTCTTCTGGCCCGC
Source organism: Frankiales bacterium (assembly GCA_025352005.1). Lineage (GTDB taxonomy): Bacteria > Actinomycetota > Actinomycetes > Mycobacteriales > SCTD01 > RYN-111. Next base: position 9,389 of record JANXUE010000028.1, read on the forward strand.
GTTCTCGCTCGCGGCTTCGAGGGCGCCGGCCTCGAGGAGCTGCGTGTGCCGGTGCTCTGGGTGGGCGTCGTCCTCGTGAGCAGGGGCCTGCTCACCTCGCTCCAGGACCTCGTCAGCCGGAGGACCTGCACCGCGGTGCAGGAGCAGTTGCGGTGCCAGGTGCTGGCCCGCGTGGCGGCGCTCGGTCCGGGTTGGCTCGCACACCGTCGCAGTGGGGAGCTCGCGACCCTGGTCGGCCCGGGAATCGGCGCGCTGGAGGGCTACTTCCGCTCCTATCTGCCGCAGCTGGTGCTCTCGATCCTGGTGCCTACCAGCGTGCTGGGCGTCCTGACCGTCATCGACTGGCGCAGCGCCGTCATCGTCGCGGTGGCGCTGCCGCTGCTCCCTGTCTTCCTTGCTCTGGTCGGCATGCACACCCGTCGTGCGACCGCGCACCAGTGGCGCGAGCTCTCCCGGCTCGGCGGTCACTTTCTCGATGTCGTCACCGGGTTGCCGACGCTGCGTGCCTTCGGGCGGGCGCAGGCCCAGGTCGACGTGCTGCGTCGCATCACCACGCGGCACCGCGAAGCCACCATGGCTACCCTCCGCACGGCTTTCTTGTCGTCGCTCGTGCTCGAACTCGTCGCGACCCTGGCGGTCGCCGTGCTGGCCGTCTCCGTCGGCTTCCGCCTGCTCGCGGGTGATGTCAGCTTCGAGACGGCGTTGGTCGTTCTCCTGCTGGCCCCGGAGGCCTTTCTCCCGCTGCGGGCGGTGGGGACGTCCTTTCATGCGGCGATGGACGGTGTGAGCGCTGCGGAAGCCGCGTTCGACGTCCTGGACCAGCAGGCCCCCGCACCAACGGGTCACGCACGTGTGGTCCCGCGCCCGACGACGGCAACCGCGATCGAGCTGCGGTCAGCGACCGTCCTGCACCACGACCGCGACGTGGCGGCCCTCGACAGCGTCGATCTGCGGGTCGGCAGGGGGGAGCACGTCGCCCTCGTCGGCGCCAGCGGCTCAGGAAAGTCCACGCTGCTGGGCGTCGTCCTGGGGCTCGTACCCCTCGCCTCCGGCCAGGCGCTGCTCGACGGAGTAGCCCTGGACCTGAGTGACCTGGACGCGTGGCGCTCCCGGCTCGCGTGGGTGCCGCAGGCTCCCCACCTGTTCGCCCAGAGCGTCGCTGACAATATCCGGATCGGCAGCCGGGGGGCGACGGACGAGCAGGTGCGAGCTGCCGCGGCCGCCGCCCACGCGGAGGAGTTCGTCCTCGCCCTGCCCCACGGGTTCGACACGCTGCTGGGGGAGCGGGGCACGGGACTGTCCGTCGGACAGGTACGCCGGATCGCCTTGGCGCGCGCCTTCCTGCGCGACGCCCCGCTGCTGCTGCTGGACGAGCCGACCGCCGGGCTTGACCCGCACAGCGAAGCGCTGGTTGCGGCGTCCCTCGGGCGGCTGTGCGCGGACCGTACGGTGCTACTGGCCACCCACAGACGTGAGCTGCTCGATCCGTCCTACCGGGTGGTGGAGCTCGACAGGGGCGCCGTCCGGTCGTCACTGGCGGCCACCCGATGAGGGTCCTGCTGGAGCTGGCCAAAAGGGCCGGGCACCGTCGGGCACTGGCGCTTGCGGCCGTGCTCTCCGCGCTGACCTACCTGTCCGCGGTCGCGCTGATGGGCCTGTCGGCGTGGCTGCTCAGCCGGGCCGCGCAGCACCCGGCGGCCTCCTCCTTGGCCCTCGCGGCGGTAGGGGTGCGTTCCCTCGGCCTGGGTCGGGGGCTGGCGCGATACGCCGAGCGGCTGGTCGGGCACAACGCCACCCTCACCGCCGTCGCCGAGCTGAGGGTGGCGGTCTTCCAAGGGTTGGTCACCGAGGGCGGGCAGGCGCCCAAGTCCGGCGACGCGCTCGCGCAGGTTGTCGGTGACGTCGAGGCCATCCAGGACCTGTGGCTGCGCTGCCTGCTGCCGTGGCTGTCCGCGGCCTTGGTCTCGGGTGTCTGCGTCGGGGCTGTGTGGTGGTGGTCGCCGGCCGCGGGCGTCGTCCTGCTGGTCGGCTTGCTGCTCGGGTTGACCGTCGTGCCTGGCTTCGCCGCAGTCGTCGCCCGCCGGGAGGCGGCGCTGGCGGCCATGCGGGCACAGCATCTGGAACGGGTGCTCGACGTCGTGCATGGCTGCGCTGACCTCACCGTTCTCGGTGAGATGCCACGAGCTCTTGCCGACGCGGCGGAACAAGCACAGGCGCTGGCGACGCTGGACCGCAGATCCTCGGTACGGGCCGCCCTGCTGGGTGGGCTGGCCACGGCACTTCAAGGAGTGACCATCCTGGGGGTGTTGGTCGTCGCCCTGCCAGCGGTACAGCACGGGGACCTGCCAGGTGTCGACCTCGCCGTGCTGGCCCTCATCGCCCTCAGCGCTTTCGAGGCGGTCACCGGCCTTGCCGAGGCAGGTGGCCTGCTACCCCGGACCTATGGTGCCGCGGTGCGTCTGCTGCCACTGCTCCGTGCACCAGCTCGGCAAGGTGCGGTCCCCACGATCACCGACGAGCCTCCCAGGCTGCAGGCCGTCACCCTGCGCTTCCCGGGCACGCCCCGAGCGTCCGTGATCGATGTCGACCTGGTGCTGCGGCCAGGCAGCTGCGTCGGCGTCGTTGGCGGCAGCGGGGCCGGCAAGTCGACGTTGCTGCGCCTGCTTTCCGGACAGCTCCGTGCAACGACGGGTGTGGCGTATGTCGGAGGCGTCGCTACGTCAGGCCTGTCAGCCTCCTCCTTGTCCTCCCGTGTGGTGCTCGCCGAGCAGGAGGCGCACCTGTTCGAGACCTCCGTGGCGGACAACCTGCGGCTGGCTCGTCCGGCCGCGACGGACCAGGAGCTGGTTGACGCCGCCCGAGCTGCCGGTCTCGGCCCGTGGTTGAGCTCTCTGCCGGAGGGGCTGCTCACGCGCGTGGGGGAGCGTGGGAGCCGGGTGTCCGGTGGTGAGCGCAAGCGGCTCTCGGTCGCCCGCGCGCTGCTGTCCGAGGCACCGGTCCTGCTGCTCGACGAGCCGACCGAGGGCCTGGACCCCGTGGCGGCAGATGCCCTGCTCGCGACGCTGCTCACCACACGGGGGAGCCGCACGCTGGTCGTCGTCACCCACCGCCACCAGATGTTGGAGCGGTTCGACGAGGTCCTCGTCCTGGACGCGGGACGGATCGTCCAGCGCGGCCGCTGGGAACGGCCACGCAAGGTCGCGGTCAGTCGCACCATCATCGGGGAAGGTCACGAGCCCGAAGACGCCTCGACGGCGGCCCTCACAGACAGCTGACAGCCTGCCGTTGCAGGATGAGTGGGTGAGCGATTCCCGCGGGCCCGAGTTCCTGCCCTACGCGATGCCCACCTGGCCGACCTCGTCGGAGGTCAGCTCGCCGCGGCTGCCGGCGCCCTCGACCCAGGACCGCATGACGCCCTGGGCAGTCGCAGCGGTCACCGCCGGCGTCGTGGCCCTGCTCAGCGCGGTGGTCGTGTCTTTGTTGGCTGGACACCGAGGCGCCGGCGCTGTCCTCGCGACGATGGCGGCGGCAGTTGCTGTCGGGGCGGGACTGCGGGCGCTGAGGGACCCGCAGCCCGAGCCCGGCAAGGCCCTCGTCACGGGCGGGATGTCGGCCGGTGTCGGCTCGGCCGTCGTCGCGCTGCTGCTCCTGCTCACCCACCACTCGGCGGTGACCGAGCAGCCGCCCGTGCAGGTGCCCTCGCCCGCGCCCTCGGTGACGAGCACCCCTCAGCCGCAGCCCAGCCCCTCGTTGGCGGCCCCCTCTCCAGCACCCTCACCGTCGGTAGGCGTCCTGCCCCCCGGCAGCAACGACCTGTTCGGGCTCCCCACCGGCCCGGGAGGGCCGCCGGTGATCCAGGACCTGACTGCGAAGGGCACGCTGACGGGCCGCGTTGTCTCCACCAGCGGGACACCCATCCAGGGCGCCGTCGTGACGGTGGCCCGGGCTGACCCGAAGGACACCAGCGATTCCCCGCCCTGCCCGCTGCAGCAGCGGGCGACGACGGACGTGCGCGGCCGGTACACCGTGCAGCTGTGCCAGCTCGGTGATGGTCTCGGCTACACCGTCACCATCACCTCCGCGGGCGCGCAGGCCCACCAGGATCTGTTCGTGAACTCCGGTCAGATCACCGTGTACAACGTGATCCTTGCCGTTCGTCGGGCCTGATCAGGGCAGTACGCGGAACCACACGAGGGACACACCGGCGGCGGCCAGCGCGGTCAGCAGGCCCAGCCCGGTCAGCGCGGCCGTCAGGTCGCGACGCTTTGACGTCGAACCCACCTCCTTGCCGATGTTGTCGTAGACGTCCTTGAGCTGGCCGCTGTCCTGCGCCCGGTAGCTCTGG
>JANXUE010000054.1 GCA_025352005.1 Frankiales bacterium
CGCAACTAGGACCGAATTCCTGGTGATGACTTTATGGTGTGTTCGCACTGCCAACATCCGAATGATACCGGAGCTAAGTTTTGTGGCCAATGCGGGACCGAACTGGGGCTGACGTGCGCGCAGTGCGGCACCATCAGTCCCGCCACGCACAAGTTTTGCCAGAAGTGCGGTGCCGGGCTTGAAAACACAAAACAAGTCGGTGTTCCAGCGGCGACAGACCTTTCTGGACGTGATCCGCGCAATCAGCGTCGCTGGGCGACGGTGTTGTTCGCCGACCTGTCGAACTTCGGCGGGGCCGTCATCGACCGGCGTGCCTTCGACCGGCTCGCCGCCCTCGTACGCGGGGCTGCCTCCGACCCGACGCTGTCGGTGCTGGCGGGTGGCACGGCCGACGACCGCGAGGGCTTCTTCGTCCAGCCCACCGTCCTGGAGAGCTCCGACCCGATGCACGAGGTGATGACGCGGGAGTTCTTCGGACCCGTCCTCGGTGTCTATGTGTACGACGACTGGGCCGACGTGCTGCCCCTGGTCGACCGATCCGCGCCGTACGCGCTGACCGGCGCCGTCTTCGCCCAGGACCCGTATGCGATCGCCGAGGCCTCTGCGGCGCTGCGCTTCGCGGCCGGCAACTTCTACGTCAACGACAAACCCACCGGGGCGGTCGTCGGGCAGCAGCCGTTTGGTGGTGCGCGGGCGTCCGGCACCAACGACAAGGCCGGGTCGGTGCTGAACCTGCTGCGCTGGACGTCTCCCCGCACGATCAAGACGACGTCGGTCCCTCCGACCCGGGACCATCGCTACCCGCACATGGGGTGAGACGCTGGCGGGCATGACCGAGCCGTTGGACATGTCGAGGGACCCGGACCGCTTCGACGGGTTGGCCGTCGGGGGGTCAACCCTGCCCGAGCTGCTGGGGGAGGGGTCCTACGAGGACGAGCGTGACAACCTCACCTGGCTGCTGGGCCTGGTCGGGGTGATCGCCTTCCTGGTCCTCGTGACCCTGCTCGTCCGGCTGCGCTGAGCCGTGCGCCCGGATGCCCCACGGCGCCCTCGTGGTGTCTCTGGCTGTGGACGTGTCCCCGCAGTCGGCTGTCGTGGCGACTAGGTTGCTGGGGTGAGCAAAGTCGACGCGCTACGCGCGCTCCGAGAGGCGCGGTACGCCGCCCAGTCCGCCAAGCCGTCCGCCGCGCCGTCGCCCGCTCCGGCCGCCAAGCCGTCGCCCGCTCCGGCCGGCACGCGGACTGCAGCCAAGGCAGCCAGCGCGGTTCCCAGGGGCGCCCGGAGGCTCACCGTCCCGGCCAGCGGGCCGGACGTCGCAGCCGAGGCCGACCCGTGCGGGCATCGGAGCATGAACGGTCGGACCTGCACCCGCCCCGGTGGACACGCGGAGAAGAACCACCGCTACGGCTGACGCCCCGCGTACAGCAGCCCCCTCGTGTCGACCCACGGGCGGTGGGACAAGATGGGGCGATGCGTCCCCGCAACGACCCGGCGCAGTACGACGACCTCGTTGCGGAGTGGTGGCGACCGCGAGGGGCGTTCGCTGCGCTGCACTGGCTGGCCGTTGCGCGGGCCCAGCTGGTGCCCCCGGCGACCGGTATGCCGTTGCTTCTTGACCTCGCGTGTGGCGGCGGACTGCTGGCGCCCCACCTGTTGGCCCCACACCTGGCTGGTTACCGGCACGTGGGGGTCGACATCGGCGATCTGGCGACCCAGGTGGCCCGAGAGCACGGGGTCACGACCGTGCGGGGTGACGTCCTGCGGCTGCCGGTGCGGGACGTCTGCGCCGACGTCGTCGTGGCCGGCGAGATCCTCGAGCATGTCACCGACCTCGAGCTGGCCGTCAGCGAGGCCATCCGGGTCCTCAAGCCCGGCGGGACGTTGGTCTGCGACACCCTCGCGGACACCTGGCTGTGCCGCCTGCTGCTCGTCACCTTGGCGGAGCGGCTCCCGTTCGTACCCAAGGGGATCCACGACGGTGCGCTGTTCGTCGACCCCGCTCGGCTGCGTGCGCTCTGCCAGGAGCGCGGGGTCGACCTCGCCATCAACGGCCTGCGCCCGCGAGTGCGGGACGTACTGAGGTGGGTAGTGCACCAGCGCGAGGACGTCCGGATGGTCAGCTCACGGTGGACCGGCGCCGTCTATCAGGGAGTGGGAGTGAAGCGGTGAGCGACGCTGTTGCCTTGGCGGTCGAGGTGGCCGTGGCCTGCCGGGAGCGGGCCGAGGCCCACGACCGCGACGCCAGCTTCCCGGTCGAGGACCTCGAGGACCTCCGCGCCTGTGGGCTGCTGGGCCTGATGGTGCCGCAGTCCCTCGGCGGCATGGGCGCGGGCTTCGCGACCTATGCCGAGGTGGCCCGCGAGCTGGGTCGGGGCAGCGGAGCCACCGCCCTGTTGTTCAACATGCACTCCTCGATCACCGGTGCCTTGGCCAGCACCCCGGAGGACCTGGCGCGCAGCCTTGGAGCCCCCGACAGCTTCTTCGTCGCCCGCGACGATGTGCTGGCCAGGGCTGCCCGCGGTGCGTGCTTCTTCGTCGCGATGAGCGAGCGGGGAGCGGGGTCGCGTTTCACGCAGATGAAGACCACCTACGAGCGCGAGGGCGACGGCTGGCGGATTCGTGGAAGCAAGACCTTCTGCAGTGGCGCCGGTCACGCCGAGGCCTACCTCGTCGTTGCGCGCTCGGCTGACGGGCAGCACATCTCGCAGTTCCTCGTGCCCGCCGGCGACGGCCTCAGGGTCGAGCAGACGTGGGACCCGATGGGCATGCGCGCCACAGCCAGCAACGACTTGCACCTCGACGTCCTTGTCCCCTTCGACGCGCTGCTCGGCGGGGTGGAGGGCCTGGCTCCGCTGCTCGCTCAGGTGATGCCCCAGTGGCTGGTCGCCTCCTACGCCGCGGTCTACGTCGGGGTCGCGCGGGCCGCCGTCGACGAGGCCGCGTTGCAGCTGGTGGCTCGTGGGCTCGGCGACCTGCCCGCCGTACGCGGTCGGCTCGGTCGTGCTGACGCCGCCGTCGAGGCCGCCTGGCTGGTGACGGCAGAGGCGGCCCGGCTCGTGGACCTGGCTCCGGGCGAGCCTGAGACCAACCGGTGGGTCTACCGCGCGAAGCTGCTCGCCGGCGACACGGCAGCCCAGGTCGCGGGGTCGGTTCTGGAGGCCTGCGGCACGTCGGCTACCCGTCGCGGCAACCCGTTGGAGCGGATCTACCGGGACGCGCGCTGTGGAGCGCTGCACCCGGCCACCAGCGACGTGTGCGCCGACTGGCTCGGTGCGGCTGCGCTCGGCGTCGACCCGGACGCGGCCGCTGCGGTGGCCCGGTGGTGACGGCTGCGGTCACCGGGTTCGGCAGCGCCGTACCTGCGGTGATGGACCAGCAGGGGCTGTGGGACGGCTACTTTGAGCGGCACTACGACGGCAGCCAGCTGGCGCGGCGGCTGTGGTCCGCGTCCGGCATCACCACTCGGCACGGCGTCCTGGACCCTCGTCAGGAAGATGTCAGCACCTGGGGCACCGCGGCGCGGATGGAGCGGTTCCTTGTCGAGGCGATGCCGCTCGGTGCGGAGGCCGTGAGCATTGCGCTGAAGGACGCGGGGCTGTCTGCCGACGAGGTCGACCTGCTCACCGTCGTCTCCTGCACCGGCTACGTCACCCCCGGCCTTGACATCCTGCTGGCCCGGGATCTCGGAATGAGGCCGTCGGTGCAACGACTCAACATCGGTCACATGGGCTGTTACGCGGCGCTCCCTGGGCTCGCG
>JANXUE010000124.1 GCA_025352005.1 Frankiales bacterium
GTCGAGGCCAGCCTGGCGATCTCGTCCTCGCCCCGCACCGTCATCCGCTCCTCGAGCCGTCCAGCGGCGAGGCGCTCCGCGGTGCGGGCGGCCATCCGGACGGGCAGCACGACCTGCCGGGCCACCAGCGAGGTGATCAGCACGAGCAGCAGGACGAGCAGCTGGCCGGCGATGGCGGCGGTCCGTCGTACCAGGGCAAGGGTCTGGTTCTCGGCCGTCAACGGGAACAGGTAGAACAGCTGGTACGGCCCGAGGTCGGTGCTCAGGCCGCCACCGATGACGAGCACGTCACGACCGCGGACGGTCCGGAAGACGTAAGCCGTGCGACCGGTCTTGCTGATCCTGTCGGCGAGGTCGGCGGGAAGGTCCGACGGTGAGATGCCCGGCGAGGCGAAGGCTTTGGCGTTGCCGCCGACGGTGCGCAACACGACGAAGTACTGGTCTCCGGACTGCCCGCGGACCGACAGCGTCTGCGCGATGCCCTGCAGCTGCGCCTCCAGCGCCTGCGGGTTGCTGCTGACCGTCGAGTTGGCGATGTCCTGCGCCTGCGCCAGCCCGGACTGGGCCTCCGTCAGGGAAGCCCGGGTCTTCGCACTGACCAGCCCACGTCCGACCTGGTCGAGCAGCAACGACGCGAGCAGCAGCGTCACGACCCCACTCACGACGAGCGTCGTCACCACGACCCTGGTCTGCAGCGAGCGACGCCATCGGGCTGAGACGCGCCGAACCAGACGCCCGACCCGGTGTCGCGCGCCCCCGAGGACCGAGGCCGTGCTCAGCCGGGCCCGGCCTTGTAGCCGACGCCACGCACCGTCAGGACGACATTGGGGTGCTCGGGATCGCGTTCGACCTTGGCGCGCAGGCGCTGCACGTGCACGTTGACCAGCCTGGTGTCGGCCGCGTGCCGGTAGCCCCAGACCTGCTCCAGCAGCACCTCGCGGGTGAAGACCGACTTCGGCCGGCGGGCCAGTGCAAGCAGCAGGTCGAACTCCAACGGCGTGAGCGACACGGCTACCCCGTCACGGGTCACCGCATGGCCCATCACGTCGATGAGCACCGGGTCCTCCAGCGGACCGATCGTCAGGGACTCGGGCTGCTCGTCGTGGGTGCGCAGCCGGGCCCGGACCCGCGCGACGAGCTCCTTGGGCTTGAACGGCTTAACGATGTAGTCATCCGCACCGCTCTCCAAGCCCAGCACGATGTCGGTCGTGTCGCCCTTGGCGGTGAGCATCACGATCGGCACGCCGCTCTCGGCCCGGATCTGCCGGCAGACCTCGATGCCGTTGGTCCCGGGGAGCATCAGATCCAGCAGCACGACGTCGGGCTTCTCGCGGCGGAAGATGCCGAGCGCCGCGTCGCCATCAGAGGCGAAGCTCGGCTCGAACCCCTCCCCGCGCAGCACGATGCCGAGCATCTCGGCGAGGGCGGGGTCGTCGTCGACGACGAGCACACGGGGCGGCGTCACGGCACGTCCCATCGGGCGGTGCTGTCGCCAGGCACGCAGAGGGTCCTCATGAGCTCATCGTGTCACCGTCGTGTCACCGTCGCGTCACCGTCGCGTCACCGTCGTGACGCAGAGCGTGGAAGCATGCGGGACGAGCCACCCGCGACCCGCCCTGCGTCACCACCGACCTCCGCACCCGAACGCCTGGAGAGACATGACCGAACCGCCCTCCGGTGGGACGACCCCTGACCAGAGCTGGGCGTCACCGGGACCGGGCACGCCTCCCCCTCCGCCGCCCCCGCCACCGTCGTACGGGATGCCACCTGGCTCCTACGGTCCGGGTGGCTACGGCTCCTACGCGTACGGCGCGCCGCCCCCGCCCGGGGTGGTGCCGCTGCGGCCGCTCGGGCTGGCAGAACTGCTCGACGGCTCCGTGAAGATCATCCGCCGCTACCCCAAGGTGACGCTGGGGCTTTCCGCCGTGATCGCCGTGGTGGTCACGCTGGTCAATGTGGCGCTGACGCTCGCGCTGCGCACCGGCAACGACCTGGTGACCAACGCCGACGGGACCCCCGACGTGGGAGTGCAGTTCTCGACCGGGGTGGCGAGCGCCGGTCCGGGCGCGATCGTGAGCTACCTCGCCGGTCTCGTCCTCACCGGCGCGCTGGTGATCGTGGTGGGCCGCGCCGTGCTCGGCCAGGCCATCACGACTCCCGAGGTGTGGCAGGCGCTGCGACCCCGCCTGTGGGCGCTGCTGGGGCTGTCGCTGCTGTCCGGTCTGATCGCTGCCGCCCCCACGATCGTGGCCGTCGTGGTCGCCGTCGTGGCCGTCGGCGCCGCCGGCGGGGTCGGCCTGGTCATCGCCATCCCTGCCGTGCTCGCGGGCCTCGCGGCCTCGGTCTACCTCGGCGTGCGGCTGTCGTTGGCCCCGGCCGCACTCGTGCTCGAGAAGGGCAGCGTCGTCGTGTCGCTTCGGCGTTCCTCGGTACTGGCCCACGGCTCGTGGTGGCGGCTGTTCGGGATCTTGCTGCTGACGGGCGTCATTGCGGGCACCCTCAGCGCCGTGATCGGCGTTCCGCTGGGCATCGCCGGTGTCGTCGCCGGCGCCAGCAACAGCGCCGGGTTCTTAGTCGCCCAGCAGGTCGGCGCGGGGCTCGTGTCGGTCATCGTCTCCCCCTTCTCGGCCGGCGTGCACGCGCTGCTCTACGTCGACCGGAGGATGCGTGCCGAGGGCCTCGACGTCGCCCTCAACGCGGCCGCGGTGGCCCCGTCCCCGTCGTGACTCCCTCTGTCCTGCAGCCCTTCTCGGCCAACGGGGGCGACCTGCCCGGGCGCGACCAGGCGCGCGAACTGGCCCGCGCCGAGCTGAGCCGCAAGGCCTACGCCGACGCTCAGCCACCCGCGTTGCTGCGGCTGGTGCGCTTCGTGCTCGAGCAGTTCCAACAGCTTGTCAGCAGCGCCTCCGACGCCGTGCCCGGCGGCGCGGTCGGGCTGGTCCTGCTCGCCCTGCTGATCGGTGGTCTGATCGCCGTCATCGTCGTGCGCCTGCGCCCCGCGACCAGCCGGTCCGGCTCGGCGGCGCTGCTGTTCGAGGGCACTGCCCTCACGGCTCAGCAGCACCGCCAGCGGGCCGACGCGGCCGCGGCCGCGGGCGACTTCGCCGAGGCGGTCCGAGAGCGGCTGCGGGCAGTCGTACGCGAGCTGGAGTCCCGCGGCGTCCTGGACCCGCGTCCGGGCCGGACCGCTGACGAGGTCGCCGGCGAGGCGGGGTCCGTCGTACCCGCCCTGGCTGGTCCGCTGCGGCGCGGCGCGACCGTCTTCGACGAGGTCTGGTACGGCGGACGGGTCGCCGATGCCGCCTCCTACCAGGGGCTGGTCGAGCTCGACCGGACTGTCAGGACGACCCGGCTGGTGACCGCGTGACGCTCACCCTGGAGCCGACGGCAGTCACCGGCTCGTCGCCCCGGGTGGTGTTGCGGCGCAACCGCGGGGCCATCGCGGTGGTGCTGGCGCTGCTCGGTGCGCTGTTCCTGCTGGCGGTCGTCGCCGGTACGGGCAAGGCAGGCGCCCTCGACCCCGATGCCTACGACCCGTCCGGGGCGCACGCGCTCGCGGCTCTGCTCCGCAACCAGGGCGTGCCGGTCACGCGGACGACCGACCTGCCCTCGACCGTGGCCGCCACGACCTCCCGGACCACTCTGTTCGTGCCGCTGCCACGGCTGCTCAGCGACGAGGAGCTGGCCGCGCTCGCCGACCTTCCCGGGTCGCTGGTCGTGGCCGGTGGAGGGATCCGGGTGCTCGACGCCCTCGGGCTGTCGGCCCGTCCGGTCGCGTCCGTCGACGCGCAGGACCTGTCGGCCGGCTGCGACCTGCCGGCGGCACAGGTTGCCGGTAGGGCACGGGTGGGCGGGCTCGCCTACAAGCCGGGCAAGGACCAGGCCGACGCGGTCGGCTGCTACGCCGTCGACGAAGGCGCGACCCTGCTCTCGCTGCCCTCGCAGGATGCCGTGCTCCTGGGCACCGCCGACGGTCTAACCAACAAGCGCCTCGGTTCCGAGGGCAACGCGGCGCTGGGGCTGGCGCTGCTGGGCTCAGGCAAGGACGTGGTCTGGCTGGTCCCCGCCGCCGACCGTTCCGTCCTCGGCGCCCGCCCCCCGGCCAGCCCCAACGACCTGCTGCCGCACTGGGTCCGGCAGGCCGCGTTGCAGGTCGCGATCGCCGTCGGGGTCCTTGCCCTGTGGCGCGCCCGACGCCTCGGCCGGGTCGTCGTCGAACCACTGCCCGTCGTGGTCCGCGCCGCCGAGACCGTCGAGGGACGGGGCCGGCTCTACCAGGCCGCCCGGGCCCGTGACACCGCCGGCGAAGCCCTGCGCAGCGGCGCCCGGTCCCGGCTGGCCAGACGGCTCGGTGGTGGTTCGGCGACCGACCAGGCCGTGCTGGTGGCCCTCGCGGCCGAGCGCACCGGCCGCCCGTCCGCTGACGTGCACGCGCTCCTGTACGGTCCGCCTCCTGCGGACGACGCCGCGCTGGTGCGGCTCGCCGACGACCTCGACGCCCTGACCTTGGAGGTGGCCGGCTCGTGACGGCACCCGATGCGCCCACCCGTCCTCGCAAGGCCGCCCCGCGCCGACGCGTAGTTGCCCCGGCCGCCGACCCTCGGGACGCGCTGCTGGCGCTGCGCACCGAAGTCGCAAAGGCCGTCATCGGGCAGGATGCCGCTGTCACCGGCCTGGTGATCGCCCTGTTGTGCCGCGGCCACGTGCTGCTCGAGGGCGTGCCCGGGGTGGCCAAGACGCTGCTCGTGCGCGCTCTCGCGGCCTCCCTCGACTTGGACAGCAAGCGGGTGCAGTTCACCCCCGACCTGATGCCCGGCGACATCACCGGCTCGCTGGTCTACGACGCCCGGAGTGCGGAGTTCTCCTTCCGCGAGGGGCCGGTCTTCACCAACCTGCTGCTCGCCGACGAGATCAACCGCACGCCTCCCAAGACGCAGGCGTCCTTGCTCGAGGCGATGGAGGAGCGACAGGTCTCCGTCGACGGCCTGCCGCGGGTGCTTCCTGACCCGTTCCTGGTCTGCGCGACGCAGAACCCCGTGGAGTACGAGGGGACCTACCCGCTGCCCGAGGCCCAGCTCGACCGCTTCCTGGTCAAGCTGACCGTCCCGCTGCCCAGCCGCGAGGACGAGGTCAAGGTACTGCTGGCCCACGACGGCGGCTTCGACCCGCGCGACCTGTCGGGCCTGTCGGCGGTCGCGTCGGCTGAGGACCTCGCCGCCGGACGGCGGGCCGTGGCGGCACTCACCGTCTCCCCCGACCTGCTCGGCTACGTCGTCGACGTCTGCCGCGCGACCCGCAGCTCCCCGTCGCTGCAGCTCGGTGCGTCGCCCCGCGGGGCGACCGCGCTGCTCGCCACCGCCAAGGCATGGGCCTGGTTGTCCGGCCGCGACTACGTCACCCCGGACGACGTGAAGGCCCTCGCCCGGCCGACCCTGCGGCACCGGCTCGCCCTTCGTCCGGAGGCCGAGCTGGAGGGCGTCACGACCGAGAGCGTCCTCGACGGCGTCCTGGCCTCCGTCCCGGTCCCCCGCTGATCCGGTGGCCCTGACCGGACGCGCCGCGCTGCTTGCGCTGCTCGGGGTGCTGCCCGTCGCCCTCCTGCCCTCCGGTACGACGGTCCTGCTCGTCCTGCTGGTGCTGCTGGTGGCGGTGGCCGTCGACGTCTTGTTGGCTGCGCCGGTCAGCGGGCTGCGGCTCGCGCGCGGTGGGGCGACGGCGTGCCGGCTCGGCGAGAGCGTCGAGGTCCAGCTGACGGTCGGCAACAGCAGCGGCCGGCGCCTGCGGGCTGTCCTGCGCGATGCGTGGGTGCCGTCTGCCGGTGCGAGTCCCCGCACCCACGAGGTCGACGTACCCGCTGGCGAGCGGCGGGTCGTCACGACGGCCCTGCTTCCGACCCGCCGGGGCGACCGCCGGCCGGACCGGGTCACCGTCCGCTCCGTGGGTCCGCTTGGGGTCGCCGCCCGGCAGGGACGGCACGAGGTGCCGTGGCGGGTGCGGGTGCAACCGCCGTTCACCTCACGCAAGTTCCTGCCGGAGAAGCTCGACAAGCTCCGCCAGCTCGACGGGCAGCTGCTCGCGCGGACCCGCGGGCAAGGGACCGAGTTCGACTCCCTGCGCGAGTACGTCGTCGGCGACGACGTCCGCTCGATCGACTGGCGGGCCACCGCCCGGCGGGCCGATGTGGTCGTCCGGACCTGGCGACCGGAGCGGGACCGCCAGCTGCTGCTGGTCCTGGACACGGGCCGCACGTCGGCCGGCCGGGTGGGGGACGAGCCTCGCTTGGACGCGGCCCTCGACGCCGCACTTCTGCTGGGGGCGCTGGCTTCCCGGGCCGGCGACCGCGTCGACCTGCTGGCCGTCGACCGTGAGGTCCGCGGGTCCGTCGAGGGCGTGGGCCGCACTGATCTGCTGGCCCGGATGGTCGACGTGACAGCCCTTCTTGAGCCTGCCCTTCTGGAGACCGACGGCCGCCGCCTCGTCTCAGAGGTCCTGCGGCGCAGCCGCCGGCGCTCGCTGGTGGTGCTCTTCACCGCTCTCGAGGCGGCCCCCCTGCGCGAAAGCCTGCTGCCGGTCCTTTCCTCGCTGACGGCCCGCCATACGGTCGTGATCGCCTCCGTGGGTGACCCGCGTGTCGAGGAGCTCGCCACCGGTCGCGGTGATGCCGCAAGCGTCTACGCCGCGGCCGCCGCCGAACGCACCAGGGCCGAACGCGGGCAGCTCACCGCCGAGCTCCGGCGCCGGGGCGTCGAGGTGGTCGACGCTCCGCCCGCCGGCTTTGCCCCCGCCGTTGCGGACGCCTACCTGGCCCTGAAGGCCTCCGGTCGGCTGTGAGCAGAAAGGGGTCGCGTGGGTTGCGTCCTGCGTGTCCGAACCTCCGGGTCTGCGAGGTGCTGTCCTGATCGTGAGAGGCTGAGTTGCCGGTGTGGCTCCTCAAGGCCACGCCAAGAGAGGTCATCGTGGCTGACGCAGACCCGCTCACTCACTGGGACGAGCACGTGGCCGCGGTCGCCGGATGGCGTGCCGACGTTCTGGGCACCGTCCGACGGGTCATCATGGGAGCGGTGTCCGGCATGGAACAGGAGTGGAAGTGGGCCAAGCCTTCCAACCCCGGTGGCGTGCCCGTCTGGTCGTGCCACGGCGGCGTGTGCACCGGTGAGGTCTACAAAAGCGCCGTCAAGCTGACCTTCTTCAAGGGCGCGTCCCTCGAGGACCCGGCCGGGCTTTTCACCTCCAGCCTCGAGGGGAAGGTGCGTCGCGCCGTCGACATCACGCAGGACCAGGTGCTCGACGAGGCGGCTCTGGCCGACCTCGTTCGGGCCGCAGTCGCCCTCAACGCGAAGGCTTGATCGAACCCCGAACAGTGGCCCCCGTCCTGGTCGCGCTGCCGAAGACAAGGCCCGCGTCGTGCAGCGGCGAGACCTGGAACAGGGGGCTGTCCTTGCGGTAGTGCTGGGCCAGTCGCCAGGGCGCGTCCTCGCCCTGCAACATGAGTAGTGCTCGGGATCGTTCGAAGTAACCCGAGCTCATGTCGATGAAGGGCGTCTTGCTCATGGGGCCTGGTGGTAGCCGCGGCGTGACGATGTCGTGGCCCCGTCGCGTCATGGACTCCCAGAGCCGGCTGATGTAGGACGAGACCAGGTCGACCTTCAAGGTCCAGGATGCGTTGGTATAACCGATCGCGAAGGCCAGGTTGGGCACGCCATCAAGCATCATCCCCTTGAACGCGACCCGGTCATGGATCGCGACCTTCTCACCGTCGACGGTGAGCTCGATGCCGCCGAGCGGAAGCAGGTTCAGCCCGGTCGCGGTGACGATGATGTCCGCCTCGAGCTGTTCTCCTGAGCGCAGAGCCAACCCAGTAGGGGTGAGGGCGTCGATGTGACCAGTGACGACGTCAGCCTTGCCGCTCTTGATGGCTTTGAAGAAGTCACCATCGGGAACGAGACACATCCGCTGATCCCAGGGTTGGTAGGACGGGTTGAAGTGCGTGTCGACGTCGAAGCCGGTCGGTAGCATGCGGATGGCGAGCGCGCGCAGCAAGGCCCTGACGGCCGTGGGTTTGCTGCGCGCGAGGGAGTAGATGGCAGTGGCCGTCTTGATGTTCTTCCAGCGGATGGCTCGATAGGCCCGGTCGGCAGGTAGGACCTTGCGCAGGGCGTCAGCGACGGGATCCTTGGACGGGAACGGCAGCACGTACGACGGCGAGCGCTGGAGCATGGTCACGTGCTCAGCGGCCTGGGCGAGGGCGGGGACGAGCGTGACCGCGGTGGCGCCGCTACCGACGACGACGATCCGTTTCCCAGCCAGGTCGATGTTCTCGGGCCAATGCTGGGGATGGACGATGAGGCCGGTGTAGCTGTCGGCTCCGGTCCAGTCCGGTGCGTAGCCCTGGTCGTAGCGGTAGTAGCCGGAGCAGACGTAAAGGAACCCGCAGGTCCATGTCTGGAGGACACCAGTTGTGGTGTCCTCCACGGTGACGGTCCAGGCCGCGTCGGGGCTGGACCATTCGGCACGGACGACCCGAGAGTTGTAGCGGATGTGCTCCTCGACGCCGTGGTCAGTGGCGGTCTGTCGGATGTAGTGCAGGATCGCCTCCCCGCCGGCGATCGACTCAGGCTCGGTCCAGGGCTGGAAGCTGTAGCCGAGGGTGAACATGTCAGAGTCGGACCTGATGCCGGGGTAGCGGAAAAGGTCCCAGGTGCCACCGCTGGCTGCGCGGGCCTCCACGATCGCGTACGTCGTACCCGGCGCTTCGGTCTGCAGGTGGCAAGCGGCGCCGATCCCGGACAGGCCGGCTCCGACGATGAGCATGTCGACGTGCCGTGTCAGCACGGCCGCGGGGGCTTGGTCAGTGGGCAGGTCTGTCACAGAGGTCCTCAGTCGCGGGTGTTTGAGTGAGACTGACACAAGTTCGACACGGTGTCGACAGAGCCATCATGCTGTCGATACGGTCTGGTCATGGCGTCCTCGACGAGCACCGCAGCGGCGCCTGCGCCGGCACCGGTGCGACGACGGCGCCCAGAACGTGTGTCGGCCGATGAGCGTGAACGTGAGATCCTGCTCACCGCAGAGTCCTTGCTTGCAGAACGTCCACTGCACGAGATTTCGGTAGATGACCTTGCCAGCGGTGCCGGGCTGTCCCGATCTGCCTTCTATTTCTACTTCGCCTCCAAAGAGCAGGTGCTGCTCTCTCTGCTGGACCGACTCGTCGAGGATCAGCTCGTCGAGGAAAGGGACGCACCGCGCAACCTGGCCGATGACCCTCCGGGGGTATGGCGGCACGTCCTCGGCGCCTCGTTCGAGCGTTGGTCTGCCCATCGCGGAGTGCTGCGGGCGACGATGGAGGCACGAGCCACCAGTGCAGAGGTACGGGAGGTCTGGAGCCGGCTGCTCGAGCGTTTCGTCGACCGCACTACCGCCGCGATCGACGCCGAGCGGGTGCGTGGAGCTGCGCCAGCGGGTGTCCCTGCCCGCGACCTCGCGATCTGCCTCAACCTGATGAACGAGAAGGTCTTCGAGACGATGGCCGCGGGAGCCCAACCCGCTGTCGAGGAGGCAGCAACCCTGGACGCTCTCGTGGGCGTCTGGCTCACCGCCATCTACGGCGCCACCCCCTTCCCCGCAGCCGCCCCACCCGCTGGTCGGCAACGACGCTTGTCAAGGAGCAGACATGCTTGACCTGGACATCAACGAGCAGAACGTCGCTGTGGAGCAGCTGCTTGATCAGACGGCGAACCCGCGCCACCGCTACCTGCTGCAGTCCTACCTCAGGCATCGCTACCTTGAGTCTGCCGGCCGTTACCAGGAGATCCTCGCGCCCGAGCTGACGGTCGACAACCCGGTGTACCGGTTCAGCCTGATCGGACGGGAGCCGTTCGTCCTTCAAGGGCGCGAGCAGGTCGAGATGCTATATCAGCACTGGACGCAGACCGACCAGTGCGTGTTCTACGTCAAGGACGAGAGCGTCGCCGTCGGCGACCACATGGTCGTCAGCCGTGGTACCGCCTACCAGCAGACCCTGGGCTCGGAGCTGGCCGCCGGCGGCATCGACGCCGACCCCGAGGCGATGTACCTGAGCACGTCTCGGATCGCGATGATCTGGCCCTACGACGACCGCTGCCGGCTGCTCGGTGAGGACGTGTGGGAGTTCGAACCTGGCCGGGAGTACCTCAAGCTCGAGCCGGGCGATGTCCTGACTGCCAAGCAAGCCGGTGACCTTTTAGCGCCGTTCATCAAGCCGCTGCCGCCGTTCGACGACAGCCTCCTGCCTGGCCTCGTGGCGGTCACCGCGTGAGAGCGGTGGTCTGTCACGAAGGCAAGATCGAGGTCACCGACCTTGCCCACCCGGTGCCCGGCAAGGGTCAGGTGCTACTCAACGTCCTTCGCTGCGGCATCTGCGGCTCCGACCTGCACTCGCGAGATCATGCCGATGAACAGGCTGACGTGCTGTCCGAGGCGGGCTACCACGGGTTCATGCGGGCCAGCCAGCAGGTGGTCTTCGGCCACGAGTTCTCCGGTCAGGTGGCGGCATACGGCCCGGGCTGTCGGGGCAAGCTTGCTGTCGGCACGGCTGTTGTGGCGCTCCCGCTCACCCGCCGAGCGGACGGCATGCACGCGATCGGCCTGTCGGCCTCGGCGCCTGGTGGCTACGCAGAGCAGGTGGTCGTCGAGGAGTCGTTGATGCTCGCGGTCCCCAATGGCCTGTCCCCGGAGCTGGCCGCGCTCACCGAACCGCTCGCCATCGGCCTGCACGCCGCGCAACGGTCGGAGATCAAAAGCAAGGACGTCGCGATCGTGATCGGCTGCGGCCCGGTCGGCCTGGCAGTCATCAGCATGCTCAAGGCCAGGGGCGTCAAGACGATCGTCGCGAGCGACCTCTCGCCAGGACGCCGAGCCCTGGCCACGGCGTGCGGAGCCGATCAGGTCGTCGACCCCCGAGATGAGTCCCCCTTTGCCGGCGGCGAGCAGCGCGGCCACCTCACCTCCATCCCGGCCAAGGCACAACTGGGCTTGGAGACCATGGAGAAGCTGACCCGCCTGCCCCTGTCCTGGCATCACCTCTGGCGGGCCGCGGATGCCGTCGGCCTGACGGCACCCAAGCGCCCCGTCATCTTTGAGTGCGTCGGCGTGCCCGGGATGCTGGAGAGCATCATCACCAGCGCCCCCCTGTCCTCGCGCCTTGTCGTCGCCGGCGTATGCATGACCCCAGACACCCTCCGACCAGCCATGGCGATCAACAAGGAGATCGACCTGCGCTTCGTCGTCGGCTACAGCCCGCTGGAATTCCGCGACACCCTGCACCTGCTCGCAGACGGCAAGATCAACGGTGCGCCCATCATCACCGGCACCGTGGGGCTCGATGGCGTCGACAACGCGTTCGGTTGCCTGTCTGACCCGGAGACACACGCAAAGATCCTCATCGACCCCAGCAGCTCAGCCGTACACCCCGGGTAGCCCCAGCCCTGCGCCCGGCGTTCCGCGTCCTGTCACCCCATGCGCTGCTCGACGCCCGCGTCGTACTCCATCTCCGCGGAGTCAGCCCGATGTGGGCAGCACGTCGCCGGCGAGAGCCCGGTCGACGTCGCCGGTCTGGCCGGCCTGCACGGCCCGGCGGCCCAGCACGAAGACCACTGCCAGGAACGCGGTCTCGGCCAGCGCTCCGATCCCGATGCGGGCCCACGTCGGCAGGCCACTTGGGGTCACGAACGCCTCGATGATCCCGCTGACGAGCAGCATCAGGGCCAGTCCGACGGCGCCCACGACGAGTGCGCGGCCCTCCTCCGCAATCGCCTGCGACCGGGTACGCCGCCCCGGGTCGACCACCGTCCATCCCAGCTTGAGGCCGAGGCCACCGGCAACGAACACGCTCGTCAGCTCCAGCAGCCCATGCGGCAGGATCAGCCCGAAGAACAGCCCGGTCCGGTGGTTGGCGGCCATGAAGCCGCCGACTATCCCGATGCCGACGGCGTTCTGGTAGAGCAGGTAGAAGACGGGCAGGCCCAGCAGGATGCCGGAGGCGACAGCACCGGCGGCGATGAGCGCGTTGTTGGTGAAGACGCGGGCCGCGAAGTCCTGGGCGGGCGCGGCCTTGTAGTAGTCGGCGAAGTCGTGCGACACGAGCTGCTTGACCTGCTCCGGCGGGAGCAGCGCGGCCTGGGAGTCAGGGTGGGTGGCGACGAACGCCCCCCACCCGAACGCGACCAGGACGAAGAGCACTGCCGTCGTACCCCACCACCACCGGGTCCGGTAGAGCACGGCCGGGTAGTCGACCGTGAGGAAACGGACGACATCGCGCCAGGCGGCCTGCCGGGTGCCCGCGACGACCGTCCGGGACCGGGCGACAAGCGACGACAGCCGGCCAATCAGGACCGGGTCGCGGCCCGCGCTCTGCAGGACCGACAGGTGGGTTCCGGTGCGTTGGTAGAGCTCGACCAGCTCGTCGACCTCCGCCCCCGACAGGTGCCGCGGCGAGGAGGCCCGCTTGAGCAGGTCCTCGAGCCGCTGCCACTCCCCGCGGTGCGCAGCGATGTACACGTCGAGGTCCACAACAAGGCACACTAGGTCTCAGGGTGGTCCGTCCGCTGCCCACCACCGGAGGGACCCGCGTTGTCGCAGCTCGTCACCGGCGAAGCCGTCGCCCTCGACGTCCGCACCGCCGGGCTGCCGTCCCGGATGGTCGCCGCCCTGATCGACGGGCTGCTGCAGGGCGCGCTGTTCTTCGTGCTGTTCCTGCTGACCCTCGCCTTCGGGATCGCCCGGGGTGGGGCGGCCCTCGCGGCGCTGGTCATCATCTCCGTCGTTGTCGCTTTCCTCGGCTACCCGGTTGCTTTCGAGACCCTCATGCGCGGACGTACGCCGGGCAAGGCCGCGATGGGGCTACGGGTGGTCCGGGACGACGCCGGGCCGATCGCGTTCCGGCAGGCGTTCGTGCGCGGGCTCATCGGGCTGGTCGTCGAGCGGCCGGGCATCTCCAGTTTCTCCGCGGGCGTCATCACCAGCCTGGCGCGTACCGACGGCAAACGGCTCGGGGACCTGGTCGCCGGTACCATCGTCATTTCCGAACGCGTCGTCGGCACCTCTGGTTCCGTCCTACCGATGCCACCCCCGCTGTCCGGCTGGGCCACCACCCTTGACCTGTCCCGGCTCCCTGATGACCTGGCGCTGTCGGTGCGGTCCTTCCTGGGCCGCCAGGGCCAGCTGACCGAGCAGGCCCGCACCGACCTCGGCAACCGCCTAGTCGCTGCCGTCTCGGCCACCGTCACCCCACCGGCTCCTGCCGGAACGCCGGGCTGGGCGTACCTCGCCGCCGTCCTCGCCGAGCGCCGCCGACGTGCGGAGCAGCAGGTCGTCCAGGCCGCTCCCCCTGCGACCGCTCCCCCTGCGCCTGCTCCCCCTGCGGCCGCTCCCCCTGCGACTGCTCCCCCTGCGACCGCCCCCACGTCTGCCGCTGCCCACCCCCCGCCCCCAGCTCCTGAGGGCGGCTTCGCTCTGCCCTTCTGAAGCGCCGGGTATCGGGGAGGGTTCGGTCGAGAACCCCTCGGCGACGATCTACCGCTCGCAGTGGGGTGGGGCCGGCGTGTCGCCACTACGAGAGGTAGATCACCGCAGGCCTTCCGACGAGAGGGTCTGCGCGCCAGCCTGGCGCATGACGTTGGCGCTGTTCCGCGCCAGACCCACCGGTCCGAGCAGGTCGAGCGACGTCCTGCCAGACCCGTCGGACGCGCCCATCGGCGGCGAGCATCTCGTCGAAGGCGCAGCGGCTGGGCCCGGTAGGCATCGACCAGACCGGTAGGCGGCCAGCAGGCCAGCAGGCCGTCACGGCACGGCCGCGTCGCTGTGCGACGAACGAGTGGCCGCCCACGGCCGGCTTGCGTGAGGTCTGCACCGGACCAGCCCGGCGCGTTCGGTGCACAGCTCACACAAGACGCCGGGTACGACGAAGGCCGGCCCCCCGAGGGAGACCGGCCTTCGTCGTGCCAGCCGGCAGGTCGTGCCAGCCGCGGATCAGTGACTGGCGGATCAGTGACTGGCGATCAGTGACTGGCAGATCAGTGACTGGCGGGGCGGTTAGTAGCGGTAGTGGTCACTCTTGTAGGGGCCGGTGACGTCAACGCCGATGTACTCGGCCTGCTCCTTGCGCAGCTCAGTGAGCTGGGCGCCGAGGGCTGGCAGGTGCAGCCGGGCAACCTTCTCGTCGAGGTGCTTGGGGAGCACGTAGACGCCGAGCGGGTAGTCCTCGGTCTTGCCGAAGAGCTCGATCTGCGCGATGACCTGGTTGGTGAACGACGCGCTCATCACGAAGGACGGGTGGCCGGTCGCGTTGCCCAGGTTCAGCAGGCGGCCCTCGCTCAGCAAGATGATCGAGTGGCCGTCGGGGAAGCGCCACTCGTCGACCTGCGGCTTGATGTTGATCCGCTCGACGCCCGGGAAGCGGGTCAGGCCGACGACGTCGATCTCGTTGTCGAAGTGGCCGATGTTGCCGACGATCGCCTGGTGCTTCATCCGGGCCATGTCCTCGGCCATGATGATGTCCTTGTTGCCGGTGGTCGTGATGAAGACGTCGGCGGTGGCCAGGTGGTCCTCGAGCCGGCCGACCTGGTAACCCTGCATCGCGGCCTGGAGCGCGCAGATCGGGTCGACCTCGGTGACCCACACCTGGGCTGACAGCGCGCGCAGCGCCTGCGCCGAGCCCTTGCCCACATCGCCGTAGCCGCACACGACGGCGACCTTGCCGGCGACCATCACGTCCGTGGCGCGCTTGATCGCATCCACCAGCGACTCGCGGCAGCCGTACAGGTTGTCGAACTTGCTCTTGGTGACGGAGTCGTTGACGTTGATCGCCGGAAAGGCGAGCGTGCCCTCCTTGGCCATCTGGTAGAGGCGCTTGACGCCGGTGGTGGTCTCCTCGGTGACACCTTTCACCTGGGCGAGGCGCGTCGAGTA
>JANXUE010000132.1 GCA_025352005.1 Frankiales bacterium
CAAGACCCGCCTGCTCGACGCGATCCGGTCGACTGACGTCGTCAAGGGCGAGGCCGGTGGGATCACCCAGCACATCGGCGCCTACCAGGTCCACCACCCCGTCGAGGGCGGTGTCCGCGAGATCACCTTCATCGACACCCCGGGACACGAGGCCTTCACGGCCATGCGTGCGCGTGGTGCGAAGGTGACCGACATCGCGGTGCTGGTGGTCGCCGCGGACGACGGCGTCAAGCCGCAGACCATTGAGGCGCTCAACCACGCACAGGCGGCCGACGTACCCATCGTGGTCGCGGTCAACAAGATCGACAAGGAGGGCGCCGACCCGGCCAAGGTCCGCGGTCAGCTCACCGAGTACGGCCTGGTCGCTGAGGAGTACGGCGGCACGACCATGTTCGTGGACGTGTCCGCGAAGGCAGGCCTAGGCCTCGAGGAGCTCCTCGACGCGATCCTGCTGACCGCTGACGCGGCGTTGGAGCTGTTTGCGGACGCCACCGTCGACGCACAGGGCACCGCCATCGAGGCGCGCCTGGACAAGGGCCGCGGTCCCGTCGCGACCGTCCTCGTCCAGCGCGGCACGCTGCGCGTGGGTGACTCGATCGTGGCCGGTGACGCGTTCGGCCGCGTACGGGCGATGCTCAACGAGCGCGGCGAGAACGTCACCGAGGCAGGCCCTGCCCAGCCGGTGCAGGTCCTCGGGTTCACCTCCGTGCCCGGGGCGGGCGACAACTTCCTGGTCGTCGGTGAGGACCGCATGGCGCGCCAGATCGCTGAGCAGCGGGCTGCCCGCGAGCGCAACGCCGCGCTCGCCCAGACCCGCGGCCGCCCGACCCTCGAGTCGCTGTTCGACCGGCTCAAGGATGGCGAGAAGACCCAGCTCAACCTCATCCTCAAAGGTGACGTGTCGGGCTCGGTCGAGGCCGTCGAGGACGCTCTGCTCAAGATCGACGTGGGTGAGGAGGTGTCGCTGCGAATCATCGGTCGCGGTGTCGGTGCCATCACCGAGAACGACATCAACCTCGCCAACGCGTCCGAGGCCGTCATTCTCGGCTTCAACGTCCGACCCGAGGGCAACGCGCGCGAGCTGGCCGAGCGCGAGCACGTCGACATCCGCTACTACTCGGTGATCTACGCGGCGATCGAGGACATCGAGGCGGCGCTCAAGGGCATGCTCAAGCCCATCTACGAGGAGGCGCAGCTCGGCACCGCCGAAGTGCGGGAGGTCTTCCGCTCCAGCAAGTTCGGCAACATCGCCGGTTGCCTGGTTCGGTCCGGCGTCATCGTCCGCAACTCCTCCGCGCGGCTCGTCCGTGATGGCGTGGTCGTGGCCGACAACCTCAGGATCGAGTCCCTGCAGCGCTTCAAGGACGCCGCGACCGAGGTTCGTGATGGCTACGAGTGCGGAATCGGTCTGGGGTCGTTCAACGACATCAAGTCCGACGACGTCATCGAGACCTTCGAGATGCGCGAGGTCCCCCGCAAGTAGGGCGCCCCCCTTTGGCGCAAATCCACACGGCCAGGACCGTGTGGATTTGCGCCAGAGAGGTTGGCGGCGGTCGTTTTTCAAGGAGGGTCAGCAGTGTTCCCGGGGAGTCTGGCGCTTGACGTGATCCTGTACGGAGAGAAGGACTGATGGTCGACGTCGCACGAGCGCGCAAGCTGGCGGTACGCATCCGCGAGATCGTCGCGGCCACCCTCGAGACCCAGGTCAAGGACCCGCGTCTCGGCATGGTCACGATCACCGACGCGAAGGTCACCCCTGACCTGAGGGAGGCCACGATCTACTACACCGTGTACGGCGACGACGTCGTCCGTCAGGAGTCCGCCATTGCCCTCGAGAGCGCCAAGGGCGTCCTTCGAAGCACCGTCGGCAAACAGACCGGCGTGCGCTACACCCCGTCGCTCGCCTTCATCGCCGACATCGTCCCCGAGACCACGGGCCGGCTCGAGGAGCTCCTTGCCCAGGCCCGCGAGGCGGACGCCCGCGTGCAGGCGATCGCGAGTGGCGCCGCCCCCGCGGGCGACGCCGACCCGTACCGCGTGCCGCGTGTGAGCGAGGACCACAGCGAGGACCACAGCGACCACTCCGAGGACCCCGAGCGGGAGCCCGCGTGAGCGCTGCCGAGGCCGACTGGACGAGCGCGGTCGGACTGCTCGCGGCGTACGACGAGGTGGTTCTTGCCTGCCACGTTGGGCCGGACGGCGACGCCCTGGGCTCCATGCTCGCCCTCGGCATCGCGCTGAGGGACCGTGGCACCAAGGTTCGCGCCTCCTTCGGCAGCGAGCCGTTCGAGGTGCCGGCGGCGTACACCGGGCTGCCCGGTCTGGACCTGCTCGTCCCGGTAGCGCAGATCCCGGAGGCACCAGGGCTTCTGGTCATCTTCGACACCGGCAGCATCGACCGGCTCGGAGCGCTGGCCGACCGGGTGCCGGCCGCCGCAGACGTGCTGGTGATCGACCACCATGTGAGCAACACCCGCTTCGGCACCGTCAACCTGGTGGACGTGGACGCGGCTGCGACCGCCGTCGTGGTGGTCGAGCTGCTCGACCGGCTGGGACTGCCCCTGACGGCGGAGATCGCCGCTCCCGTCTACACCGGACTGGTGACCGACACGGGCTCGTTCAAGTACGCCGGGACGACGCCGGCCGTGCACGAGCTGGCCGCTCGGCTGCTGGCGACCGGCATCCGACACGACCTGATCAGTCGCGACATCTGGGACAACGCCTCGTTCGGTTACGTCCAGCTGCTCGGTGCCGCGTGCGCGCGCGCCGTCCTGGAGCCGGCCGCGGTGGCCGGTCTCGGTCTGGTGTGGACGACCGTGACGGACGCCGACCTCACTGCAACCGGGCTGGCCCTGTCCGATGTCGAGGGCGTCATCGACGTCGTGCGCACCGCCCGGGAGGCGGAGGTCGCCGCCGTGCTCAAGCACGACCCGGCTGACGGCTGGCTGAAGGTCTCGACCCGCTCCAAGGGGGCCGTCGACGTCGGTGCCGTCTGCGGGTCGCTCGGCGGGGGCGGCCATCGCTTCGCCGCGGGCTTCACGTCCGGCGACGACATCGACGGGACGCTCGACCAGCTCCGGGCGGCCCTGGCCGCGGCGCCGCACCTGCCGGTGTGACCGCTCCCGATCGGGGGCCCGCACCTGACGGGCTGGTGGTCGTCGACAAGGCCGGCGGCTGGACCTCGCACGACGTGGTCGGCCGGAGCCGACGGCTCGCCCGCACCCGCAAGGTCGGCCACGCGGGCACGCTGGATCCGATGGCTACCGGCGTCCTGGTCCTGGGTATCGGCAAGGCCACCCGACTGCTCGGCCACCTCGCGCTGACCGACAAGACGTACGACGCGACGATCAGGCTCGGCGTCACGACCGTGACTGATGACGCGGAGGGAGAGGTGACGGCGCAGATGTCGGCCGCGTCGGTCACCGACGAGCAGGTCGCCATCGAGATCGGCGTCTTGACGGGCGAGGTGCTGCAGGTCCCGTCGTCGGTGTCGGCCATCAAGGTCGACGGTGTGCGCTCCTATGCGCGGGTGCGCGCCGGGGAGGACGTCGCACTGAAGGCCCGACCGGTGACGGTGGCGACGTTCGACCTGCTGGCGCGTCGCGGCGACGACCTCGACGTGCGGGTCACGTGCACCAGCGGCACCTACATTCGGGCCCTCGCCCGGGACCTCGGCGCGGCCCTCGGAGTGGGCGGCCACCTCACCGCCCTGCGCCGTACCCGGGTGGGCCCGTTCGGGCTCGACGTGGCCCGAACGCTGGAGCAGCTGGGCGAGTTCTTCGACGACGCCGTGGTGCCGCTGGACCTCGCTGTCTCGCGGTCCTTCCCCCGGCGTGAGCTGTCCGCCGACGAGGCGCTGGCGCTGTCGTACGGCAAGAAGCTCGACCCCACGGGGGTACGGGGCACCGTTGGCGCTTTCGCCCCGTCGGGGGAGTGCGTGGCCCTGCTCGAGGACACGGGCGAGGTCGCCCGCCCGACGGTGGTGTTCCGTCCCGCCTGACTAGGCTGGCGGGTATGGAGCGCTGGCGCGGGGTCGAGAGCGTGCCGACTACATGGGGGCGTTGCGTCGTCACGATCGGCGTCTTCGACGGTGTGCACCGCGGTCACCAGCAGATCATCGAGCAGTCGGTGGCCAGGGCACGTGAGCTCGGCGTGCCCAGTGTCGTGATGACGTTCGACCCTCACCCGATCGAGGTGATCCGACCGGGCAGCCACCCTCCGATGCTGACCGGGCAGCGGTACAAGGCCGACCTCGTCGAGGCCCTCGGGGTCGACGTGTTCTGCGTCCTGCCGTTCACGTTGGACGTCATGCGGCTCACGGCCCAGGAGTTCGTCCACGGCGTGCTCGTGGAGAAGCTGCACGCGAGCGTCGTCGTCGTCGGGGAGAACTTCCGCTACGGCAACAAGGGCAGCGGGACCGTGGCGACGCTGGCCGAGGACGGTCGCCGCTTCGGGTTCAGCGTCGAAGGCTTCCCGTTGCAGGGCCGTGGCGACATGACCTGGTCCTCGACCTACATCCGCTCGTGCGTGTCAGCAGGTGACGTCGCCACTGCGACTGAGGCGCTGGGGCGCGAGCACCGCATCCACGGCGTCGTGGTGCGGGGCGACCAACGCGGCCGTGAGCTGGGCTACCCCACGGCCAACCTCGAGCCGCTGCCGTGGAGCGCTATCCCCGCCGACGGCGTCTACGCCGGACGCCTGGTCCGCGGGTCGGGTCCGCAGGCGCAGCTGCTGCCGGCGGCGATCAGCATCGGTACGAACCCGACCTTCGCGGGGACCGAGCGCAGGGTCGAGGCGTTTGTGCTCGACTACACCGGCGACCTGTACGGCGAGCACGTCGGCCTGGCGTTCACCGAGCGGCTGCGGGAAACCCTGCGCTTTGACGCAGTGGAGCCGCTGAAGGCCCAGATGGCCTTCGACGTGGAGCGGACCCGGTCGGTCTTGGGAGTCCAGCCGTCCGAGGGCTGGTAACGTAGGGCCCACGCCGGGGAACCGGTGGTGTGCTCACTTGTCCAGGTGCAGAAGACCCAGGGCGCACACCCGATGCAACGAGGAGATCCGTGGCGCTCACCACTGAGCAGAAGAAGTCCATTATGGCGGAGTACGCCACGGTCGAGGCCGACACCGGCTCGCCCGAGGTCCAGATCGCGATGCTGACCAAGCGCATCCTGGACCTGACGGCCCACCTCAAGGAGCACAAGCACGACCACCACACGCGTCGTGGCCTGCTCCTGCTGGTCGGCCGCCGCCGCCGCCTTCTGAAGTACCTGGAGAAGACCGACATCACCCGCTACCGCACGCTCATCGAGCGTCTCGGACTGCGTCGCTAGCCGTTCGACGGGGAGTGCCCACTCGGGCGCTCCCCTTCGTCGTTGGACGACCGTCCAGCGACATCACGTGCCACGCCCGGGAGCTTTACCCCGACAGGCGAGGCCGTCACAAAGAGGAGTGCCCATGACGGGCGAGAGCAACATCTACGGCTCGGAGTTTTCCGAGGCCGTCATCCACAACCCGGGCGGCGCCACGCGCACGATCCGGTTCGAGACCGGTCGGCTGGCCAAGCAGGCCGCCGGCTCGGTCACCATCTACCAGGGCGACACGCTCGTCCTGTCCGCGGCCACCGCCAGCAAGCGGCCCAAGGAAAACCTCGACTTCTTCCCACTCACGGTGGATGTCGAGGAGCGGATGTACTCCGTCGGGCGCATCCCCGGCTCGTTCTTTCGCCGTGAGGGCCGGCCGTCCGAGGACGCGATCCTCACCTGCCGCCTGACCGACCGTCCGTTGCGCCCGTCGTTCAAAAAGGGCCTGCGCAACGAGGTCCAGGTCGTCAGCACCATCCTTGCCCTCGACCCCGACCATCTGTACGACGTCCTGGCGATCAACTCCGCCGCGGCCGCCGTGCTGATGTCCGGCCTGCCGTTCACCGGCCCGGTCGGTGCGACCCGCGTCGCGTGCATCAACGGTGAGTGGGTCGCCTTCCCGACCCACTCCGAGCTTGAGAACGCGACCTTCGACATGGTGGTCGCGGGTCGGCTGGTCGATGACGGCAAGGGCGGTCAGGATGTCGCGATCATGATGGTCGAGGCTGAGGCCACCAAGAACGTCTACGAGGTCATCAACGGTGGCGGCTCGGCCCCCACCGAGGCGATCGTCTCCGCCGGCCTCGAGGCCGCGAAACCGGCCATCGCGGCCGTCTGCAAGGCACAGATCGAGCTCAAGGCGAAGGCGCCCAAGGACCCGATCGAGGTACCTGTCTTCCTCGACTACGAGGACGACGTCTACGCCGCGGTCGAGAGTGCTGCCGAGGCCAAGCTCTCCGAGGTCATGACGATTGTCGGCAAGTCCGAGCGCGAGGACGCCACCGACGTCCTCAAGGCTGCCGTCCTTGCCGACCTGGCGGAAAAGTTCGAGGGTCGTCAGGGCGAGGTCAGCGCCGCGTTCCGCTCGGTCAGCAAGAAGGTCGTGCGCAAGCGCGTCGTCACCGACAAGGTCCGCATCGACGGCCGCGGCCTGGAGGACATCCGCCAGCTGGCCGCCGAGGTCGAGGTCCTGCCCCGCGTGCACGGTTCGGCGCTGTTCGAGCGCGGCGAGACCCAGATCATGGGTGTCACCACGCTGAACATGCTGCGCATGGAGCAGATGGTCGACACCCTCAATCCCGAGAACCGCAAGCGCTACATGCACAACTACAACTTTCCGCCGTACTCCACCGGTGAGACCGGCCGCGTCGGGTCACCCAAGCGTCGCGAGATCGGCCACGGCGCGCTCGCCGAGCGGGCCCTGGTGCCCGTGCTCCCCTCCCGCGAGGACTTCCCCTACGCGATCCGTCAGGTGTCGGAGGCGCTGGGCTCCAACGGTTCCACGTCGATGGGCTCGGTCTGCGCGTCGACGATGTCGCTGCTGAACGCCGGCGTGCCGCTCAAGGCACCGGTGGCCGGCATCGCCATGGGCCTGATCTACGAGGGTGGCGAGTACGCCACCCTGACCGACATCCTCGGTGCCGAGGACGCGTTCGGTGACATGGACTTCAAGGTCGCCGGCACCCCGCAGTTCATCACCGCGCTGCAGCTCGACACCAAGCTCGACGGCATCCCCAGCTCGGTCCTCGCCGCTGCCCTGCAGCAGGCCCGTACCGCCCGGCTGGCGATCCTCGAGGTCATGAACGAGGCGATCGACGAGCCCGACGAGATGTCGCCGTACGCACCGCGTGTGCTCAGCGTCAAGATCCCCGTCGACAAGATCGGCGAGATCATCGGCCCGAAGGGCAAGATGATCAACCAGATCCAGTCCGACACCGGCGCTGACATCACGGTCGAGGACGACGGCACCATCTACATCGGTGCCACCAGCGGGACCGCTGCCGAAGCGGCGCTCGCGGTGATCAACCAGATCGCCAACCCGACCATGCCGAAGGTCGGCGAGCGGTTCCTGGGCACGGTCGTCAAGACCGCCGCCTTCGGTGCCTTCGTCTCCCTGGTTCCCGGCCGCGACGGCCTGGTCCACATCAGCAAGCTCGGCAACGGCAAGCGCGTCGGTAAGGTCGAGGACGTTGTCAACGTCGGCGACAAGCTGCAGGTCGAGATCACCGAGATCGACCAGCGCGGCAAGATCAGCCTCACCCCCGTGGAGAGCGCTGCGGACGCCTCCGTAGCCGCGGAGTAGCACGTTGACCTCGCAGGCCCCCGGTTGCAGGAGATCCGTCCTTCCCGGGGGCCTGCGTGTTGTCACCGAAGCGGTACCCGGGGTACGTAGCGCCGCCTTCGGCGTGTGGGTCGGCGTCGGCTCGCGCGACGAGGCGCTGCCCGAGCACGGCGCCTCGCACTTCCTTGAGCACCTGCTGTTCAAGGGGACCCGGCGTCGGGACGCGATGGAGATCTCCTCGGTGATGGACGCGGTCGGCG
The DNA here is from genome assembly GCA_025352005.1 of Frankiales bacterium. GTDB lineage: Bacteria > Actinomycetota > Actinomycetes > Mycobacteriales > SCTD01 > RYN-111. Next base: position 7,902 of record JANXUE010000132.1, read on the forward strand.
GCGAGCTCAACGCCTTCACCGCGAAGGAGTACACCTGCTACTACGCCCGGGTCCTCGACACCGACCTCGCGCTCGCCGTGGACGTCGTATCGGACCTCGTGACGTCCGCGCTGGTGGCCCCGGCCGACGTCGAGTCCGAGCGGGGCGTGATCGTCGAAGAGATCTCGATGCACGACGATGACCCCGGTGACGTCGTCCACGACGCCTTCGCCGAAGCCCTGTACGGCAACCACCCACTCGGGCGGCCCGTCATCGGCACGGTGGACAGCATCCAGACGCTGACCGCAGAGGCGATCGCCGGTTACTACCGCGGGCGGTACACCCCCGAGAACATGGTCGTCAGCGTCGCAGGGAACGTCGAGCACGAGCGCGTCGTACAGCTCGTGGCGCAGGCCTTTGGGCTGTCGGCGCCGGGTGCGCCTGCGGCGCAGACGTCAAAGGTGCCTGCTCCGCTGCGGCCGTGGGCGCCGCCACCTGCGCTGACCGGCGCCGTCGTCGAGGACCGCCCCACGGAGCAGGCGCACCTGGTCCTCGGGATGCACGGGCTGGCGCGAGACGACCCACGACGCTATGCGCTCTCGGTGCTCAGCAACGCCCTCGGTGGTGGGATGTCGAGTCGACTGTTCCAGGAGGTCCGTGAGAAGCGAGGGCTGGCCTACAGCGTCTACAGCTACAGCAGCCATCACCACGACACGGGCATGTTCGGGGTGTACGCCGGCTGCTCGCCGTCCCGAGTCGACGAGGTCCTCAGCCTGTGCCGTGAGGAGCTCGCCTCGGTCGCCGACAAGGGGGTCACGGACGAGGAGATCTCCCGAGCGCAGGGGCAGCTGCGCGGGTCGCTCGTGCTCGGCCTTGAGGACACCGGGTCGCAGATGAGCCGCCTGGGCAAGGGCGAGCTGGTGAACGGCGAGGTCCTGCCGGTGGAGGCCATTCTCGAGCGGATCGCCGCCGTCACCCCTGACGACGTGCGCGCCGTGGCAGACGACGTGCTGCGGCGGCCGCTGTCGATGGGCATCATCGGACCGTTCCCGGACCGCGACTTCTCGGAGGTGCTGACGTGACCACTGTCGCCGTACTCGGGGCCAAGGGCCGGATGGGCTCGGAGGTCATCCGGGCCGTCACCGCGGCTGCTGACCTGGAGGTCGGGCCGGCGTACGACGTCGGGGACATGCTCGACCTCGCTGGCGTCGACGTGGCCGTCGACTTCACGCACCCCTCGGCCGTGATGGACAACCTGCGGGCCTGCATCGACGCGGGAGTGCATGCCGTCGTCGGCACCACCGGCTTCGACGCCGCTCGCCTCGACACCCTGCGCACGTGGCTCGAAGGGAGCTCCGTCGGGGTTCTCGTCGCCCCCAACTTCGGCATCGCCGCCGTGCTGATGATGCGCTTCGCCGCGCAGGCCGCGCCGTATTTCGACTCGGTCGAGATCGTCGAGCTGCACCACCCTGGCAAGGCGGACGCTCCCTCCGGCACCGCCCGGCGCACGGCGCAGCTCGTGGGCCAGGCCCGCGCGGGGATGCCGGCCATGCCAGACGCGACGACGGAGTCCCTCGACGGCGCCCGCGGCGCCTTGGTCGACGGGGTGCGGGTGCACGCCGTCCGGATGGCTGGCATGGTGGCCCACCAGGAGGTGATCCTCGGCGGCGAGGGGGAGACCCTCACGCTGCGCCACGACTCCTACGACCGGGCGTCGTTCATGCCCGGTGTGCTGCTCGGCGTCCGGCAGATCGGGACCCGGCCCGGGCTCACGGTCGGCCTGGATGCGCTGCTGTCCCTGTGAGGCGCCCGTGAAGGCGCGGACCAGTGCTGCTGTGGTGGTGCTCGCGACCGCTCTGCTCGGGGGATACATGGTGGTGCGCGCGGTCGACTTGTTCCGCACCGGCTCGCTCAAGGGCAGCCTGCTTGGTGTCGGTGTCCTGCTGCTCGTCGTGCTGGGTGGTGTCCTGGTGCTCGGGGAGGTCCGTCTCGGTGCCGCATCGGAGCGGCTCGGGCGCCAGCTTTTCGCGGAGGGCTTCGTCGAGCAGGAGCTGCCCCTGACCGCCAGCGGACGGGTGGAGCGGGACGCCGCGGACGCGCTTTTCGCCGTACGCAAGGCAGAGGTGGAAGCCCGACCAGACGACTGGCGCGCGTGGTTCCTTTTGGCGACCGCGTACGACGCCGCGCGTGACCCGCAGCGCGGGCGGCGGGCCATGCGCAAGGCCGTGGCTTTGGAGAAGTCGCCGTGAACGAAAACGTGAACGTCACCGCCGCCGACGTCCTGGCCGTGGTGTCTGCTGAGCCCGCGAAGGTCGGTGACCTAGGGCTGCGGCTGCTGTCCCGCGCGGGGGTGCCCGTGGCAGCCGCCGAGGGGCAGCCCATCGGCGCCGTCCTGGCCTCGTGCGGCCTGTCCCTGTCGGCCTTGCAGAAGGTCGTCGACGGACTGGTCCGCGAGGACCGCGTGGTGGAGCTGCGAGGCCGGGCGCTCTGGGACTCCTACTTTCCGGGGCTGCCGGCCAACGCCAAGGGGCGGTACTTCCTGGTGTCCCCCGGCGAGTAGCAGCGTCGTACTGTGGGCCTGGATCGACCGGTATGGCGACCAGAGGCGCCCGCACCCATGAAGTCCATGACCTGTCAGCAGCTCGGTGGCCCGGGTGACCTCGCCCTTCCAGGAACGACGGACGGCACCCACGAGCAGGCCCTGACCAGTATGAAGGGCCGCTGGAAGCATCCCATCGCTGGCATGGGCTGGTACCGCAAGGTCAAGAGCGACTTCGCTGCTCTGCCGGAGAGCTGAGCGCCGCGGGGTCGAGGGCGGCTTTGTCATGCGTGCCGGCGACGTCGTGCAGTGCTGCCACGAGCCTTTCGGCGAGGCCGGGCCCTCGTCCAGGGGGTCGACCTCCTCCATCCTCCGGGGGAGCCATTTCCCTTCGGCCGTCCACCGATTATGGACGATGTCATTACCACCAATCTGATTCAGAATATTCTTGTCCACAGATGCAGCGAGCCCTCATGTCTGTCGTATGTGTGCTCTATCATGTGAGGTCTGGCGCGACGCGGAGGGGAGATCGTCATGGACGGGTACGACGGGTACGACGGGTACGCGTCGACGTTGTTCCTGGAGCCTGGGGATGACCTGTTCGACGAGTTCGAGGCGCCTGAGGTGGTGCTGCCGGCTGATCCTGCAGGGACGTGGCCGCTGGAGGTGTTCGCGTCGGACTTCCTGACGGTTCCGGACTGCCCGTGCTGCCTGGAGCCAGAGGCGGTTTCGCCGGTGCTGCTCACCGAGCCGACGGGGCCGGTGCGATGGGCGGTGCCAGGGGTCTGGGACGCGCCCGTCGTTTCGAGCCCGCCATCGCCGGGCTCGCTGGTGCAGGCGGTGCTGCTCGCCGTCGCGGCCCTGCAGAAGGTCGATCCGGCCGAGGCGAGTGCGGAACAGGCCGTCGCCGACCTGGATGGGTTGCTGCGGGTGCAGCAGGACCTGCGCAGGGTCGTGATCAGCGCTCTGGGGGATGCCCGGGTCCGCCGTACCTACGGGCGGGACAACGAACCGTCACTGGGCAGCTGGCTGCGCCGCCGCCACCCCGAGCGCCCGACCGCCGACATCACCTTGTCGCAGCACCTGCGGACCTATCCGATACTGCGCCAGCGGGTCCTCGCCGGGCGGCTCACCTGGCGACGCCGGCCGGCAGGTCGCGAACGCCCTCGGGCACGCCCGAGCGAACGTGGACCGCCCCGACGGGCTGATCGACGGCCAACTCGCCGGCCCGGTCCTCGACGCGATCATCGGCAACACCCTGGACCTGATTCGGACCGGCACGCTGAGCAGCACGCTGACCGCCACCACCGTGGACGGCAACGGCGTGGAAGTCGAGGTGGAGGACCCGCGGATCCTCGCGCTGCGGGCTGAGCTCGATGCCATCAGGAATGGCCGCGGCCCACGCCCACGCTCCGACTCCGACTCCGACTCCGACTCCGACTCCGACTCCGGCGGCGGCAGCGGCGTCGCCTCCGAGCTGGGCCAGGTCGAGGCCGCCCTGGTGTTGCTTGCCGAACACCTGCCTGCCCGGTTCCTGCCGAACGCGCTGGCCGAGCAGCTCGGCGCGCTGCTCCCGAGCAGGTTGGAAGACCAGGCCAGTCGCGCTGAGGACGCCCGCCGCCTCGCCCTGCACCCCCACCCCGACCGGCCAGGGGGGCGGATCACCATCGAGGCCAACGCCGAGCTGTGGGAGACCCTGCACGTCCTGCTCGCCGCGATGGCCACCCGTGACCCCGTTAGCCCCCTGGACACCGCGGCCTTGCACACCCTCCGCCATCAAGGCGTCACCCCCGACGACCTCACGGAGCTTTACCCATACCACGAACACATCGACTGGAACCCCCTCAGCCAGCCAAACGGACTCAACGAGCCCGGCGTGCACCGGCCGCGGTCCAAGGGCAAACGGCTGCACGACGCGTTACTGCTCCTGCTGCAGACCGCACTGGCGCAAGGACTGGCCGGCAGCCGCGACAAAGCCCCCGTCAGCATCAACGTCACCCTCAGCGAGCGGTTACTTCACCATCTGCCCGGGGCCCGCCCCGCCACCGGCGGCAGCGCGAAGATCCTGCCGACGAGCCTCATCCGCCGCTGGTGGTGCGACGCGGCGACCACCCCCATCGTGCTCAGCCACACCCTCAAGCCGCTCGGCACGATCCACACCCAACGCACCCTCACCAGCCGCGAACGCAAAGCCAGCCGCACCCAACACGGCGGACCCGCCAGCGCCTGCGCCGGCATGAGTTGCTGCCGCCCCGGCGACCCCCTCGTCCAGCTCGAACCCCACCACCTCACCCGCTACGCAGTGACCGGCACCACCAGTATGAGCGACACCATCTGGGCCTGCCAAGCCCTCCATCACCAGCTCCACCACAACCAGACGATCGAACTCCGCAACGGCAACTGGGCCAACGAACACGGCTACGTCCCGATGCCTGAAGCGGCGCGGCAATGAGGCGGCTGCGCGTCGGGTGCTCTGGCGAGAGCCACAGGCGGAGCTGAGTAGTGCCTTATGCAGGCGGCTGCGCGAGGTTGGTGTGCAGCCGCCGCTGAGGCACCACCCGGGGGCCGGTGTCGAGGCCGCGGCCCTGGCCGTCGAAGCCCCACCCGGCTGACGCGAGGAAGTCTGCGAGGACCGTGTCGGCCTCGAAGGCCCAGTGCACGGCTGTCGCGAAGCCGTCACCGCGCCAGTGGTCGACCGAGGCGGTGAGCAGTCGGGAGCCGTGGCCGCGGCGGCTCCAGCGGGGCTCGATGAGGAAGGCGGTCAGCTCGACCGCAGCGGGTTGGGGAGCCAGAGCAGAAGCGGAATCGTGAGCTTGGGTGGCAGGAGGAGCGGTACCGATGGGGGGAGCGGTGCCGACAGGAGGAGCCGCCCCGAGGTCGTCATCGGTGGCTGGCTCACTCGCGGCGAAGCCGACGACCTCGGCCTGCTCCAGCGCCACGAGCAACCGGTGCCGCGGGGAGGGGGGTGCCTCGATCGCGTTCAGCCAGACGGCTGCGACCTGCTCCAGCGGGAGCTCGAGGGCGGCTGCTGGTAGCAGGTCGCCATACACGGCCTTCCAGGTCTGGAGCTGGAGGTGCGCGACCGGCTCGGCGTCCTGCGGACGGGCGGGGCGCACGCTGACATCGGCCACCGGGTCAGGTTAACCGCGGCCGGCGGTACCGCACCTCGAGCGCGCTCAGGTCGGGTGCTCCTTGCTGGTCCCGTCAGGAAGCCGTCGACGGCTGCTATCGGCCGGTGGCTCGCCGGACGGCCCTGAGAGGATGCCTCGCATGGTTGACCTCTCGCTCGCGCAGGCGCGCCGGATCGCCCTGGCGGCGCAGGGGTTCGCGGACCCCCTGCCGACCGGTGCGGTCGACGCGCGGCACCTTCGGCGGGTGCTGGGGCGCACGCAGCTGCTACAGATCGACAGCGTCAACGTCTTGACGCGGGCGCACCTCATGCCGGCGTTCAGCCGGCTCGGCCCCTGGCCCACCACGCTGCTCGACGACCTCGCCTTTGGTCGACGTGAGCTGTTCGAGTACTGGGGTCACGAGGCGTCGTACCTGCCGATGGCGTTGCATCCGTTGCTGCGGTGGCGGATGGCGCGGGCGGAGGCGCTCGACGAGGGATGGGGCGGGCCGCTGCGGATGTTCCGCGACCGCCCGGACTTCGTCGCGGACCTGCTGCGCCGGGTCGAGGACTCCGGTCCGGTCGGCGCCGGGGCGCTACGGGACGCACCCCGGGGCGGGAGTGCCTGGTGGGGCTGGGACGACGTGAAGCGCGGCCTGGAGTACCTGTTCTGGAGCGGCCGCGTGACGACGGCCCGCAGGACCAACGGCTTCGAGCGGTTGTACGACGTGACCGAGCGGGTGATCCCGTCCGCCGTGCTGGCGCTGCCCACCCCGACTCGTGAGGACGCCCAGCGCGAGCTGGTCCGATTCGCTGCGCGGGCGCACGGGGTGGCGACGCGCAAGGACTTGCGGGACTACTTCCGGCTGCGGCCCGCCGAGGGGGAGGCTGCGGTCGCGTCGCTCGTGGAGGAGGGCGCGCTGCTGCCGGTGACGGTCGAGGGCTGGCGCGACGTCGCCTACCTGTCCGCTGGAGCGGCAGTGCCGCGCAAGGTCCGCCGCTCGGCGCTGCTGTCGCCGTTCGACCCGCTGGTGTGGGAACGGGGCCGGACCCAGCGGCTGTGGGACGTCGACTACCGGATCGAGATCTACGTCCCGGCACCGAAGCGGGTCTACGGCTACTACTGCCTGCTTTTCCTGCACGACGAGGCGATCCGCGCTCGGGTGGACCTCAAGGCCGATCGCAAGGCGAGCGTGCTCCGGGTGCTGGCCGCCTGGCGGGAGCCGGGTGCGCGCGACGGCGACGGGACGGCTGCGGCGCTCGCGGATGAGCTCGTCCGGGCGGCGGCGTGGTTGGGGCTCTCGGACGTGATTGTCGAAGAACGCGGGGACCTCGCTCGGGATCTGGCGCGAGACCTTGCCCGAATGGCCGCGCCCACTCCGAGGTGAGCCCGCCCCGTCCTACCCGTTGATCAGGCGGCAGCGACGTGAGGTCTTGGCACGTCGGCGGCGTGCTGCCGGTGCGTAGCGGCCCCGACGGCTACGCTGGCAGCCGCCGCTCTTCCCTTCCCGCGGCCCGCTTTCCGCCGTACGGAGAAGTGTCTTGTCTGCAGTTCCGGCGCTCGCGCCGCTCAAGGTCCAGGTCATCGCCTACACCCACTTCGACCCCCCGGCAGACGTGCCTTGGGAGACCGACGTGGACGGCGGCCAGGCGCTGGCCGAGTTCGCCGGGCGCGCCTGCTACCAGAGCTGGAGCAAGCCGAACGCGGCGACGGCGAGCAACGCCGGCTACCTCCAGCACATCCTGGAGGTGGGGCACCTCAGCGTGCTCGAGCACGGCTCGGTGAGCTTCTACCTGAGCGGGATCAGCCGCAGCCTTACCCACGAGCTGATTCGGCACCGGCACTTCTCCTACAGCCAGCTCTCGCAACGCTACGTGCCCGAGCGCGACGCCGCGATGGTCGAGCCGGGCGTCATCGCCGACGACCCCGAGCTGCACGCGCTGTTCCTCGAGGCTGGGGAGGCGGCATTGACGTCGTACACCAGGCTGCTCGAGGGCTTGGAGAAGAAGTTCGCCGACGTCGAGAACGTCACCGCCCGGCGCAAGCAGGCCCGCCAGGCTGCCCGGGCCGTCCTGCCCAACGCGACCGAGACCCGGATCGTCGTCACCGGCAACTACCGCGCGATGCGGCACTTCGTGGCGATGCGGGCCTCCGAGCACGCCGACGTCGAGATCCGTGAGCTGGCGATCGCGATGCTTCGCGAGCTGCAGCGGGTCGCGCCCAACGTCTTCGCCGACTTCGCCATCACCCCGCTCGGTGACGGCACCGAGGTCGCCAGCAGCCCGCTGGTCGGCGAGGGCTGACCCGCCACCTGTGACGGCAATGCGCGGGGACCCGTGGACGGTAGCCTCGCGTCATGACGACCCCTCCCTTCGGCCAAGTGCTGACCGCGATGGTCACGCCTTTCACCCCCGACGGTGCCGTCGACCTGGACCGCGCCGCGGAGCTCGCCGACCGCTTGGTCGGCGACGGCAACGACGGCCTGGTCATCAGTGGTACGACGGGTGAGGCGCCCACAACCCACCGCGACGAGAAGGCCGACCTGTTGCGAGCCGTCGTCGACGCGGTCGGCGGCCGGGCAACGGTCGTCGCCGGCGTCGGGAGCAACGACACCGTGCACGCGACGCTCATGGCGCAGGACGCCGCGAAGGCCGGCGCGTCCGGGCTGCTGGTCGTCACGCCGTACTACAACAAGCCACCACAGGCCGGGGTCATCGCGCACACCGTGGCAGTCGCCGAGTCGACCGACCTGCCGGTGATGCTCTACGACGTCCCTGGCCGCACCGGGCTCGCTCTGACGCAGGCAACGGTCCTTGCGCTCGCGGCGCACCCGCAGGTGGTCGCCATCAAGGACGCCAAGCTCGACCTGGAGTCGACCTCCTGGGTGCTGTCGCAGAGCGACCTGGCTTACTACTCCGGCCACGACCCGTGGACACTGCCGTTGCTGGCGCTGGGCGCCGTCGGCGTCATCGGCACCTCCACCCACGTCGTCGCAGGGCGGACCAAGCAGATGATCGAGGCCTTCGCCTCCGGCGACGCCGCCGGTGCCCGCGCGCTGCACGAGGGGATGCTGCCGATCTACTCCGGCATCTTCCGCAGCCCCGGCACCATCTTGGTCAAGGCGGCGCTTGCGCTGCTCGGCTTCCCGGTCGGCCCGGTGCGGCTGCCGCTGGTCGAGGCCACCGAGGACGAGGTAGCGCAGCTGCGCACCGACCTCATCGCCGCAGGGGTGCTCGGATGAGCCACCCGCACCCGGACCTCGGCACGCCGCCGCCGCTGGCCGCCGGAGCCCTGCGCGTCGTGGCCCTCGGCGGTCTCGGCGAGATCGGTCGCAACATGACCGTCTTCGAGTACGACGGGCAGCTGCTGATCGTCGACTGCGGCGTGCTGTTCCCCGAGACCGAGCAGCCCGGCATCGATCTGATCCTGCCCGACTTCAGCTATATCCGGGACCGCCTCGACGACGTCGTTGCGGTCGTCCTGACGCACGGCCACGAGGACCATGTCGGGGCTGTCCCCTACCTGCTGCGCGAGCGGCGGGACATCCCCATCATTGGCAGCCGCTTCACCCTCGCGCTGCTGCAGGCCAAGCTCAAGGAGCACCGGATCACCCCGGTGGTGGACGAGGTCGTCGAGGGTGAACACGTCACGGTCGGCCCGTTCGCCCTCGAGTTCTTCGCCGTGAACCACTCCATCCCGGATGCGATGGCGGTCGCCATCCGGACGGGAGCCGGCCTGGTGCTGCATACCGGCGACTTCAAGATGGACCAGCTGCCGCTGGACGGTCGGCTCACCGACCTCGGCGGGTTTGCCCGCCTGGGCGGGGAGGGCGTCGACCTGCTGCTGTCGGACTCCACGAACGCCGAGGTCCCTGGCTTCGTCACCCCCGAGCGCGAGATCGGCCCGGTCCTCGACGAGGTCGTGCGCACCGCCTCCGGCCGTGTCGTCGTCGCCTGCTTCGCCTCACACGTTCACCGCGTCCAGCAGGTGCTCGACGCCGCGGACAAGCACGGGCGCAAGGTGGCCTTCGTGGGGCGCTCGATGGTGCGCAACATGGGCGTGGCCTCCGACCTCGGCCTGCTCCGCATCCCAGCCGGGATTGTCGTAGAGATGAAGCAGCTCGAGAGCCTCGAGCCGCGCAAGGTTCTGCTGGTCTCGACCGGCTCCCAGGGGGAGCCGCTGTCGGCGCTGTCGCGAATGGCGAATCGGTCCCACCACCAGGTCCGGATCGAGGCGGCAGACACCATCGTGCTGGCCTCCTCCCTGATCCCCGGCAACGAGAACGCCGTGTACCGGGTCATCAACGGTCTGTCCCGCTGGGGTGCCCGCGTGGTGCACAAGGGCGTCGCGAAGGTGCACGTCTCGGGACACGCGCCGGCCGGTGAGCTGCTCTACCTGCTCAACGCAGTGAAGCCCTCGAACCTGATGCCGGTACACGGCGAGTGGCGGCACCTGCGGGCGCACGCCGAGCTCGGTCGCCTCACCGGGGTCGACAACGTCGTCCTCGCCGACGACGGGGTCGTGGTCGACCTGGTCGACGGGCGGGCCTCGATCGTGGGTGCCGTCCCGTGCGGCTACGTCTACGTGGACGGCCTCGAAGTCGGCGACGTGGGGGAGTCGACGCTCAAGGACCGCCGGATCCTCGGCGAGGAGGGTTTCATCTCGCTCACGATCGCCGTCGACTCGATGACCGGCAAGGTCGCCGGTGCGCCGCAGATCGCGGCCCGCGGCTTCAGCGACGACCCGAAGGCCTTCGACGAGGTCCTGCCGCTGCTGGAGGCCGAGCTCGACCGGGCCGCCGCCGACGGTGTCTCCGACCCGCACCAGCTCGGGCAGGCGCTGCGTCGGGTCCTGGGCCGCTGGGTCAGCGACACCTACCGCCGCCGACCCATGATCATCCCGGTCGTCCTCGAGGTCTGAGCGTCGGTTGCGCCACGGCGTGTCGCTCCTGTGACTGGTGGGACGGGTGGTGGCAGCCGGTACCGTCCCATCATGGCCACACGTACGTCCGCTCGCCCCTCCGGCCCAGCCGGCAAGCCCACGGGGAAGCCGGCAGCTCGCAAGCCGGGGGCCCGCAAGCCGGCCGCTCGCAAGCCGGCCGCTCGGCGTACCGCGCCGGGACCCCTCGCGGTGGGCGGCAAGGCAGTCGCTGGACTGGTCGGCGGGTCGTTCCGGCTGCTGGCCGGGGGAGTAGGCGGGGTCGGCCGGGCCGCCGGGACCAGCGCACGTGACCTCGACCCAGCACACCGGCGCGACGGGGTCGGCCTCGTCCTGCTCATCGGTGCCTTGCTGTCCGCAGCCGGTGCGTGGTGGCACGCAGGCTCCGCCGGCAACACGCTCGCCGACGCGGTCGAAGGACTGCTCGGTCGTGGCGCGATGGTACTGCCGGTCGTGCTGGCCTTCGCGGGTGTTCACGTGCTGCGCCACCCCGTCAGCCAGGGGACCCGCGGCCGGTTGTTCGTCGGGTGGACCACCCTGTCGCTGGGCGCGCTCGGCGTCCTGCACATCGTCCGCGGGGCCCTGCCACGGGCCGATAAGGGCGGGGTCGTCGGCTTCGTGCTCGGCGACCCGCTGGAGCACCTGCTCACGCCGTACATCGCCGTGCCGGTGTTGCTGCTGCTGGCGACGTTTGGGCTGCTGGTCGTGACCGCCACGCCCGTGCACCAGGTACCGCGGCGGCTCGCCCAGCTGCGCGACAAGGCCCTGCTGCGCACGCCGCTGGTTGTGGCCGAGCCCGAGGTCGGGCTGCAGCCGCTAGCGCCGCTCAACCGCAGCCGGCCGCGTCGCCGCGTCGGCGTGCTGGTCGGAGTGCAGCCACCCCCCGAGGACCTCAACCCGGTGGTGGTCGCCGAGGACGACCGCGCGCGGGTCGCGGCCGAGCTGCCGCCGCACACGCCCGTCCCCAAGAAGGCCGAGCAGCTGGTGCTCAAGGGCGACTACGTACTGCCCCCACCAGAGCTGTTAGGAGCCGGTACGCCGCCGAGGAAGCGCAGTGCCGCCAACGACGAGGTCATCGCCGCCCTGTCGCAGGTGCTGATCGACTTCCAGGTCGACGCTCGGGTGACCGGCTTCAGCCGCGGCCCGACGGTCACCCGTTACGAGATCGAGCTGGGCCCGGCCGTCAAGGTCGAGCGGATCAAGACCCTCGCCCGCAACATCGCCTACGCCGTGAAGAGCCCCGACGTCAGGATCATCGACGTCATCCCCGGCAAGAGCGCGATCGGCATCGAGATCCCCAACACCGACCGTGAGCAGGTCTCGCTCGGTGACATCCTGCGCAGCCCGGTGGCGACCAATGACCACCATCCGATGCTCGTCGGTTTGGGCAAGGACATCGAGGGTGGCTTCGTCTGCGCCAACATCGCGAAGACGCCGCACATCCTGATCGCCGGCGCGACCGGCGCCGGCAAGTCGGTGTGCATCAACTCGCTGCTCGTGAGCATCCTGTCGCGGGCCACCCCTGACGAGGTGCGGATGGTGCTGGTCGACCCCAAGCGGGTCGAGCTCACGTCGTACGAGGGGATCCCGCACCTGATCACCCCCATCATCACCAACCCCAAGAAGGCCGCCGAGGCCCTGCAGTGGGTCGTCCGCGAGATGGACATGAGGTACGACGACCTTGCTGCCTCGGGCTTTCGGCACGTCGACGAGTTCAACGCCGCTGTCCGGGCCGGTCAGCTGGTGGCCCCCACCGGGTCGGAGCGGGTGTACAAGCCCTACCCCTACCTGCTGGTCATCATCGACGAGCTCGCTGACCTGATGATGATCGCGCCACGCGATGTCGAGGACTCCATCGTGCGGATCACCCAGCTCGCGCGCGCTGCCGGTATTCACCTGGTCATCGCGACGCAACGCCCTTCGGTCGACGTCGTCACCGGGCTGATCAAGGCAAACGTTCCGTCGCGGCTGGCCTTCGCGACCTCCAGCGGGACCGACTCCAAGGTCATCCTGGACCAGCCCGGCGCGGAGAAGCTGATCGGCAAGGGCGACTCGCTCTTCTTGCCGATGGGTGCCTCCAAGCCGTTGCGGATCCAGGGTGCGCTGGTCACCGACGCCGAGGTGAGGGCGGTCGTCGACCACTGCAAGGCCCAGCGCCAGCCGGCGTTCCGGGAGGACCTCACGGCACCGGTCGTCGCCGAGCGGCAGGGTGACGAGGAGATCGGCGATGACCTCGACGTGCTCCTGCAGGCCGTCGAGCTGGTCGTCACGACCCAGTTCGGGTCGACGTCGATGCTCCAGCGCAAGCTCCGTGTGGGCTTCGCCAAGGCCGGGCGGCTGATGGACCTGATGGAAAGCCGTGGCATCGTTGGACCGTCCGAGGGTTCCAAGGCGCGCGACGTTCTCGTCACGCCCGAGGAGCTCGACGGGACGCTGCTGCTGCTGCGGGGCTGACCCGGCTTGCCGAGCTGAGTTAGGTTCGGCCCATGTGCTTCGCTGATGGCTCGCTCGCCCCCTCCGCGCCCGGTGCCGGAGCGGCCGGGGTCGAAGGTGGGGGTCGTCGTGCTGCCGGACGTCCGTGGGCTGCACGCCTACTACCGCGACCTGACGGTGCGCCTTGCTGAGCTCGGTTGGGAGGCCGTGACGATCGACTACTTCGGCCGGACCGTCGAGGGCGAGGACCGTAGCGACACCTTCGACTTCATGCCCGAGGTGCAGAAGGCGACGCCCGAAGGCATCGCGGCCGACGTTGTGGCCGGGGTGTCGCACCTGCGCGCGCTCGGCGTCGAGCAGGTGTTCACGCTGGGGTTCTGCTTCGGTGGGTCGTACTCGTGGCGGCAGAGCGCCGACACCCCGGGGCTCGCGGGGTGCATCGGGTTCTACGGACGGTCCTCGATCCCGCTGCCGGTCGTGGACCAGATGACGGCCCCGCTGCTGATGCTCGTCGCCGGCGCGGACGCCCACATCCCGGTCGAGGACCCCAAGCAGCTCGCCGAGGTCGTCCCGGTCCCGGCCGACCTGGTGGTCTTCGACGGCATGCCGCACTCGTTCTTCGACCGCACCGCGCCCGAGCACACGCAGGCCTGCGAGCAGGCCTGGGGTCACCTCATCGGGTTCGTGGCCAGCAACTCCTGAGCGGCCGGTCGGCAGGGTCAGCCGGGGCGGGCCGACAGGCGCAGCAACACCTCGGGTCCCCGCTCCGACCACAGGGTCGTGGCCAGCTCGCGGGCACCCGCGCCGAGGGCTGCGCCGTACAGGGGGCCGAGGAGCAGCAGGGGCGCTCCGTGGTCTGGGTGCAGGACCAGCACGAGCAGGGCGACAAGTGGCGCGCAGGTAATCGCGACGACCGCGAGGACGCCGAAGCCCAGCGCGGCGGCGAGCAGCCCCTGACCTCCACCCCCGTTGGAGAAGGCGTTGCGCGAGCCCTCGGGCAGCGGGAAGGGCGCGACGACCGCGACCACCGACGCGGCCCCAAGACTCACGCCGAGGATCGCGAGGCCGAGGCCCTCCGCGCCCGGCAGGTAACGCCAGCCGCCGGTCACCGCGGCAAGCAGGACGCCGAGAACGACCATCAACGGGACCACGACAAGCACCAGCGCCAGGTCCCCGCCGAGCAGGTCTCGGCGGGCCGCGTGCCGATCGGTGCCCGCGGCCAGGAGCATCCACGTGGCGGTGCCGTCCTGGCCGAAGCGGTTCGAGCCGCCGAGCCCGGCAAAGACCGCGACGCCGCACACTGCGAACACCATCACCTCGTCGAGATGGCCACCGGGGGACAGCAGGGGCACCACGACCACGAAGAAGGCCGGGAACACGGTGCCCGTGACGAGCTGCACCAGTCGGCGTGGGTCGCGGGCCAGGTAGCGCAGGTCCTTCGCGGCGACGGCGCCGACCCGGCCTCCCGGCAGGACCCACGTCAGCAGTCGGGGGATAAGGCCGGTGGAACTGCGGCTCGGCGACGTGGTCGCGTCGACGCTCAGCTCGGCCCGGCCCAGGGTCCGGGCCCACAGCGCCAGCAGGGCAGCGACGGCCATGGCGCCGGCGAGCAGGTGCAGCGCCGCAAGGGGCAGCCGGCCAGCACGAGCCAGCCGGGGGGCTGAGGCCAGCAGCCCGGGTGGCAGCGTCGACAGGACCGAGGCGGCCTGGTGCAGAGCGTGCCCGGCGCCCTGTGACCGTCCCGCCCGTTGCAGGAGCGGGTTGACCAGCTGGCCGCTGACGGCGACGAGTGCGGTCAGGGCTACCCCGAGGTCGCGCCCGCGGCGGGACCGCAGGAGCCGGGCCAGCGACGCTGCCGTCGTACGGCTCAGGGCCACGCACAGCGCCAGCTCGAGGGGCACGGCGACCACTGCCACGCCGTACGACGCCAGGCTGTCTCCGGTGGCTGCTACCAGGCCGAGGCAGGCCAGCAGGGTGGCGATCGGGGCGACGCCGAGCAAGGCTCCGACACCGTGCAGGACAAGGACGTCCCGGGTCGACAGCGGCAGGAGCGCCAGCTTGCTCGCATCGAGCAGGTCGTCGCTGGTGAACGTCAAGATCGGGAGGATCGTCCACCCCACGAGCAGCCCGGTGAACAGCACCACCGAGGCGTCGTCGGCGATGCCGCTCCCGCGCAACGAGGCCAGGCCCGCGACGGCCAGCAGCGCGAACCCCAGACCGACGACCGCACCCCCTGCCAGCCCGACCCGACGACCGGTCGAACCGCGGCCCGAGCGCAGCGCCCCACACAGCAGGGCCCAGCGCAGCGCGAGCGCGAGCCTGATCACCCGCCGAGCCAGTCCAGGGCCCCGACTCCCCAGCCGCGGGCGCCCACCAGGTCGACGAAGACGTCGTCCAGGCTTCGGCCGGCCCGCAGGACGTCGACCGGTCCGGCCGCGACGACCCGGCCACCGTTGACGATCGCGACCTCGTCACAGAGCCGCTCCACCAGCTCCATGACGTGGCTGGAGAACACGACGGTGCCGCCACGGGAGGTGAAGCGCGTCAGGACGTCGCGGATGGTCCGCGCCGACACCGGGTCGACCGCCTCGAAGGGCTCGTCGAGGAACAGCACGCCGGGGTTGTGCAGCAGCGCGACCGCCAGGGCGACCTTCTTGCGCATCCCGGTCGAGTAGTCGACGACCAGCTGGTTGCCCGCGCCGGCCAGCCCGAACGTCTCGAGCAGCTCGCCGGAGCGCTGGGCGACGACGTCGGCAGGCAGCTGCCGCAGGCGACCGCTGAACTCCAGCAGCTCCCGGCCGGAGAGGCGCTCGAACAGCCGCAGCCCCTCCGGCAGCACCCCGATCCGGCGCTTGGCTCCGCGCGGGTCGCGCCAGACGTCGACGCCGTCGACCAGCACGGTTCCGGCATCGGGCCGCAGCAGCCCGGTGGCCATCGACAGCGTGGTCGTCTTGCCCGCCCCATTCGGCCCGACCAGGCCGAAGAAGCAGCCGCGCGGCACGTCGAGGTCGATGCCGGCCACGGCCGCGACCTGCCCGAACGACTTGCGTAGCCCGCGGACCTGTACGGCTCGCACGTCTGGTGTCACCGGCCGACCCTATGGTCTGGTGGTGCGGGTCACCTGGTGCGATGAGCGGCACCAGCCCGGTCTCGTGGACCTCGTCCAGGCCGTTGCGGCGACCGGCGGAGCCGTCGGATGGCTGAGTGTCCCTCCTGCCGAGGAGGTCCTCGGCTGGCTCGAGCGCCTGCTCGCCTCAGGCGCACGGCTGGCGGTCTGCACCGACGGTGGGACGGTCCTCGCCTGCGGCGCCTGGCGCCGGTACGACGGGGTCGTGCTGCACGCCCTTGCCCAGGTCACGAAGGTCATGACCCACCCCGACGCGCGGGGACGGGGTGCGGCCAGGTCGGTGATGGAGCTGCTCCTCCACGACGCCCGGGAGGCGGCCGTCGAGGTGCTGACCCTCGACGTGCGGGGCAACAACCATGCAGCCCTGCGGCTGTACGCGGGTCTCGGGTTTGTGGTGACAGGTCGGCGGCCGGACGTGCTGAGCGTGGGACACGAGCGGTTCGACCAGGTGCTGATGCACCTGGACCTGCGTTCTGGTCCGGCGGGCCTGGTCCGGCACGGCGGTTTGCGAGAAGGCCCGGGAGCAACCTGAGTCGCGGCGGACCGGAGCTTTAGTGCCCGCGGTGACACGCAGCGGGCGCAGGCGCTTTGTCGACGTGGCCACTGCGGTCCTAAGATGATGGTGTCACCCCTGCACGTCCCCCTCTCTGTACCGCCGCCCGCTACCTTCCCCGGTATCGCTGTCCCTCCTGTGAGGTTTGTCCCGTGTCTCCCGGCCCCGCCGACGACCGCAGCTCCCACGACGCCCGCTCCCACGACGCCCGCTCCCACGACGGAGCCGGTGGCGAGCAGACGCTCGGTGCCGCCCTTCGCTCCGCCCGCGAAGCGGCCGGCCGCTCGGTGGAGCAGGTCAGCAACGACACCCGCATCCGGGCGACACTGATCCGCGACCTCGAGGACGACCGCTTCGCCAGCAGCGGTGCCAGCGTCTACGCCCGTGGCCACGTCAAGTCCATCGCCTCCTCGCTGCGGGTCGATGCCGGACCGCTGCTGGCCCTGTTCGACCGGGCTCAGGGCCCGGTTGCCCCGCTCGTCGTCGACGCCGCCCCCGTGGCTGCCCCGGCGGTCACCTCCTTCGGGGGCAGCGCCTTTGCCGCCTCGGCCACCGCCTCCCTGCGTCCCGAACGACGGGGACCGCGGTGGGGTCTGGCCGGCGCCGGTGCCGCCGCCGTGCTCGTCGGTCTCCTGACGATCGGCTACCTCGGCTCCTCCAACGGGTCATCCCCGGCGAACCTCGGCGCGGGCCAGCCCACGGCTGCGCCCGCGACCACGCCACCACCGGCCGTACACACCCCGGGTCCGGACGCCGTCGCCTCGAAGCCGCCGGTCACGGGAGCCCAGCTGCGCCTGCGGGTCATCGGCACGCCCTCCTGGGTAAGCGTCAGCAACGCCAGCACGACCTTGTTCGAAGGGGTACTGGGCAACGGCACGTTCAAGGACTTCACTGACCCGAACCGCCTCAAGGTCATCGTCGGCAACGCCCTCTCTGTCAACCTCAACTGCGGTGGCAAGGACAGTGGTCCGGCCGGCGCCTCCGGCGCGGTCCGGCGCTTCGAGTGCACCTCCACGGGCCTCGCAGCCCTCTAACCCCGCGAGGACTCACGACGCCCGCACCTAGACTCAGCTGGTGTCCCGCCGACTGTCCCTCGTCACCTTGGGCTGTGCCCGCAACGAGGTCGACTCCGAGG
>JANXUE010000191.1 GCA_025352005.1 Frankiales bacterium
CACACGGCCCTAGCCGTGTGGATTTGCGCCAAAGGGGGTGCAGGTGCGAGCGGTACTGGTACTGGTGGTCCTAGTCGGTGACGGTGATGCCCATCTGGCGGGCGGTGCCCGCGATGATCTTGGCAGCTGCGTCAAGGTCGTTGGCGTTGAGGTCAGCCATCTTGGTGGTGGCAATCTCACGGACCTGGGCCTGGGAGATGGTGGCGACTTTGACCTTGTGGGGGGTCGGGGAGCCCTTGTCGACACCGGCGGCCTTGAGGATCATCCGGGCAGCCGGCGGGGTCTTGGTGATGAAGGTGAAGGTCCGGTCCTCGTAGACCGTGATCTCCACCGGCACGATGTCCCCGCGCTGCGACTCGGTCGCGGCGTTGTAGGCCTTGCAGAACTCCATGATGTTGACGCCGTGCTGGCCGAGGGCCGGGCCGACGGGCGGTGCAGGTGTGGCCGCACCGGCCTTGATCTGCAACTTGATGAGCCCGGAGATCTTCTTCTTGGGAGGCATGTCTGTCTTTTCCTAACAGGTGTAGTGGGAGCGCCCGGTTAGAGCTTGGCGACCTGGTTGAAGGACAGCTCGACGGGCGTCTCGCGGCCGAAGATGGACACCAGCACCTTGAGCTTCTGGCTGTCGAGGCTGATCTCGTTGATCGTCGCCGGCAGTGTCGCGAACGGGCCGTCGGTGACCGTGATGGACTCGCCAACCTCGAAGTCGACGGCCTTTTGGGCCACGACGACTTTCTGCTTCGGCGGGGCGAGCTGCTTGACGACCTCGTCGAGCGTGAGCGGAGTCGGGCGTGAGGTCTGGCCGACGAAACCGGTGACGCCGGGGGTGTTACGGACCGCCGACCACGACTCGTCGGTCAGATCCATCCGGACGAACAGGTAGCCGGGGAGCTTCTTGCGAATGACCTGCTGGCGCTTGCCGCCCTTGATCTCCGTGACCTCCTCGGTCGGGACCTCGATCTGGAAGATGAAGTCCTCCATGTTGAGGCTGGAGATCCGCGACTCGAGGTTGGTCTTCACCTTGTTCTCGTAGCCGGCGTAGGAGTGCACGACGTACCAGTCGCCGGGCAGCCACCGCAGAGCCTCGCGCAGCTCGTCGGCCGGGTCGCCCGGCTCGGGGGGCACGTCGGGGGTCTCCGGGGTCTCGGGGGTCTCCGAGCTTTCGGGAGCCTCGTCCAGGCCAGCAGCAGGCTCAACGTCCGGAGCCACGGCATCCGCCGGGGTCGGCACGTCCGGCTCGACCGACGAGGTGGCCTCGTCGTCGGCGGGGTTCAGGCTGTACTCCGACACGCTCACATCCTGTTCTGACATCTCGAGGGACCTACTTGCCGAACACGACAAGAACGGCCTTGGTAAACACGGCGTCGAACCCGGACACGATCAGCATCATCACGACCACAAACGTGAGCACCACGCTCGTGTAGGAGACGAGCTCCGGACGGGAGGGCCAGATGACCTTGCGCAGCTCGGAGACCACTTGGCGCACGTAGGTCGTCACCCGCGCGATCGGTCCAGGACGACGCTCCTTCAGGGGAGCGCGGTCCTCGCCACGAGCCGCAGCGGCGGCTGGCGCGGTGTCGCTCACATGGTCCTCGTCTCATCGGGTCGGCGTGGTGCTCGTGCTGCAGGGGTGACAGGAGTCGAACCTGCGACATCCGGTTTTGGAGACCGGCGCTCTGGCCAACTGAGCTACACCCCTAGGCCGTGGGAACCGGTGCTCCCGCACTCGACGCGTGGGCGCGCCGGAGCAGAGGCTCCGAGCCCCAGCAGGACAAGTGTAGGGCGTCGTCCGTCCGGCCCCGCCCCACCGGCCTCGAGCGCCACGCGACGGGAAGCCCCTGTCACGTACGGGGCGGTGCCCGGCTTGGACCGGGCTGGTGCTGGGCTGGTGCTGGGCTGGTGCTGGGATGATGCTGGGATGATGCTGGGCTGGTGCTGGGATGATGCTGGGCTGGTGCTGGGATGATGGCAGCATGACCGGAGCACCCACTGGAGCAGCAATGACCGCAGCCGCCCGCATCTCGAGCAGGATCGGGAGCATCGCCGAGTCGGCGACCCTCGCGGTCGATGCCAAGGCCAAGGCGAAGAAGGCGGCCGGTGAGGACGTGGTGGGCTTCGGTGCCGGCGAGCCCGACTTCCCCACTCCGGCGCCCATCGTCGCTGCGGCCGTGGCGGCCTGCGCGGAACCGAAGAACCACCGCTACACCCCCGCCGGCGGG
>JANXUE010000253.1 GCA_025352005.1 Frankiales bacterium
CGCTGACCGAGGCGTTGCTGGCGTGCATGTCCTAGCGACCGCAGGCCACGTGGACCACGGTAAGTCGACCCTGGTAAGGGCGCTCACCGGGATGGAGCCGGACCGCTGGGCCCAGGAGCTTGAGCGCGGGATGACCATCGACCTCGGCTTCGCCTGGACCACCCTCCCGTCGGGTGAGGTGCTCGGGTTCGTCGACGTACCGGGGCATCAGCGCTTCATTGGCAACATGTTGGCTGGCCTTGGCCCGGCTCCGGCTGTGATGCTCGTCCTCGCTGCCGACGAGGGCTGGAAGCGACAGACCCAGGAACACCTGGCTGCTGTCGAGGCCCTCGGCATCGACCGCGGCCTGCTCGTCGTGACCCGCAGTGACCTGGCCGATCCAGGTCCGGCTACCGCTGATGCCCTACACCGGCTGGCGTCGAGCAGCCTGGCCGATGTGGAGGCGGTGACCGTCAGCGGACGCACGGGGGTCGGTCTCGACCGGCTGCGGGCCGCCCTCGACCGCCTTGTCTCCGCCGCACCCGCCGCAGACGCTGACGGTCCGGTCCGGCTGTGGGTGGACCGGTCGTTCACCATCAGGGGAGCCGGCACCGTCGTCACAGGAACCCTGGGCGCAGGGGCACTGTCGGTCGGTGACGAGCTGGAGCTGGCCGGCCGGTTGGTCCGTGTGCGGGGGTTGCAGAGTCTGGGCCGCCCGGCGCACGCGGTGACCGCGCCAGCCCGAGTCGCCCTCAACCTGAGAGGGGTCGACCGGGCCGAGATCACCCGCGGCCAAGCCCTTCTGGCCCCGGGTCACTGGCAGAGCACGACCGGGCTCGACGTGCGGCTGGCCACGGCGGGTGAGCTGCCCGAGCACCTGGTCGTGCACGTCGGGACCGCAGCCGTAAGTGCACGCGCCCGCCGACTGGATGACGGTCATGCGCGCCTGACGCTGACCAAAGCCCTTCCGCTGAGGGCCGGTGACCGACTGGTCCTGCGCGAGCCGAGCAGTCAGCAGGTCGTCTGCGGGGCTGTGGTCCTTGACGCCGACCCCCCCGCCCTGCAGCGAAGGGGAGCGGCTGTGCGCCGCGGGGCCGACCTCTCGAGGTCGCAGGCACGGCCCGACCTGACTGCGGAGGTGACACGTCGGGGGGCGGTCCGTGCAGAGGACCTCCGGCGGCTCGGGGTCACCGGAGAGCCCTCCGACGAGATTGTCGTAGCGGGGCCGTGGTGGGTCTCCGGGGAGCAGTGGGCAGGATGGCTCACGGCCACAAAAGACGCCGTCGACCGGGCCGCGGTCCAGAACCCGCTGTCGCCCGGGCCGACGGAGGCGCAGGTGAGCCAGGTGATCGGGATTCCGGCACGGGAGCTGCTGGCCCCGCTGGTCCGCCAGGCCGGCCTGCTTCGGGAGGCCGGCCGGGTCCGACGGCCCGCCGAGACCGGTTTGGGGGCGGTGGAGCCAGCCGTGGCAGTCCTCGAGCAGCGCCTTCGGATCGACTTCCTCGCAGCGCCGGAGGCGCCTGAGCTGTCTGCACTTGGACTGGGGGTCAAGGAGATGGCGGCAGCAGAGCGACTGGGACGGCTGCTGCGGGTCGGCGACATCGTGCTGCTGCCGGACGGCCCGGCAAGGGCCATGCGCACCCTGGCCGGTCTGCCGCAGCCGTTCACCACCAGCGAGGCTCGCGCCGCTCTCGGGACGACCCGTCGGGTGGCCATCCCGCTGTTGGAGCTCCTGGACGCGCGGGGTTGGACGAGGCGGATCGACGGCAGTCGGCGCGAGGTCGTCAAGGGCTGACGGCATCCTGCAGGCATCCAGACGGGGCTCAGAAGCTCCCGGTACGACGAAGCGTCCGCGGTCGACCGTCTGGGTCGTAGACGAGGTGGTAGGCGGCCGTCGCCCATCGGGTGGTCCACGCCGACAGTGGCGGGTCCTGCAGGGGGCGGAGCCGTCCTCGTGGCCGCGGCCCACGGCGGCCCTCGTCGTACCAGGCCTGGAGGTTCGAGGCCGAGTTGCGAAAGGCGTCCCACGCGGCGTCAGGGTCTACGAGGGCAGGGTCGTCACCGATGTCGAGGTGCTCCTGCATGAGCTGCAGCCGCAGGTCCCGGGCGTAGCGGCGGGCGCCGTCCCCGAGACCACCGGGGTCGTTGGGGCTGCGCGAGTCGCGCTGCTCGTCGAGGACGGCAGCACTGAGCTCGCTGTCGTGGGTCCAGGAGCGCCGGTTGACGTTGTCGCTGCCGATCGTGGCCCACACGTCATCGATGACGCACACCTTGGCGTGCACGTAGACCGGCGTACCGGCCAGGTTCTCGATCCCGTAGACGGCGACCCGGTCGCCACCCGCCGCACGCATCAGGGCCAGCGCCCGGCTGCGACCGACGAGGTTGGGCGGCATGGCGAACCTGCCGTCCTGGTCGGGGTGGTGCGGGACCACGGCAATCACGCGCAGGTCGGGCTGCTCGCGCAGCACCGTCGCGAAGGTCTCCGCCACCTCGGTGGACCACAGGTACTGGTCTTCGAGGTAGACCAGGTGCCGCGCCCGGGAGAGGGCCTTGGTGTAACCACGGGCCACCGAGCGCTCGCCCTGCGGTGCGAACGGGTAGCCGCCGGCGCGCCGCGGGTAGGTACGCAGCAGCTGCACCGCGTGCGTGCCGACCGGTTTCGGGTCGGCGACCTGCGGAGGAAGGGGAGAGCCCTTCCAATCCTCACCGCGCAGCCGGTTGGCGACCCGGTGTGTGGGACTACGGGTCAGCGGCTGTGGGTCGTCCCACCGCTCGCGGAACACCGTCTCCACGTCGCCGACGACCGGTCCGCGCAGGGCGACCATCGCGTCGTGCCACGGCGGCGACGACCCGTAGACCGCGGCCATCGGCTGGCTCTGGTGGTCCCCGCCATGCTCGGCATCGTCCCTGCGGCCGTGGCACAGGTCGATGCCGCCGACGTAGGCCACGTCCAGGTGCGGACGACCCGGGTGCCTGAGCACGACGAACTTCTGGTGGTGGGAGCCACCGGTGCGGACCCGCATGTCCAGCAGGCATTCCCCGCCGGCTGCTTCGATCTCGTCGCCGAGGTGCCGGTTTTCCTTGGCGCTGAACGACAAGCGGTCGAGGTGTGAGCGCCAGATGAGGCCGCGTACGTCGACACCGCGCTCAGCGGCCTGGCAGAGCGCCGTGCCCACCGAGGGCCCGTCCGTGGACAGCCGCTGGTCGGGATCGCCACGCCAGTCGGTGAACAGCACGAGGTCCCCAGGCTCGAGCTGAGCCAGCCCCTGCAGGAGCTCGGCGAAGTAGGCCGCGCCGTGCACCAGCGGGGTCGCCGTATTACCGGTCGACCACGAGGCGCTCCGTCGGGTGTCGAGGCGGGTCGCCGGGTTGCCACGCTCCGCCGCTGACAGGAACCACTCTGACGTCACCATGATCAGCAGGTGTGCCCCTTTGTGACCCTCGCCACGCTTCCGCTGACCCCTAAGCGTCTCCCGAGGTGCCATCGAGGCCGATCGCCAGGTCCAGCGGGCGTCCCGTGCGAAGCCAGGAACTGCACCGGAGCTCGGCCTCGATCGGGGAGCAAGGCGGCGGCCTGCTCGAGTCGGGCGCGGGTCCATGGGGCATCGCAGGTGGCGGCGGCGACGCGGTCGACAGCAGCATCAGCGGTGGTCCCCCGATCAGGCCGTAGAACGTCAGGCCTGCCGCGATCAGCGGTACATCGTGCCCGCGCAGTCGCTGGCGGAGGGCGCGTGACAGGGTCGTTCGGAGTTGGTGCATGCTGACGGCGTACCCGCGAGGGGTGCGAGCAACTGTGCTGGGGGACAACGGGCGCCATGCAGTGGGTCCTGGAGTACGCCGAAGAGGGCTGGTTGGCGCAGGGGCGGGACCGCAGACTGGTGCGCGAGGCGGTCGTCGTCCAGGCGCGTGCGCTGTTCGCGGACCGCGCCGTCAGCGCCGAGGTCGAGCTCGTGACGGCCGACGGGGAGCCCCTGGGGTCGTGCGAGAAGCTTGCCGCGCACCAGCCACCTGGCCGGTTGCACCGCGCGTTCAGTGCCTTCCTGTTCGACCCGGCAGGACGGGTCCTGCTGCAGCGCCGGGCGGCCAGCAAATACCACTTCGGTGGACGATGGACCAACGCGTGCTGCGGCCACCCGGCGCCGGGCGCCGACGTTGTCAGCCAGGCCGAGCGACGGACGTTCGCCGAGCTCGGCGTCCGGGTGACCCTGACGGAGGCCGGCAACTTTCTCTACCGCGCCGTCGATGACGCCTCAGGTCTGGTGGAGCACGAGCTCGACACCGTCCTGGTCGGCCGGCTTTCCAGTGGTTCGGTGCTCGTGCCCGACCCGGCTGAGGTGGCCGAGACCCGCTACCTGACCCTCGAGGACCTTGCGGTCGAGGTGGCTCACGACCCGGAGTCCTTCACGCCCTGGTTCACCGAGGCCCTTTCCCTCGCTGTCCGCCCCGCGCCCTGACCGGGCGCGGGCATTGCACGGCTCGGGATCTTGAACACAGCGCACCCAGGACGGTAAGGTCGAACCGTTCAGAGATCAGCCGACCTGAGAACCGGACACTGCCCTGCTGTGCCGGTGAGCTCCGCTCCGTCAGGTGCTTCGGGACGTACATCCTCCGGACCCCTCATGACTGTCTCACCGCCGACACTGCAGTTGGGCCACAAGCTGAACTACTTTGCCGTCTCCCTGGAGCCGATGGGCTGTTCTGCCTGCGGGAGCAGGTGGTCCAGATTGCTGCGCTACCTCAGCTTGTACTGCTCGACGGACGACCAGTGGGCAGACCAAGGCTGCCGGGGTCCCTGGCTGCCCGTGCCCGGCGGGGTGGTCCCGCCCCGCCGACCCTCGGCGGGTCAGGAGCCTGCGCCGAGGGCCGGGGACTGAGCGACCAGGCGCTGCGAGATCAGAGCAGTCCAGCCGCGCTGATGGCTTGGTCAGCGAAGGGCTCGTCGACGAGCACGTCGTAGCTCGCCGCTTCGAAGCTCTTCGTGCTTGCGAAGTCTCTGTGTCCTCGCGTGGCCCACTGCGCGAAGAAGCCGAAGCCGGCAAACCAGATGGCCCCCATCAGGGCGCTGCTGACGAGCAGGCCAAACAGGTTGTTGTTGCTGAACACCCCGAGGATCAGGCCGATGAACAGCCCGACCCAGGCGCCACTGGCCGCTCCCGCGCCGGCAGCGCGGAGCGGTGTCAGCCTTCCGGTGACCTTCTCCACCGAGCGGAGGTCGTTGCCGACGATCCGGACGTGCTCGACGGGAAATCCCTTGTCCGAGAGGGTGTCCACGAGCTTCTCGGCGCCGACGTAGGTCGGGAACGTCGCGAGCAGGTGCTGCTGCCCGGTCGTGGTCGCTGGCGTTCTGTGTACCTGGGTCATGGGGGGCTCCTCACCTGGGCGGCCGAGTGACCGCCTCATGACAACACCACAGTTCGGACCCGCCGAACAGAGCAGAAGGTCCCCATTGGGTGCGCCGCCAGGGACCCGAACCCCGGACCCGCTGATGAAGAGACCTCAACACCCTGAATCGGTCTGTCAGCCCCGGTGCGAGTTCATGTGGCAAGGGCCCGTCAGCATGTTCAAGAGAGGGCTGGCAGGCCTTCCTGTGTCTGCCGGTGTCAGTCCGTCCGGTGTAGGCAGTTGTATGGCAGTTGTGTCGCTCGGCACCTAGCCTCTATTTTTCGTGATCTTGGTTGGCGCGGTCTGCATGGTCGTCGGGAGGTGCGGCAGGTCCGAGCGCTCCGGCTTGGCCGCCTGCTGGCGCGAGACGTGAGTGCGGCACCAGGGGCAGACCTCCCAGTCGCCGTCGAGCTGCTTGTCGCAGCCGGCGCACCGGTTGCGGCTCAGCACCACGCCGTCCCAGGGGCAGCAGACCATGTCGTCCGCCAGCGCCCGCGCGCAGGACGGGCAGCGGGGGCCGCTGACCGTGTCCACGTGCGTGGAGCGGAGCACCTCCTCGTACGTCGTCTCGCCCCGGTGCGCGGCGGCGAGGCCGCTGGCGCGCAGCGTGGTCATACCGTGCTCACGTGCGGCCGCGCCGATCGCCGCTTCGGTGGGAGTCGAGAGCAGCATCTTGCGCAACCCGGCGGTCACCGGCAGCACCTCGAACACCCCCGTACGCCCGCGGTAGCCGGTGCCGCCGCACTCGGCGCAGCCCTTGCCGCGGCGAGGCGTCGACCCGGTGAGGTCGGCGTCGACCAGTCCGAGCAGGGCGAGGGTGCGCGCCGACGGGAGGTACTCGGCGGCGCACTCCTGACAGGGTCGGCGTACCAGCCGCTGACCGACCACCAGGGTCAGCGAGGACGCGACCAGGAACGGCTCGACGCCCATCTCCACCAGGCGGGTGATGGCACTCACGGCGTCGTTGGTGTGCAGGGTGGTGAGCACCAGGTGGCCGCTCAGGGATGCCTGCAGCGCGAGCTCGGCGGTCTCGGTATCGCGGACCTCCCCGACCAGCACGATGTCGGGGTCCTGGCGCAGGATGCTGCGGAGCCCGCGGGCAAAGGTCATGCCGGAACGCTCCTGCACCTGGACCTGGGTGATCCCCGCGACCTGCACCTCGACGGGGTCCTCGAGCGTGACGATGTTCCGCTCCGGCGTACTGACCTGCTGGATGGCGGCGTACAGCGGGTTGGTCTTGCCCGAGCCAGTGGGGCCGGTGATGAGGACCAGCCCCTGCGATTGCGTCAGCGCTGACTCGACGAGCTCGAGCTGGGCGGCGGTCATACCGGTCTTGGCGAGCAGCGGAACGTTCTCGGCACGGGGGAGCAGCCGGATGACGACCTTCTCCCCATGCAGGGTAGGCAGGGTCGACACGCGCGCCTCGACGGTCAGACCGTCGACGGTCAGCTTCGCCCGGCCGTCCTGCGGGCGGCGGCGCTCCGCGATGTCCAGGCCCGACACGATCTTCACGCGGCTGGCGGCGGCGGCCGCGGCGTTCTTCGGGATGGTCATCACGTCGCGCAGCAGGCCATCCACCCGATAGCGGACCCGGAGCTGGTTGGCCTGCGGCTCGATGTGGACGTCGGAGGCTCGAGCCCGGACGGCGTCGGCGAGCAACACGTCAATGAGCCGGACGATCGGGGCGGCCTCGATGGCCTGCTGGCCATGGTCCTCCTGGAGAGCGTCGGTGTCGGCCTCGAACTCCTCAAACAGCGTGCTCATGCTGCCGGACTCCTCAGACAGCGACCAGGCCCGGGCGAGGTGGTCCTTGACCTGGCTGATCGTGGCCACCAGCAGGTGCAGCTCGGTGGCGCCGGTGTGGAATCGCACGTCGTCCAGGGCCACGATATTGGTGGGATCAGAGGCGGCCACCTTCAGCCGGGTCCCGATTTTCTCCAGCACGATGATGCTGCTGCGTTCGGCGACGGCCCGCGGCAGCAGCCGGACGTGCTCGGGCACCACCATCACCCGGCCCAGGTCCACGAGCTCGAGCCCGAGAGCCTTCGCGAGCGCCCCGGCGACCGGCCGTTCAGTCGTGAAACCGAGGTCAATGACGACACTGCCGAGCCGCTTGCGCTGCTGACCGGGCGCGA
>JANXUE010000242.1 GCA_025352005.1 Frankiales bacterium
CTGTGAGAGGGACATCTCGAGCAGGGACGAAAGTCGGGACTAGTGATCCGGCACCACCTTGTGGAAGGGGTGTCGCTCAACGGATAAAAGGTACCCCGGGGATAACAGGCTGATCTTGCCCAAGAGTCCATATCGACGGCAAGGTTTGGCACCTCGATGTCGGCTCGTCACATCCTGGGGCTGGAGTAGGTCCCAAGGGTTGGGCTGTTCGCCCATTAAAGTGGCACGCGAGCTGGGTTTAGAACGTCGTGAGACAGTTCGGTCCCTATCCTCTGCGCGCGCAGGAAATTTGAGAAGAGCTGTCCCTAGTACGAGAGGACCGGGACGGACGAACCTCTGGTGTGACAGTTGTTCTGCCAAGAGCATTGCTGTTTAGCTACGTTCGGCAGGGATAACCGCTGAAAGCATCTAAGCGGGAAGCTCGCTTCAAGATGAGATTTCCCACCGGGTTAACCGGGTAAGGCCCCCGACGAGACCATCGGGTTGATAGGCAGGAAGTGGAAGTGGAGTAATCCATGCAGCTGACCTGTACTAATAGGCCGAGGGCTTAACTATAAACTGCTGCTCTGAGCTCACCTTCGGGTGAGTGAGCATACGCGTCCACTGTGCGGTTCCCGAGATACGGTCGGGAATCGATGATTTCACCCTCTGACAGGTGGAATCTCAACCGTTATATCTCCATAGAGTTTCGGCGGCCATAGCGTGAGGGAAACGCCCGGTAACATTCCGAACCCGGAAGCTAAGCCTTTCAGCGCCGATGGTACTGCACGGGTGACTGTGTGGGAGAGTAGGACGCCGCCGGACAATTCTTCACTCCAGGGGACAACCATAAGGTTGTCCCCTGGAGTGCTTTTTAGGGTCGGTTTGTTTGTCCGGTCGATCTTGCGCTCCGGTTGCGGGATCTGGCCTTTCCCAGGGAGTGCTCATGACTGGTACCAGCGAGCCGGCCGCCTCGAAGGGGCGCCCCGCAGGCAAAGGCCGGCCCACGAACGGGAAACCACGGCCGGCGTACGGTGCTGGCTCGTCGACGGGAGCCTCCACTGCCCGCTCGGACTATGCGCCGAGGACGGGTCAGGATCGTTCCGCGGGGGACGGGCGCTACCCCAACAAGGGCGCCGGAGGCGCACGCGGGGCGGGAGCCGCGACGGTGGGGTCTTCGGGCGCGAACAGCCAGCGGTCTGCGAGCTTGCAGGGCGGGTCGGGCAAGCCGCCAGCCAGAGGTGAGCCAGCTCGGGTCTCGCGAGGGGAGAGTTCCCGGGGCAGGGCCGCCACCGGGGAGGAGCGGGCGTACGACCCGAGGCGAGAAGCTCGCCGCCAGATGGCCCGAGTGCCGCTGCCGGACGATGTCGAGGCGCGCGAGCTCGACCGTGAGGTGCGCCAGGAGCTCACGTCCTTGACGAAGGAGACGGCCGAGATCGTCGCGAAGCACCTGGTGATGGCCGGCCGTCTGATGGACGACGAGCCGCAGTCGGCGCTGCTACACGCCCGTGCTGCACGCGCCTTGGCTGGCCGCGTCGGTGCGGTACGCGAGGCCAACGGGCTGGTCGCCTACACGGCCTGCGAGTGGACCGAGGCGCTGAGCGAATTGCGGGCTGCACGTCGCATGACGGGTGACGCCGAGCACCTGGCGGTCATGGCCGATTGTGAGCGGGCGCTCGGCCGACCCGACCGTGCCCTGTTGGTGACGGAGGATCCCCAGGCTGCCGGATTGAGTCCGGCGACTCGGGTGGAGCTGCTGATCGTGGCGTCCGGCGCGCGGCGGGATCTCGGGCAGGCGGACGCCGCGGTGGTGTCCCTACAGGTGGCCGCTCTTGAAGGTCCGGTGCGGCCCTGGACAGTACGGCTGCGCTACGCCTACGCCGACGCCCTGCTCGACGCCGGCCGGGAGGACGAGGCGCGGCAGTGGTTCGCGCGCGCAGCCGACATCGACGCGACGGGTGAGACGGACGCGGAGGACCGGATGATGGAGCTGGACGGACTCATCCTGAACGACCTGGAGGACGCCGATCCAGGGGACTTGGCCGAGCAAGCCCCTGGTGGCGCGGCGCAGGAGCCGGACGAGCCGGCTACGGAGTGGACGCACGGTGCCACGGTTGGTGAGGACACCGCCGGGTCGCGCCGCCCGGTCGGGCGTGACGAGCTGGCAGGGCTGGCAGCCGGTGTGATCAGGCAGGCTGCGCAGCGCGAGCAGATGGCGCATGCTGTGGAGGCTGCCCGTTCTGGAGGCGACGATGATCGTGGTCGCAGCGACCTTGCTGGTGGACGCCCGGCGTTTACGCCAGCTGAGCCCGACCCAACGTCGGTCCGGCCCACACCGGTGGCTGGTCCGGCGCATGCGGTGCCGTCTGACGCCGCCACCGCACCTGTGCCGGAGCGCGGACGTCGGCCGGCTGCGGGCACGACGGGTCTCGGCTTTGTCGCGCCAGCGGGAGCCCGAGGGGTGGACGACGGCAACGATGAGGACGACCTGCGGCTGTTCGACTGACTGGCCGGCCGGCGGCGTACCGGGAGAGTCTGGGTCAGGGTAAGAGAAGCCGACGGCACGGTGACAGACGACATTCATCGCTCGCTCGTCCACAGCAGCGGCGTTCGTCCACAGATGCCTCCCCTGCGCCACCGTACGTCGTACTGCTGGGCATGCTGAGGCGTGCCCCGGTGGGGGCGGGAGGAGGACGTCATGGAGATCCAGGCACGCAACGAGGTGGTGCTCGTGGGACGGCTGGCTGCACAAGCCGAGGACCGCGAGCTGCCCAGCGGAGATGTGATCACCAGCTGGCGACTGGTCGTGGATAGACCCCCGCTGAAGGGCAGGCTGCTCGACGGGAGGCGACCGCCCACGATCGACACGGTCGACTGCGTGGCGTGGACAGGCGCCGTGCAACGCACTGCGGCGGGGTGGCGGACCGGAGACGTGCTGAGCATCGAGGGCGCCTTGCGGCGTCGCTTCTGGCGCGGGCCGGTAGGGGCGAGCTCGCGCTACGAGGTGGAGGTCAGCAAGGCGAAACGACTCGCTAAAGCTGCGTGACCCGTCGGCGCGCGTCAGGCGTCGCGATGGTCCCGCATGACCAGGCCGGTGCGCGGCTTGGGCGTGAACAAGGTCGACTTTCGTGGCATCCGCTCTCCGCCTGCGGCCACCCTCGTCACGGCGCCGACGGGGGTCGGGTTGAGCAGGACTGCCGTCCCCCCGGTCGCT
The DNA here is from genome assembly GCA_025352005.1 of Frankiales bacterium. Classification (GTDB taxonomy): domain Bacteria; phylum Actinomycetota; class Actinomycetes; order Mycobacteriales; family SCTD01; genus RYN-111. The sequence goes on from JANXUE010000242.1 coordinate 3,194, forward strand.
GTCGCTGTCGCCACGGCCGCCGCGACGTCATGCTCGTAGCGGACCGTCTCCACATCGTCGACGAGGCCCCAGACATCAGCGACCAGGTAGGAGTGCAGGATGCTCACGTCCAGGGCCTTCCACTCAGCGGAGCGTTCGGTGGGAAGGGCCAGCTCAAGGCGTGCGGCCTGCGGGCTGGTGAGCAGCCGTACCGTGCCGCCATCTCCACTCACCAGGAGGAAGGCCGTGCCTACGGCACCGGCTTGGGCCAGCGCCGCCAACGCGCTGTCGAGGTCGTTGCCGTCGAGGTCGTGCACCGTCATCGCGCCTGCTGACCGCCGGGCCAGCTCCTGGGCCGCTACGTGCGGGACGACGCGATGAATCGGATGCACCTGCGGACCGAAGGACGTGCTGTCCACCAGGAACGTGAGTCCAAAGTCCCAGGGGCCTGGCCCCCGGCCGGCCGCGTGGGCGGCCGCCTGACGCTGGAGGTAGGTCGCATAGCGGTGGTGACCGTCGGCGATGACTGCCGTCCGGCCGTGCAGGTCGCCCGCGATGGCCGCCAGCTCTATCGGATCGGTCACCGCCCACAGGCGGTGACGAAGCCCTTCTGGTGCGCTCACGTCGGGGAGCAGCACGTCGAGCAGCGGCGGGCGCGTGGACGCGGTGGCGACGGAGGTGGTGGCCGCGCCGCCGCCGGCGTAGAGCAAGAAGATGGGTTCGAGATCAGCGCCGACCGCGGTGTAGAGCGCCAGTCGGTCCGACACCGTCCCGGACATCGTGTTCTCATGAGGCAGGACGATGCCGTCCTCCGGTGGCGTCAAGGCCAGCGCGCCGAGCAGACCGCGCTGGGCGTGGGTGGCAGAGGACTGCTCGTAGACGTAGAGCGTCGGCTCCTCGTCGGGGACAAGAACACCGGAAACTCGCCAGGCGTCGAGCGTGCTCGCGGCGCGAAGGTAGCGGTCCCCCTGCGAGGCTTCGTCGCGTGGAAGGATGAGCCTCACGACGTTGACATCGCTCGCCTGCTCGAGCGCCGCCACGCCCGCGGCGTCGATGACGTCGTACGGCGGGGAGGTGACTGCGCGGAGGTCGATGCCCTCGGAGTAGCGCAGTCCACGAAAGGGTTGGAGAACCAACCCGTCCGCCGACGGCGCTGGAGCGAAGGCCAAGACAGGTAGGTTCGGGTCGGCGGACATGATCGGCATGCTAAGCGTCCAACCAGGCGAAGCACGGACCAGCACGGACAGGCATGATGTTCCCCAGCACCGACCAGCACCGACCAGCACCGACCAGCACCGACCAGCACCGACCAGCACCGACCAGCACCGACCAGCACCGACCAGCACCGACCAGCACCGACCAGCACCGACCAGCACGGCGCAATGGAGGATGACAAGGGCCTGCGAC
>JANXUE010000003.1 GCA_025352005.1 Frankiales bacterium
GCGCTAAAGGGTGGAACGCCGCAGACGGGGGTAGGGGCTGTTGTGGTGCCACCGGCGGCACCATCTGAACTCGGAGGTGCCCCGTGGTTGTCCTCGGCCTGTTGCTGATCCTGGTGTCTGGAGCGGTGACGCTTGGCGTCGCGCTGTCCAACACCGAACCCGTCTCGGCCTCCGCCTTCGGCGTAAGCCTGTCCAACGTCTCCGTCGGCGGACTGTTCCTCGGTGGGGTGGTGGCGGGATTCGTGCTGATGCTCGGAATTGCGCTGCTTCTGAGTGGAGCCGCCCGCAAGCGCACGCGCCGGGTGGCGGTCAAGCACGAAGTGCGCAGCACCCGTTCGGAAAAGGAGCAGCTCGCCGAGGAGAACGCCACCCTGCGGGCTCGGCTCGCCGACGAACCGGTAGCGGGGTCAACCCGCCCAGAAGCGCCTGCATCCGAGGCGGCCTACCCGACCGAAGCGAAGCGGCTGTAACTCTGGGCTGGTCGCTCCGCGGACCAGCCGAGTGTTAAGTCACCTGACGGGCCCGTGCTTCCTCACGTCCCCGGTCAGCGTCGGGTCCAGCTCCAGCCGGAGCACCAGTCGCTGCCGGGCGCTGCCCTTGGGGTTGCAGGTTGTGAGGGTGCGAGCGTGCTGACCGGGCAGGTTCTCGATGACTGAGATGTCCTTCGGAGTTGTCACCCACGAGTTGGCGTGGCCAGCAAAGGGCTTGACGGCGACGTAGTGGTAGATCTTGGTCGGGGTGTAAAGCAGAACCTGGTCGCCCGGCCCCAGTTCGTCGAGGTGGTTGAACGGACGTCCGAACGTCGTGCGGTGGTCAGCGATCCCCACGTTGCCCGCCTCGGCCGGCAGGGGTGTGCCGTCTCAATGGCCAGCCCCAGCCCGCAGCGCCACGGGAGTGGTCCCCTCGACGACGAGCACCGTGAGCTCGATCCCCTTCCTGGGGATGACGAGCTTGGTGAGGACGTCACCGCTCGGGATCGTGTGCGTGGTGTAGCACTCGGTGTAGTTCGTCCCACCAAACTGGCTGTGGAGATTGCCCTGCTGGTAGCGGCTGTAGAGGTCGGTACCAACGGGGTAGGCGAACGTCGCGACACCCGCCAGGAACAGCAGCAACGAGAGCACCGACAGCGCCCTGCGCCCGCCGGGGCGACGCAGAGCGTCCCTGAGCAGCGACCAGGCGGACCGCGGCGAGCGCCTGGCTGTCACCGGGCGCAACGACGACGGTCCTGTGAAGTTACGGGGCCCAGGTCGACCGCCTCTGAGGTGAATGACGCCCAAAATGTCGCGCGTCACCAGGCGTGGCGTTCTTCAGTTCTGCGCGATCCAGACCTCCCACTGCGTCGAGGGGCCGCTGCCGAGCGGGCGCCGCATGGTTGCCCGACCCGGTTACCCGGCTTCCTTCGGTCACGGGACGCTGGGGCCAGCCCGGGCCCGGCCGTGCCCGACTCCGAGCGACCCCAGGCTCCCTGCCGGCCGGACGGTGACCTCGACGACCGCGTCCTGGCCCTGCAGCACGCAGCTGACTACCAGCGCTCCCTGCAGCTCGGCGGTACGGGCAGCCGCTTTGCAGGCCGCTGGTTGACCCTCGAGCACGTGACGCGCGGCGCTGAGGGCGGCCAGGTCAGCCGCTGCCGCAGCCCGGTGTCGCGCGAGGGCGACGGCCCCCAGGGTGGCGACCAGGGCGGCGATGCTCACCAGCACAAGGGCCAGTCCTGCGACCGCGATCGTCACGAAACCCCCCTCCCGCACCTCGCCATGTTCAGCGCTCATGGGCCCTCGACCTCGGTGGCTGCGTGGGCGCTGACGTGCACCGCCGGGAACAGCCGGACGCCCGCGCCGAAGGGCTTGGTGTCCGCGCTGACCGTCACGTCGACCTCCTTCCCGTGGTGCCGCACCTGGACCAGAGCCCCACGGGGGGCGACCCGTTCGGCGGCGCGCTGAGCCGCCGCGTCGCTGTCGCCGCGCGCCACCACCCGGGCGGCGACCCGGGCCGCGTCGACGCAACGCAGCTGCGCACCGACGGACACGACCACCCCGACGCTGAGGGCCAGAACGACCAGCAGCGCGGGCAAGGCCACCGCGGCCTCCGCCGTCGCGTACCCACCGTCGGCGGCCCGAGGGCCAGGTCCACCACCGCAATCAGAGCGCGACTGCTGGTTGCTCGAGCTGTGTTTCACGGAACCTCCTGCACCGGGTCCCGGGCCGGCCTCGTGGG
>JANXUE010000059.1 GCA_025352005.1 Frankiales bacterium
CCGTGGCGAGCGTGACCGTGACCGGTCCGTCCCTGCTCTGGGCGGACGTGCTCGCGACCGCGGCCTTCGTCCGCGGGGTCGAGGTGCTCCCTGACGGCTACCAGGCCTTGGTGATCTCCCTCTATGGCAGCCACACCACCACCGCCGGCTGGGCCCACGACTCGTCCAAGATTTCACCTGTTCAGCCCTCATGAACCCTCGACCACAGGTCGATACAAAGGGCATGACCAACCTTCCGTTGTCCGGATCGTCGCTCGCCCCGAGGCTCCTGACCGAGGGCATCCCACCCTCGCTGCTCATCGATCTGCTCGACCCCGTCGGCATGCGCCTTGCCTTGGCGCATGAGCTGCTGGCAGGTGACGTAGCCAGCACCGCACTGCCTGCCCTCGTTGCGGGCCAGCAGCCTGCCCGATCCGTCGGCGTCGCCCGCACCGCCTGAGCCCCACGCTCCGACGGTGACCGAGCCCCCGCCCTCCCGTTAGTACAGGCCCCGGGGCAGCTGGTCGCTCGGCACGTGCCCATCGAAGACGAAGACCGTGAACCCCGCCACCGTGCTCACCCGGTACGACGGAAGGGCTGCGTTTCCCCGGATCGCGGCCTCGTTCCCCTGCCCACTGAAGACCACGATCGTGGTGCGCGCCGCCATGTCAGCCCGGTCGACATAGGGCTGCCAGCGGCTACCGACCAGAGGTGCCGCAATGATCTGCTCTGCGCTCTCGGCGTCGATCGGGTACGCCACCCAGTAGTCGGCGTAGACGGCGGTCACCCCCAGGGACCGTAGGTGCGCGACGAGCGCCGGCAGGTCCGTCGACCCGGCGCGGGCATAGTCACTGCCGTTGCGGCGCAGGTCGCCCCCCTCCCCCGCCCAGTGGTTGCCGCCATGTGACCGAAAGCCGCCCGTCACCCGGTCGGACACCGTGAAGGTCAGGCCGGTGAGCACGAGCACGAGCAACCAGCCGGTCCAGCGGGCGGGTCCAAGGCGGCTGGCGAGGCCGGCGAGCAGCAGCAGCAGGACAGGCGCCAGCAACGCGGCGTACCGCAGGGAGACCGGCGCGACGACAGTGCGCCCCACCCCGACGACGACGACGCTGAGCGCCGCGACGGCAGCCAGGACGACCAGCGGCCAGGACCGCCGGACCACCCCGACCACAGCCGCACCCCCGACCAGCAGACACCACGCGAGGCCGATCAGGACCGCCCCGGTGTGCACCTCGCCAACCCAGGCTGCAGGCAGCAGGTCGAACACCGCCTGATGGGCGTGGGTCGGCAGCTCCGACAGCGGCACCTGCTCGGTCGAGGCGGGAGCTCCCGTGTTGCGCGCCGTACCGACCAGCAGTGGCACAAGTCCCAACAACCCACCGGCGAGCATCGTGAAGCGGGCAGTTCCCCTGCGCAGCAGGGCATACAGCCCAGCTGGTACGACGAAGGCAGCTCCCATCGGGGACGTCCACACGGCCAACCCGGCGAGGACTCCGAGAGCCAGCGCCAACCGGGGCGTGAGGCGTTCCGTGGTGAGCGCCAGCAGTAGGACAGCGACACCCAGCGCGACCGTTGGGCCGTAGAAGCCTGGGTCCCTGACCGTGAGCCACAGCAGCACCGGACCGGGCAGCAGCAGCAGCGCCCCGGCCAGGTCGCCGGCGAACACGCCCCAGAGCCGCGCGCCCAGGGTGCGCAGGAGCACGGCGGCGACCAGCCACCACAGCAACTCGACGACCTGCAGCAGCAGGACACTCGGACCGAGGACGCTGAACGCCCCCGCCGCCGTGTGCTGCAACAGGGTGCCGCCATAGGGCTGGCCCCAGTAAAGCCAGCCGCCCCCGCCATGCCGGGCCATCAGATAGACGATGGCCTGGTCGCTGTCGAGCCGGCCACCGACGGACTGCGCCACCAGCGTGCGCAGGAAGACCCCCACCACCACGGCCAGCGCGAACAACCAGGTCGACAGCGGGACCGATGAGCGTTTCTCGGTTTCGGTCACACCCCGACAGCCAGTCGCTCGGCAGCCGGCGTCGGGTCGGCCGCCTCGTCCATCGCTAACTCAGAGCGCAGGAACACCGCGATGAGCAACAGCAGCATCACGGCCCGCCCCCAGACGCCGATCACGAGCGCTTGCTTGGCCAGCCCGAAGTCGTGTCCCTGGGACAGGGCGAAGTACCAGCGAAAGTTGCCGACGTACGTGCAGAGATCGAAGAGCATGTAGCCCAGCCACCAGCCCCACCTCAGCCGCAGCAGGCAGAAGAACGGCAGCAGCCACAGGGCGTACTGCGGGCTGTGCGCCTTGCCGGTGAGCATGAACACAGCGAGCACCGCGCCGCACACCTGGACGAACGGGAAGACGCCTTCGGCCCGCGCCCGTAACCAGCCCACGGCGCACGCACCCGCCGTGCCGATCACCAGCAGGACCGGGATCACGGTGTTGAGGTCGTCGGTGCCGAGGGACGGCAAGCCCCAGAACCAGATGCTGTTGCTCGTGATGTCGGCTGCGCGTTCCTGCTGGAACGCGTACGGCGCCCACCACCCCCGAGGGCTGGCCAGGAAGAACGCGCCGTTGACCGCCCCGAAGACCCACGCGAAGCTGGCCAGGGACCAGCCGGTACCAGAGCGGTCTCGGTCGGCGAGCCGGTCCAACAGCAGCGGGAGCAGGAAGAAGATCGGCCAGAACTTCAGGCAGGCCCCGATGGCGAGCCAGCCCGCGGACCAGGCGTAGCGCTGGCGCCACCAGGCGTAGAACGCAGCGACCGTGGCGCAGACCACGAGCAGGTCCCAGTTGTGGAAGGAGTACCACACCAGCGGGGGCGCGAGGGCATACATCAACGCGCGCCAGCGGACCATCTTTGCCAGCATCCAGACCGTGAGGAACGAGAACGGCGCGAGCAGCAGCGCCGTCACCTGGAGGTAGCCGCCGTCGTCGTTCACCAGCAACGCCGGCACCCAGGCGAACAGCCCGGTCAGCACCGGGTACTCAAGCGCCCCTCCGACCAGACGGTGGTCGACGAGGGCGCCGTGCACATACGGGAACGGGTGCTCGTGCATGCCGCGCACGACATACAGGACCTGGATGTCGTTGCTGCACAGGACCCGGTCACGGCGCTCGTTGTAGTGCCCGATGCACTGGGCCTTCAGCAAGTAGCCGGACAGCGTGAGAACCGCGACGCAGCCGAGGAGCACAGCAAGCAGTCGCCGTGCCCCGAGATCCACCATCTGAACGCTAGCGTCCACACCCCCGTCCAGGCTCTTAGGCTGGCCATGGGGAGGTGGGTGGTGGCAGGCAGGGTTGAAGGAGGCCTACGAGGCCCCACCCCAGGTGTACTCCCCCAGCGCACCGAGGTTGGCGTCGTGCTCGACCGCGACCGGGATGTTCCAGCGTTCTCCCACGAGGTTGGCAAGCTGCTGGCCGTTCCAGGTCGCCGGGAATCATGACTCGACCACTGTCCTCCGAACAGTGGGCCGGTATGACAATGTCCACCGACCCGAACTTCTCGTTCGCCACGATCCCGTTCACCGTGACGAAGACCAAGATGACTGACGGCACTACTGCTACGACGATCTGGCTTTCGTGGCATGACGCTCACGGCGCCCCCCCGCAATGGGAGAGGATGACGGCTACCGAAGACCGTCACCACGCTGAAGCCGAGGACCACATGACCGACCCGCTGCCCACCCCTGCCTGGCCCGTTACCGGGGGCGTCCTGGAGCTCGGCGACCTCGCGGTCGACAAGGGAGGGGTCCTGCGGGACGCCCGTCTGGGCTGGCAGGCGCATGGCACCCTGAACGCTGCCGGCGACAACGCCGTCGTCTTCCCCTGCAGCTACACCGCGACCCACGACGACGAGGCCTGGGCAGTCGGCCCTGACAGCCTGTTCGACCCCGAGCGCTGGTACGTCGTGATCCCCGACCAGTTCAGCAACGGCGTCTCCTCCAGCGCGGCGGACGACCCGGACTACCCCGCGCTGGTGACCGCTGCTGACAACGTGCACGCGCAGCGACGGCTGCTCGACCAGCTTGGGGTACGTCGGGTCGCCGCCGCGTACGGCTTCTCGATGGGCGCGATCCAGAGCTACCACTGGGCCGCGCTCTACCCCGACCTCGTCGAGCGGGCCATCATCGTCTGTGGCAGCGCCCGCACCGCAGTGCACAACAAGGTCTTCCTGTCCGGGCTGTTGCGTGTCCTGGAGGCAGCACCGGAGCACCTGGGGGGCGGACGGTTCTCCGGCGAACCGGTCGCGACCCTGCGGGCGTTCGGTCACGTCTACGCCGGCTGGGGTCTGAGCCAGGACTTCTACCGGCAGGAGCTGTTCCGCTCGGTGCTCGGCGCCCCCGACCTCGAGTCCTTCCTGCGCACGGACTGGGAGGAGGGGTTCGCGTCCTGCCGGGCCGCCAACCTGTACGCCCAGGCCCTGACGTGGATGAACGCTGACATCAGCGATAACGACCTGTACGAGGGCGATCTGGTACGTGCCCTGTCTGCCGTCACCGCCAGGACGCTGCTGATGCCGAGCGAGACCGACCTGTACTTCCGGGTGGCGGACAACGAGGCCGAGCTGCCTCACCTGGGCAACGGTCGGCTCACCGCCCTGCCTGGTGTGTGGGGGCACCGTGCCGGAAGCCCGCATGGGTTACCCGACGAAACCGCCTTCCTCAAGGGCGCCGTGCGGAGCTGGCTCGAGAGCTGACGTCTTCGCTCCCTCACGTCCGTCGCGACCTCGTTCTGGCCTACTCCTGACGCATGCTCCAGGTCTGGTCAGCCGGTCTCCCCCGAGGAATCGGCAATGTCTCGGGACTGCCGCGCGCGCGCCCGACGAACGGCATCGCCGACGAGCTCCCGTGCCACTTCTGCGAGCTTGAGCTGACGTCCCTGGCTCAGCTCCCGCAGGCGCGCGAAGGCCTCCTTGGAGGTCCCACCACTGCGACTCATGACGATGCCGATCGCCTGGTCGATCTCGGCGCGGCTGCTCAGGGCGTGGTGGAGCCGCTCGATGAGGCGTTCTGCCTCAGCGAGCCGTTGCGCGTTGGCGACGCTGACGGCGGCCGGCCCAGCGAAGGCCTCACCGACCTGGGCGTCGTAATCGGTGAAGGACTCACGCCCGTGGGCGTACACGTTGAGCGCACCGACGGTGCGCTCTACAAGGCGGAGCGGGAGCGAGAGGGCACTGTGCACCCCGAGGCGACCGACCCGCGGTCCGAAGCGGGGCCACAGCGGCTCGCCGCCAAGGTTGCCGGAGCGAAACGTCCGCCCCTCGGCGACCGCGCTCACGCACGGCCCCTCTCCCAGTCGGTATTGCATGTCATCGACCTCGCGCACGAACGGTGCCGTCGCGACGACCGTCTGGGGACGGTCCTGCTCGAGCAGGGTGATCCTGCGGCCTGGGCCCCCGGAATAGCGTTGACGGCGAGCTCGGCGACGCTCACCAAGGTCTGCTCGAGGTCGCGGCGCAGGGTGAGCAGCGCGTGGCTGCGGCGTTCATGTC
>JANXUE010000065.1 GCA_025352005.1 Frankiales bacterium
GTGACGAAGAGATCACCATCAGCGCGGTCTTATCCGGATCGGGTCCCGAGGGTTCCCGTTGGGCCGTTGGCGCCGAAGGTTGTGGGCGAGTGCTCGTCCTGGTTGTCCGCGCAGCGCTACTCGCCGGGAACGGCTGCCGGCATCGTGAACGTCCTTTCTCGTCTCAGCATGTGGATGCTGTCGGTCGGGGTCGAGGTGAACGACATCGACGAGGAACTGCTGGCCAGGTTCGTCGCCCATGAGCGCTCGCGCGAGGTCCCTTGCGCTAGCTCGATGAGATCGCTGGGGACGATGCTTAGGTTCCTGAGGACGGCTGGCTACCTGCAGACGGCGAAAGTCGCTGGCGGCCCAATGTCATCGGCGCAGACTGCGGTGGCGGGGTGGACCTCGTGGATGCGCGACGACTGCGGTCTCGCTGAGCAGACCGTCTCGGCCCGTGTCACCTACGCAGCTGGGTTTCTCGATGCGCTGGTGGACACTGACGGAGAGTTGAACTGGACCCAGCTTGGGGCGCCGCAGGTCAACGTCTACATCGCCGAACGGGGCGTCGGCTACGGCGTCGTCGCCCGCGCGCACATCGTGACCGCGGTTCGTTGCCTGCTGCGGTGGGCGCTGCTCACCGGCCAACTGGACCGTGACCTCTCGGCTGGGATCCTGAGGCCGGCGGGAACGAAGCGTTCCCTGCCTCGAGGGGTCGGCTCCGACCAGGTCGCGAGTCTGCTGAGGGCATGCGATTCCGCCACGCCGATCGGTGCTAGGGACCGGGCGCTCGTCCTGATCTTGGTCAGGCTGGGGCTGCGGGCCGGAGAGGCTTCTCGTCTGATGCTCGACGACATCGACTGGACCAGTGGCCAGCTCAAGGTCACGGGCAAGGGCCGCGAGCACACCCTCCCGCTGCCGGTGGACGTCGGACAGGCCTTGGAAACGTGGCTGCGGCTGAGGCCACCTGCCCTGGACAGGGCGGTGTTCGTGCGGATGAAGGCGCCTCGCAAGCAGATGACCACCTCGGGGATCTCCGGTGTCATTGCCCGGGTGTCGGGTCTGGCGGGGATCGACCCGATCTACGCGCATCGGCTCAGGCATACGGCCGCGATGGATGTGCTGGCCGCGGGAGGAACCCTGGCTGAGGCCAAGGAGCTGCTGGGTCACACCTACACCGCTACCACGATGGCCTACGCGAAAGTCGACCTGGCCTCGCTACGCGAGCTGGTCGTCCCGTTCGGGCAGGTGCCGCGATGACCACCGAAACGATGACGCTGCGCGAGCGCCTGAACGAGTACCTGAAGATGCGGCGGGCCCTGGGGTTCCAGCTCGCGGAAGTCGAACGGCAGGTCGGCCTGTTCCTGACCTGGCTCGAAGCCGGCGGCCAGACGCAGACGTTCACCATCGACGACGCGGTGACGTGGGCCCGGCTCAACCGCGATGCCCACCCGTCCTGGTGGGCAACCAGGCTGTCGTTGGTGCGGCTGTTCGCCGGCTACCTGAACGCCACCGGTGTCGATGTCCCCATCATCCCTGGTGGCTTGCTGCCCGCCAGGAAGCCCCGTGCAGTTCCCTTCATCTACAGCCAAGACGACCTAGATGCGTTGCTCGCGGCCTGTGGCACCGAGTTCCATGACGAGCGGATCGCCGCGACCGTGCGCACCGTCATCGGGCTGCTCGCCGCGACTGGGCTGCGGATCGGTGAAGCGCTGAGCCTGCGTGTTGACGACGTCGACGCCGACCACGACGTGCTCGTGATCAAGGCCAGGAAGTCCGCAGAACGGCTGGTTCCTCTGCATCCGACCACCACGGCCGCGCTTGGGCAGTACCTCACGCTGCCAGCCCGGACAGCCACCCACCCTGACCTTCACGGTCCGGTCTTCGTGACCGCCCACGGAACCGGCTACGCCTACGTGTCCTTCCTGAAGCTGTTCACCCGAGTCCGTGAAGCGGCCGACCTCACACCACGCGGGCGGGCGCGGCCTCGGCCACACGACCTCAGACACACCTTCGCCACCGCGCACATGACCGCGGCCTACGCGCGCCGCGGCGATCCCGATCGGGTGCTGTCCCTGCTGGCCACCTGGCTGGGGCATTCCGACGCCGCCCACACCTACTGGTACTTGACCGCGACCGGCGAACTCATGGCCCAGGTTGCCGGAATGCTCGAGCCCCTCCACGAAGGAGATCAGGCATGAACGCCCTGGCCTCATGCCTACAGAGCTACTTCACCACGTTCGCCCACACCCAACGTGACCTGTCGGTGAACACCATCGCGTCCTACCGCGACACCTGGCGACTGCTCCTGAAATACCTGGCAGCCACGCTCGGCGCCCACCCAGACGCGATCGACTTCGACCTCCTCACCGCGGCGAACATCACCGGGTTCCTGGACAACCTGGAACGCGAACGTGGCAACTGCGCCAAGACCCGCAACGCACGGCTGACCGCGGTCCGTGCCGTGCTCGGCCGAGCACTGCCGGATCATCCGGAGCACGCCGCCACGATCACCCAGGTTCTCGCGATCCCACCCAAGCGCACCGTCAGGAAAGTGATCGCGTTCCTCACCGCCCAGGAGGTCGACGCACTGCTCGTAGCACCCGACCGCAGCACCTGGACCGGGCGGCGCGATCACGCCCTGCTGGTCCTGACAGTGCAGACCGGCCTCAGAGTCAGCGAGGTCTGCTCCCTGACCCACGACGACATTCACCTCGGCACCGGGCCTTACGTCGCCTGCACTGGCAAGGGCCGACGTCAACGCATCACGCCGCTGACCAAAGCCACGGTCGACAGCATGAAGGCCTACCTCGCCGAACGAGTCACCCACCCCGGCACCGCTCTGTTCAGCGGCCCCCAAGGCCGACCGCTGTCCCGCGACGCCCTCGAAAACCGTCTCGCCAAACACCTCACAACCGCCACGGCCACCTGTCCCAGCCTGGCCGCCAAGCACATCACCATGCACGCCCTGAGGCACACCGCAGCAATGAATCTTCTCGCCGCCGGCGTCGACGTCTCCGTAATCGCTCTCTGGCTCGGGCACTCCGACACCCACAGCACCGACGCCTACCTGCACGCCGACATGACGATCAAGCAAGCCGCTATCGACCGAACCAGGCCACCCGAAATCAAGCCAGGGACTTACAAGCCCCAAGCCGACATCCTGGCCTGGCTCACGGCCTTGTGACTATGCCGACCGTCTGAGCCCCGATGCCCAAGCAAACAAGCACCACAGCGGCAAACGTCGACATAGTTCGAAGGTCGGCATAGGACATCACCCACCACCGCCTGCAGGACGGCACCGTCCACCTCACCCACCGTGGCGGCATCCGCCGCACCGAGCAAGGCACCGATGTGGAGATCCTGACCTGGCTCGATGACTGCTCCCGCTACGCCCTGTCCATCACCGCCCACCGCCCCGTGACCGGACCAATCGTGCTCGCCACGTTCGGTAAAGCCGCTGCCACGCATGGCTTCCCGGCCTCCACGCTCACCGACAACGGCCACGTGTTCACCGTCCGCCTGTTCGGTGGGACCGCCGGCCGCAACCACCTCGAGCCCGAGCTCCGCGAGCGCAACATCACGCAATAGAACGGGAAGCCGAACCACCTACAGACCCAAGGCAAAGTCGAACGGTTCCAGCAGACCCTCAAAAAAAGAGCCGGTGGACGCTGCCACCGCGACGGGCGCACCGACGACCGCGAGGCTCATGGCCACCACCATGATGGTGATGTGGGTTCCGCTGAACCGACAGGGCTTGTCCACGACTTCCTCCAAGGCGTACGGGCCCCGCGCGGGACCGCACCGGGGTCGGCAAGACCTACACCCGCGCGAGCGAGAGCTGAAGACGGCCTCCAATGTTGATGCAGCACTGAACTCGAACACTGTGCCGCTTAAGCCCTACTCTGGTCCTACCTGAGGCGGCTTGTCTTCCGAAGGATCGCGACGGTGGTTAGTGCCTAGGTCTGCGCCTGCGCGTCAGGCCAGGCTAATCCTTTTGCCGCGGTTTGAGGACTTCTCGCACTTGAGCGGGGCCCTCAACCGCTGATAGTCACGCGGCCCAGAGGATCGCGCTGTGCAACAGCATGCGCCTGTCGTAGTCGTCTTGGTTGCAGATGCCGCC
>JANXUE010000068.1 GCA_025352005.1 Frankiales bacterium
CCAGAATTTGATCCATGCAAATTCGTCCAACCACGGGGAAAAGCTGCTCCCAGATTTCAACTTTTGCCTTGCCTGTTGCGGCTCGAGGATAACCGTCGGCGTAACCAAAACGAACTGTTGCCAGATTCGTCTCTCGAGTTGAGAGGTGGACGGTGAGGACACCGTCCACCTCCCCGAGCGTCGACTCCGCTACGACACGGCCGTCGCGCTCGAAGAAGGGTGGGAGCGCCTGGTCCAGCTGGTCCAGCACCGCCGGCTCGCCTTCGACCTGGACCGCGATGCCGCGCCAGCCCACCAGCCGCTTCACCTGAGGCAGCCTAGTCGGCCAGGGCCGTGCAGGCTGTTGCGCTGCGCCACGTCAGCGGCGGAACCGGCGCACGAGGACGGCGATGCCGATCGCGACGGAAGGTGGGACGCCGAGGTCGGCAACGGCCAGTCCGTGGCTGCCGACCCCTAGGACCGCCGGTCCCTCGTAGACATTGTGCAGACGCAGCCAGACCGCTTGCCCGACGAGCAGGACCACGGCAGCGATGACCGAACTCCGGCCGGGGGCCGGCCGTCGGGTCAGGACCGCGACAAGGGCGATCGCGAGCAACCCGAGGGCGATGGCCAGCCAACGCTCGCGGTCGAGGGTGTTGTCCAGGGTCAGTCCGGGGCCGACGGTCCCGGGCACGCGCAGGAGGGTGTTCACCGTGAGATCTTCGCCCACCCCGTTGACATGACGACGGGCCCAGCTAAGAAGCTGATCTCCTGCGGACGCCGTTCACCGGTTGTTACCTTTCGGCTACGTTGCGGCGCGGGCTGTAGCTCGGCGGGAGACAATATGTGACGTCGCTCTGGTCGTGTGCTGGCGACCGTTGCCGTCATCGGACCCCGGTCGGGATCGGTATGTTGGGGACGAGTTTGTACAGCGGCTCGACGGGCGCCGGGGACTGGTCGGCACCGGTCACGGTCGACTACGCAGGCATCGTCGCGCTCGACTGCCCCACGACGACGCTCTGCCTGGCGCTGGACTCCGGTAACAACCTCGTCTCGTCCACCAACTCGACTGGTGGGGTGTGGACCAGCCAGGAGCAGGTAGCGGTACTGCCCCTCGGGTGAAGCTGGTGAAGCATCCGGGCATGGCGAACCCCCGGGTACTTCCTCTGCAGCCGGGGGTTGGACCGGTACGACAGAGGGTCGGCTGGACAAGTGCCGACACCCGGGGGTCTGGTGCCTGTCGAGGATTCGCCGAACGCCATCTGGGCGTGCGGTGGTCCCGCGTGCTGACGTGCCTAGATCGGCGTCCTAGCGGACAGCCACCTCACGAGTCCTAGAAGTACACAACTAGGGACCACCTCCTCTCACATGTACGACAACGGTACGACGCGTTCGCAGATCCGTCACCCGGGATTGCGGGGCGTGAGGCGAGGGGGTCGGTGTGGCGGATGGGTGAGTGGCCCTCCCCCCGGACGGGTCAGCTGATCAGGGAGGCCTCGAACGCGTCCCGCAGGTCGGCGGTCACCGGGCCGACGCCCAGCTCGCGACCGTCGAGGGACACGACCGGCGCGACGCCCCGCACACTGGACAGCAGCATCACCTCATCGGCGGTCTGCAGCTCGTGGGCGGTCACGCGACGGACGTCGCAAGGCACTCGGTCGAGGGCGAGGACGGCCCCTAGCGTCGTACCGGCGAGGATGCCGACGGACGTGGGGGGGGTGACCAGGACGCCGTCGACGATGAGCGCGACCGTCGCCGTCGGAGCCTCGAGCACCTCGCCATCGCTCGACATCCAGATCGCCTCCTCCGCGCCCAGTGTCCTGGCGTGCCGCAGGGTGGCCATGTTGACGGCGTAGGAGGTCGACTTGACCCCACCCAGCAGGTACGGCGCCTCGGCCCGCTGAGCGGCTGTCACCCCCAGCGTGAGCGTCACAGCGGGTACGCCGAACGTGCGTCCCCGCACCGCGTCGGCGGGGATGTCGGTGACCAACGCAAAGCCCAGCGGCGGCGGGCCCTTCGCGCAGACCAAGCGCAGGACGCCTTCGTCGACGCCGTCGCAGGCCATGAGCGCGAGCTCCTCCCACCCCTGCGGAAGTGCCAGATCGAGGCGGTCGGCGGAGACGGCGAGACGGGCGAGGTGGGCGGCCAGGAAGGCTGGTCGGCCGGCGGCGATCCGGAGCGTCTCGAAGACTGATTCGCCGCGCAGGACACCGAGGTCGTCTGCGCGCAGCAGCGGGGTGGCCGGGTCCACTCGCCGCAGGCCTTCGAGCAGCAGCAGTTGTGGCATGGGTCCCACGGTAGCGAGAGCGCCCGCCGCTGGGAGGACGTGGCTGCCTGCGTGAGGGTCGTCGCGCCGGGGCGCCCCCCGGGCGTAACCTCTGGACCATGGGTCGCAGTGTGGAGACGGGAGCGCAGTGGCACGCTGAGTTGCGCTCGCGCGGCTACCGCCTCACCGCCCAGCGGCAGCTGGTCCTGGAGGCGGTGGGTGAGCTCGGGCACGCCACGCCGGAGGAGATCTCGGCGGCCGTCCGGCGTACCGCGTCCGGGGTCAACATCTCGACGGTCTACCGCACCTTGGAGCTGCTCGAGGGGATCGGCCTGGTGCGGCACACCCACCTTGGGCACGGCGCACCGACGTACTCGGTGTCCGGCAACGACGACCATGTGCACCTGGTCTGTCGCGACTGCGACGGAGTCGAGGAAGCCTCGACCGACCTGGTCGCGGATGTCGTTCAGCGCCTGGCCGCTGAGATGGGGTTCTCGGTGGATGTGGGGCACTTCGCGCTGTTCGGGCGCTGCCGCAGCTGCGCCCAGGCCTGAGCCGGCGTCACCGCAACGCACCGCCTTACACGTCGTGGTGAACCTGCGCTGACGGCCGCTTCAGGCACTCGTTCACCGCGGGCCGGGAATCCTCCGGTGGCGTGCGGCTTTGACCTTGGTGTGAGCTCCCCTTGCGGTGTCCCTGCTGATGCCCCCGACGTGGGGGTGGCCGGCCACTACGGCGATCCCTACCTCGAGCAGCGCCGGCTGTCCTCCGGGGTGGGCGTGGTCGACCTGTCCCATCGACCTGTGCTGCGGGTCACCGGGCCGGACCGGCTGTCGTGGCTGCACTCGCTGCTGACCCAGCACGTCGCGTCCCTCGCTCCGGGGGAGTCGACCGAAGCCCTGGTGCTGTCGCCTCAGGGACACGTCGAGCACCACCTCCAGCTGGTCGAGACGGGCGAGGAGGTCCTCGCACATCTCGAGCCCGGCACCGGCCCCGACCTGCTCGCTTTCCTCAATCAGATGCGCTTCATGCTGCGCGTCGAGGTCTCCCTGGCTGACGACCTTGCGGCCGTCTGGACCCCATCCGGGTCCGCCGTCGTCGGCGTCGGCGCCCAGGTGGGCACGGCGACCGGCTTCGGGCGCTACCTGTTGCTGCCTCGCGCTGACGCTCGGGCCCTGGTCGACGCGGCTGCGGCAGACGGCACCGTCGCCGGCGTCATGGCGCATGAGGCGCTCCGCGCCGCCGCCCGCCGCCCCCGCTTCGGCCTCGACACCGACCACCGCACGCTCCCCCAGGAGGTTGGCTGGCTGGTACGTGCCGTCCACCTCGACAAGGGCTGCTACCGGGGCCAGGAGTCCGTTGCGCGCATCTACAACCTCGGACGTCCCCCGCGCCGACTGGTGCTGCTCCACCTCGACGGCAGCGACTCCGAGCTCCCGGTGGCCGGTGCCCCTGTGCTGCTCGGGTCCCGCGAGGTCGGTCGTGTCGGTACGGCGGTGCGCCACTTCGAGCTGGGCCCGCTGGCCCTGGCCCTGCTGAAGCGGACCGTCCCGGACGACGCCGAGCTCTCGGTGGAGGGTCCGTCGGGTCCGATTGCCGCTGCCATCGACCCGGCTCCGGATGACCTCCAGGTTCCTGAGTCCCCGGCCCGCGCCGCTGCTGAGGCCCGCGCCGGCCTTCTCCGCCTCCCCCGCTGACGTCCCCTGCTGACGTCCCCTGCTGACCTCCGCCCGGCTCACCCACCCGTGCCGACTCCGCGGCTGGGGACCGGTCCGTGACGTCCTAGGAACTCAAGGGGCCCTGCGCTCACTTCGTAGGACGTAGCGGGGTATTTGACGTCGTCCGCGGCGACAGATATTGAACTGGGGCCCGCTCAGCGGCCGAACAGGCCCTTCTTTTTCTTCGCGGGAGTGCCAGCCACCGGCGACCGGGGGGTGGGCGTGGCGCGCAGCGGCGCAGGCGCAGGTTCGTCATCCATGCCCAGCGACGACAGCTCCCGGAACAACGAGGCCATGTCGGTGTCTGCGGGTCGGTACGGCGTCACGGCCGCGTCCTCGTCGGGCTCCGCATCGACAGGCTCGCTGACGTCCGGCTCGAGGACTGCCGTCGAGGTCGCCGCGGTGGCGCTCAGCTCGGCAAACGCGCTGCTTGCTCTCGCCCGTTGCTCGGCAAGCATCGCCAAGGCTGCGTCCTCGGAAGCTTCTGCTGCTCGGGCTTCTGCGCGCTCGCGCTCGGCCTGCTCCTCAGCGGCACATGCCTCTTGCGCGGCCTGGGCAGCGGCTTGCTCCTCGGCAGTGTGGCGCAGCTCCCGCTCGGCCTCTGCCCGCTCACGTGCGATCCGGTCTGCCTCCAAAGCGGCTTCCTGTGCCGCGGCCTCGTGACAGGCCCACTCCTCCGCGGCCAGGCGGGCGGCTTCGGCTTCCTCGGTGGCGATGCGGGCGGTTTCGGCGTCGGCGAGTTCCTGGGCTAGCCGGGTGGCCTCTGCCTGCGCTTCGGCGTCAGCCTGCTCTTGAGCGACGCGGGTGGCCTCCGCCTGTTCTTGTCAGCGCAGACATCCCAGTCCTCAGAACACTATCTAGGCGATGAATTGACCTCTTCGATTTGTCAAC
>JANXUE010000111.1 GCA_025352005.1 Frankiales bacterium
GCTTGCCGAGCTTGATGAAGGTGACGCGTCGTTCGGCGCGGAGTCGTCGGATGAACCGGACGCTGGTGCCGAGCCGGTCGGCGGCTTCTTGGACGGTGAGCAGCACGGTGACCTCCTGGGGTCTGTGGTGGGCCGGCGTTCGCCGGTGGTCTCTCTTCTATGTAGGCGCGGCGGGGGCGAACATGTGACCGGCTGCGGTTGGATTTCGTGGGCGGACCGTCGCGGACCTCAGCGGACGGGCGGCTGATGCGTCCCGGGCGTGTCGCAGTGCCCTCGCGCGCGGAGGGCTCATCGGCTGAGGCCGCTGGAGTCCCGTTGTTGACCGCCACGTTGGATGAGCACGACGGCGTCATTGGGCGTGCCGATGATCGTCTGTGGCTGTGATCTGAAGATGCCGTTCGAGCGCGTCATGTCCGTGAGGACGAACTGCTGATCCGGGTCTGCCCACGCTTGCGGACGGACCGTCAGGGCGCTTGTTGTTCGTCATAGTGACGCTGGTCGAGTGCGCAGATCGCCTACGTGCCAGGGGTTGCGGGGCGCTGCTGTTGGCGGGCAGGGTGTAACACCAGTCCACCCTTGCCGGTCCTGACCAGGATCGGGAAGGCTCATTCTCGTGATGAAGGCAGACGTTCGTGATCACCGTGGTGGACCCCGAGGCGGCTCGTGCTGCGCTGGCCGCCGGGGACCTGGCGTGTCCGGAATCGCGCTGCGCGGGCACGCTCAGGATCTGGTCTCCGGCGCGGGTCAGGTGCGTTCAGTTGCCCGACGGTCAGCGGCGACGGCTCCGCCCGGACCGGGCTCGCTGCCGCGCCTGTGGCGTCACCCACGTGCTGCTGCCCGCCTGGTGCCTACCGCGCCGGGCCTACAGCACCGACACGGTCGGGACCGCGCTGCTGGCCGCCGCTCAGGGAGCCGGCTACGCCGGCGCCGCGGCGGCTGCCGGCGCGCCCATCGCGACGGTGCGGGACTGGCTCCGCGCGGTCGGTCGATCCGCGCCAGCCCTGACCGCGCAGGCCGTCACGATCGCTGGAGCAGCCGGCGAGGCTGACCTCTGCTGGCCACGACCCACTGAGCGATGCTCAGCGCTCACCAGTGCCGTCCATGCCCTGGGTGCCGCTGCCCGCGCGTTCCACCTGGTGCTGATCCGGCCCCGACCGGCCCCGACCCGAGGGCCGGGACCTGGGACCGATATCGACTACCTCGCGATCCTGGGCGAACGCCACCGCCGGCAGCTGCTCCACGACATGCGGCTGGTCGACCCCACCGGGGCCGCGACAGGCCTGACGCCCTGGCAGGCCATCAACGTCCTGACCGCCGGGCGCCTCCTCACCGCCCGACGCGGCTCATCCCAGCGACGTTCCGTGCCCTGCCACGCCCTCCCACGGCACGATCGTCCTCACCATGACGCCCGAACCGCCGCAGTACGGCCGTTCGCGTCACCCTGACGACCAAGCCGTCAGCGTGACGAGCAACCAGCAGTCTCAGACCCAAACAGACGATCGATCGTCCTCATCGACGGTGACGCCGTCATCCTCATCCAGCGTGGCGGCCTACAGTTGTGTTGTTGGATGGCGGCAGGGGTCCTGGTCCAGTTCGGGGAGGCGGGGCTGGGCGGCGCGGGCGGCATCGGCGCGGGTGCGGGCGGCGGTGGCGTCGGCGGGCCGTGGGTCGGCGAGGTCCCGGTCCGGGCGCAGCCCAGCCATCACGGCGGCCAGGGTGGGGCGTTGCTTGGTCTGCTCGTCGGTCCGGCGTTGCCGGGTGTGGGTGTCGACGACGGTGTTGGCGTCGCGGATCTGCTCCTCGAGGTCGCTGAGCACCGGGAGGGTCGCGTGCAGCTGCTCGGTACCGTCGGCGAGGGCGGTCGTGAGGTCGTGCCGTCGTCCCCGTGCCCAGCGCGACGCTGCGGCGAGGTCCCGCTGGGTGTCGCGGAGCGAAGTGCGGAGCTGGTCTTGCCGGTCGAGCAGGGCCGTGCGCTGGTCTTGGAGCTGCTCGAGGACCTTGACCGCCTGCTGGTGCACTGGTGGCACAGGAGAGGGGGTGTTGCGCTGTGTGTGAGCTTCTCGGGCGGCCTGCTCGTTTTTCCTGCGCGCTTGGTCGGCGGCGACCTGTCGGGCGGCGGTGAGGGCGGTGTGGGCGGCGTCCTGGGCGCCGGACTGTCGGAGGGCTTGGACAAGAACCCCGCCGGCCTCGTTCTCGGCCTTCTGGCGGGCTTCGAAGGCGCGCCGCCCCTGGCCGGTGTCTTGCCCGGCGGTGGGAAGGTCCGGCTTGAACGGGAGCGATTCTTGCCCGCTGGCCTGGGCCGTGTCTTGCCCGCGGCGCGTGGACTCTTGCCCGTGAGCGTGCCGGGACTCTTGCCCGGGGGCGCGTCCGTGTCCGTGGTCGTGCTCGGCGTCGATGGCTTGGTCGGTGGTGATGTAGGCGTGGTTGCCGTGTCGGCCGCGGGTCATCGCTACGTAGAGGTGCTCGCGATCGAGGCCGGGGCGGACCAGGACGATCCCGACGTCGGCGGTGGCACCCTGGGCTGAGTCGATGGTGGAGGCCCAGCCGTACTCGCAATGCTGCTCGAGGTAGTCGTGCGGGAGGGTGAGGCGGCCGCGGCCGGTGAGGTCCTCCACGACCAGGCCGCCCTCGGGGCCGGGTCCGAGAACGCGGTAGCGGTCGCCGTTGCGGACATGGCGCCGCCCGAGGGTGAGGGTGCGGTCGTTGCGGCGGGTCCGGAGTACGTCCCCGGCCTGCCAGTCCCGCTCCCCAGCGGTCGTGACGGGACCGGTGACGTCCCCGGCGGCTTGGGCGGCGGCGCGGGCCAGCTGGTTGAGGGCGTCGACGTCCAGGCGGGTCCGGGCCAGCATGAGGGCGTCCTGCCCGTCGGCCCGAGCCTGGCTCCAGTGGGTGAACACGGCGCCCAGGGCACCGTCGCTGTCGGGGCAGGGGTGAAGTCGGCCCTCGGCCAAGTACTGGGTGAGGACCTGGGGGCTGCCTGCCCGGAGCTGCAGGCTGGCGTGGCGTTCCCAGTCGTGGCTGAACCGGTGGATGTGCTCGAGTTCGAGGGCGTGCCCGGCGTGGGCGAGGGCGGCGAGCATCCCACCGGGTCCGTTGATGACGCCGATCTGGCCGGGGTCACCGACCAGCACGACCTTCGCCGCGGCCTTACCGGCGAGGGCGGTGAGCCGGTCCAGGTCCAAGGTGGAGGCCATCGACGCCTCATCGACGATCAGGACGGTCCGGTCGTCCAGAGCGGTCCAGGCCCGCTCAGCTGCGGGGAGCCGGTCGAGCCAGCCGGTGTTGTGCAGCCACTTCGCCAGGGTGTCAGCGCGGTCGCCGGTCGCGTCGGCGAGCTCCGCCGCGGCGCGGGCGGACGGGGCGAGCCCGACGACCCGGTAGCCGGCTGCTTGCCACGCGCGGCTCGCAGTCCCGAGGGTGCTGGTCTTTCCGGCACCTGCGGGGGCCGTCAGGACGGATAGGAAGTCCCCGCCGGCGGTGAGGTGCTGCACGGCCCGGAGCTGCCCTGCATCCAACCGGCCCGGGGTCGTCCCGGCCCCGGCTCCGGCCGAGGTTGAGGTTGCGGTTGCGGTTGCGGTTGCGGTTGCGATCAGGGTGTCGCGAAGGTGGCTGGGGTCGGCATAGCCGTAGCCGCGTTGGCGGCCGCGACGAGCCAGGTTCAGGATTCGGCTCTCGGCCTGCAGGACCTCCACGGTCGCGTACCGCGGGTCCGACGCCCGTACGGTGAGCCCACGGGGCGGCTGGCCGACCGGGACACCCTCCGACAGGGTGAGCGCCTGGTCGGTGAGTTGCTCGACCCGGGCGACGACCTGCGCGGCGGTCAGGCCGGTGCTCGGCAGGTGCGCGGCGACCTGCCCGGCGAGGTCGTTGCGACTGAACACCGCCGACCGGCGCCCGGCCGCCCGCAGCGCCGCCAGCGCCACCTCGGCGCCGGAGTTCTCGGAGTCTTGCCCGGAGCGTGTGGGCAAGACTGTCTCAGGCGCGTGGGCAAGGGTCGGCGCCTGCCGTTGGCTCGGCACGTCAAGGCATGTGAGTCGGACGCCGGCGGCCTTGGCGAGCCGGTCGGGGGTCCAGCCGATCCCGGCCGCCTCTGCGGTCCAGGTGGCCTGCAGGGTGGTGATCTCGGGGTGGGTCTTGCCCGGCCGGGTCTTCAGGACGGCGATCTTGGTGACCCTGATCCGCTCCGCTTTCGTGAGAGACCGGCCCAGGAGCTTCTCGTATTCGGAGATCTTCGGACCGGCTTCGGCCTCAATGGCGTCGGTCCTTTTGCTCCACAACTTCAGAAGTTCCTTCGGGACGCCGACGATATCGGCCTGCCCGTCCTTACTGACCGGCCCGAATTCGACTCCTAAACGCTGCTGCATATCATTTCGCAACGCATTCTGATAGATCATGCCGGCGGTCTTCTGGTGATCGAAGACCTCCTTGCCATCCAGGGTCCGCCACACCCCATCAACGCAGCGAGCCTTGTTCACCACCAGCGCGTGCGTGTGCAGTTGCGGGTCCGCCGCCCGGCTGGTCCGGTGCTCGAACAGCGCCGCCGTCAGGCCGGCCGTAGCGACCTGTTCGATGCCGTTGGTGCCCCGCCGTGACCAGCTCGCATGACCTTCGAGGTAAGCCATCCCCGCCTTCACGGCCTCCTGGTGCGCAGCCAGGGCCGCGGCGGCGACCTCACTGTTTCCCAATGCCCACGGGGCACTGACGCTCTTCGGGGCCGAGAACGTCAGGTCGTAACCGGTGACGGCGTCCTTTCGCCAGGCCCGCCCGAGCCGCTCCCCGGTGGTCGGGTTCAGGCCGCGGGCGAACAACGCCTCGAGCTGCTGCTCGGTCACCCGCTCCCCAGCCGCGAGGCCGAGCTCGGTCAGGCCCTGACCGGTCCAGCGGCCGGGCGCCTCCCCGACCCCGAGGTAGTACTCCGTCGCCTGGCAGGCAACCGAATCGGTGTAGTACCGCCACGACGCGGTCCCGATCTTCTTCGAGCTCAACACCAGCACCACGCTCCAACGCCGTATTCCTAGCGTTGGCCACCGTACATTCTCCGAATGCATATGTCTGGTGATTCTCTAGCCCAAGAACCGAGAACTCGCTGGGCCTCGTGAATATCGGCGATTCACGGTTTCAACCGGGAAACAAAGGGCCTCAACAGGCAAACGCTCGAACGATCCGGATTCTTTTCAGCTCCGGCGTGTCGCAGAGCTCCACGGGCCGCTACTGGTCGTGGGCAGCCTGGATGGCGGCGACTTCTGCACCGGCAGCCTGTCGGGCAGTCGACGGAACCCGAGGCGCTCGTAGAACACGGCCACCACGGCCCAGACTCCACGAGGAACCGACCCTGGACGGTGCGGATCGCATCTACGCTCCGCAAGACTCATGGGGCATCGGATAGCAGGACCTCATCGGGTCACCCCTGGGGGGTAGGAAGGGTTGTTATCCACCTCTCCCAGCGGCCTCGGCTGAGAGGAGGTAACGGCAGTTCCTGATCAGGCTCGCCCTTTTCCGGAGCCCCCGTCTCGCCCGCCTCTTTGCAGTGTCCTGGGGGTCGACAGCGCTGCTGCTTCTTGTTTGGGGGTTCGCGAGCAGCTACCCCGTTGCCGGCTTGGTCCCAGTCAACACTGCCGACAACTACTTTCACATCCTCGACGCCACGGTGATCCTGTTCGCGCTGCTCTCACCTCGGCACGTTCCCAGTCCTGATGTGCTTCCCCCACGCTCCGACGAAGATGCTCAGGCCGTCTCTGCCCAAAGGCAGTGACAACATCTCTCATTGCTCGTCGCTCGAAGGAGCATCCAGCCCACTCGACGCTCCGTGGTGTGGACTTCCTGGAGCAGGGCGAGCCTGCCGTTGCATCCGGCTGTTACGTTCGCGCGATCATCGAATTCGCTGGCCCTGCCGGAAGATGGCCACAGGCTGTTGCATCGTCGCCATGTCAACCAGTGGATTGCCGGCCACCGCGACAAGGTCAGCGTGATGTCCCGGAGCGATTCGCCCGACCTGACCGGTCAAGCCGCAGGCATCGGCAGCTGTCGTCGTGACGGCCTGTAGGGCGACCGCGCTCGGGATACCTGCCTCGGTCATGAAAATCAGACCGTGTGGGAGCACGTTGTGCGGTTTGGCGGGGGCGATACCGGCGTCGGGGCCCGGGCGTCGCCCGCTGAGGGCCTGTGGCGGTCGCGGGGCCGGGCTGGTTTCCAAGGTCGCGCGGAGCTTGAGTAGTCGCCGGGGGCCGCCTGTGGCCTTGCTTGCTGCTCCCTGGTGGCCTGCCCGGGCCTCCGGTGGCTCCTCAGGCTGTCGCGGTGGCCCAGCCCTTGTGTGTGGAGTGGATTCCGAGCACGGCGAGGCGGGCGAGGACTGGGAGACCCGCCAGTACGCCCCCGGTGGGGGTGTCTTACCGGCCGGAGCCGCGAGGCTGCGTCCAACGACCTTGGTAGGTGCCGCTGCCGGTCGCGATGCTGATCGTCTGTCCGACGAAGTCGACGCGGCCGCGTGAGTCGGCGAAGTCGCCGCTTCCCCCAACGATCCTGGTGCGGATGGCGAGATTGCCCGCGGTGTCGAGCGTGAAGGTCTCTGTCAGGCGCAGGGTTCCTGTTCCGCGGCCGGCTGCTTGGCCGGTGAAGGTTTCCTCCAGCGTTCCATCGCTAGCGCTCGTCACGAGGTCGACGGTGCCGCGCATCGTGTACGTCGTGACGCCGGTCCAGTCCCCGCGCCACAGGGTCGAGCCGACGGCAGTGAACTCACCCTTGGTCGGGTTCGCGGCGGACGGGTCGAAGCTGGTGATGGCAGCAGGTGTGATCGCCTGCCAGGTGCCGGCAACCGGGACGCTGGCAGCGTCGGCAGACGCGGGGGTGGTGACGCCGGCGGCGAGCATGAGGCTCACCAGCAGGAGCGGGATGCGCATGGCTCAGCCTGCCGAGAGGGCTGCAGTGACGTGCCCGAGGTCCATGTAGACGTCCTTGCGGTCGACGAGGCCCTCCGGTGACAAGCAGACGACGTCGACGCAATCGATGCTGATCGGTTGCGGGCCTTCGAGAGACTGCATCTGTGCGGTCATCTGCCACTCCAGGACCCAGTGGTCCGCGCCGACGTGCAAGCGCGTCGTAGTGGCCTGGAAGTCGTGATAGGTGGAGAAGATCTCCTCACAGGCGGCCAGTACGGCGGCGCGACCGACTGCCGGTGGCATCCCGATGTGGGTGTGGAAGACACTGTCCTGGGTGTGGAGCGCAGCGATGGCTGCCGGGTCGTGACGTGCCCAGGCGAGGGCGTAGGTCTCCTGCAGTGCCTGGGCATTGAGCCGGTCGGGCGTGGTGAGGGCAGTCATGGCGATCTCCAAGGGGACTGCCGAGCAAGGCGGCTCGGCCCCATGGAGCCTGGAGCCAGCGAATCGGGAGAACATCTGCCAACTGGCAGAGATCAAGGCCCTTGGCGGATGACTTTTGCCGCAAGTCCCGCACGGCTGCTGACCCCGAGCTTGGCGTAGACGTGCGCCAGGTGCGTCTTCACGGTCCCCCGGCCGATGAACATCCGCGCCGCAACTTCGGGGTTGTTCAAGCCCTCCGCCACCAGGTGCACCACCTCGAGCTCGGTCGGGGTGAGGCTTGCCCACCCGTGCGTCGGGCGGCTGCGCTTGCCACGGCTGCGGGAGGCGTAGGCAACCGCTTCCGCCAAGCTCAGGGCCGCGCCTGCACGCTCGTCGGCGCGTACATCTTCGGCACCGAAGTGCTGGCTCGCCTTCTGCACGACGCCACCGCAGTCCAGCTCCGCGAGGCGTCGTCGGGGCAGGCTGCGCTGCCCGCGGACCGCCGCGCAGGCCGCGATCAGGCGCACAGCCGCGTGCTGCGGCTCGGGAGAGGGCAGGCAGGCCAGGTTCTCCAAGGACTCCAGGATCCCCGGAACGAGACCGCTGGCCACCCGCAGTGCAAGCGCCTGATGATGAAGCGCCTCCGCCCCGGCGACATCGCCCGTGTCCGCCGCGGCGCAGGCCAGGCCTTGAAGCGCATCTGAGCTCAGCAGCGGGTTGCCGATCTTCTGCGCGGCGTCCAGTCCGATACGCAGCGACGCCTCCGCATCCGGTCCGGGCGAGGTCGCGAGCTGCGCCTTGCCGTAGGCGGTGAAGTACAGCGACTGCCAGACCGGATCGGCGGTCAGGAACTGCTCACGGGCGGGCTCCAGCAGAGCAACAGCTCTCGCTGGGTCCCCTGCCTCGCGGAGCAACCGTGCCGCTCCGACCTGAGCCCACACCCGGCTGACGGTGCCGCCGCTGGCACTGGCCCTTGCCAGCGTCTCCGTGTAGGCCGTGTGAGCCTGCGCAACTCGTCCGGTTAAGGCTTCCAGATCACCGAGCCACGCGGTCGTCAGCCAGCCGGTCATCGGGTCACCGACCTGGCGGCACAGCGCAGCGGACGCCTCGAGGCGGATCCGAGCAGCATCGGCCTCCCCGCGCTGAAGGCAGACGTACCCGGTGATCGCATGGCACCACGCGAGGAAGAAGGCGTTGCCGAGCTCGTCCGCGACCGCACGCAGCTCCCGCTCGGCCTGGTGCAGCCCTTGGTCGTCACCGCTTGTCAGGCAAGCGATGCTGGCCATCTTCAGCGCATCGCCGGTGGCCCACAGGTCGCCGGCTTCGCGGCACAGCCGGACGCTTTCGGCCAGTGCGATCCTCGCCCTTGGCGGGTCACTGGCCGCCGTGCAGTAGTTGGCCGTGGTGAGGGCTCGCGCCAACGTCTGCAGGTCACCGGCAGCTTGCGCCGCCAGCACGGCCTGCGGGGCTCGCCGAGCCGTGGTGACCAGATCATCGCCGTACACGCCCATGTGGGCCGACTGCCAGAGCACCTGGGCCCACAGCACTGACCCGTCAGCGTCCTGGTGGACCGCGTGACGCAGCCACCGAACACCGACGGCTCCATGCCGCAGCTCCCAGAACAGCCCGAGCGCCACCACGAGCCGCCGGAACAGCTCTGGAACTTCCTGGCTGTGGTACCACCCGAGGGCCGCCTCCAGCTCGTGGAAGTCCACGTCGAGCGCGTCGAGCCACCGGGGCGCATCGGCCCGCACGAGCGCAGGGGCCGTGCGTTCGGCAACAGCCAGGTAGTGGGCCGCGTGGGCGGAGCGAGCCAGGTCGCCCTCACCTGCCTCGACGAGCCGGTCGTGAGCGAACACCCGGACCGTCTCCAAGAGCCGGAGCCGAGGCGCTTCGGTGTCCTCCACCTGAACGAGGGACTTGTCGACGAGATGGAACAGGACCTCCTCGACGTCCGCCAGGTCCGCACCGACAGCTGCCGCACCCTCAGTGCTGAAAGTCCCGGAGAAGACCGAAAGGCGTCGCAAGAGAACCTTCTCGGATTCATCCAGCAGGTCATGGCTCCACACCAGGGACGCCTGGAGGGTGCGCTGGTTCGCGGGCACGTTTCGTGCACTGGCAGGCAGCGGTAGCAGCCGTTGATCCAGCGAGGTCGCGAGCTGGCTTGGACTCATGACCCGAAGCCGCGCGGCAGCCAGCTCGATCGCCAGCGGCAG
Organism: Frankiales bacterium; assembly: GCA_025352005.1. Classification (GTDB taxonomy): domain Bacteria; phylum Actinomycetota; class Actinomycetes; order Mycobacteriales; family SCTD01; genus RYN-111. The sequence continues at coordinate 9,512 of JANXUE010000111.1, forward strand.
GCGGTCCAAACGCGCGCACAGGTCGGACACCACGGCGAGGCCACTGTCATCGGGGTCGAAGGAGGGACGGACCAGCCGGGTCCGTGCGACGAACAGTGCTACCGCTGCTGCCTGAGTCAAAGGCGGTACCCGCCAGGTGACCTCGCCTGAGACTCCCAACGGCTCACGGCTGGTCACCACCACGGTCAACCTCGGTGTGGCCGGCAGCAGGCCGTCGATCAGCTCCGCGGTCTCCAGCAGCAGGTGCTCGACGTTGTCCAAGACCAAAAGCGTCTCGCGCCGAGCGAGCTGCTCGGCCAGGGTCACGGCGATCGACCGGCCCGGCTCCTGCCGTAGACCCAGGGCCGTGGCGACCATCAAGGCAACCATTCCCTGCCCGGTGACCGGACTGAGCTCCACCCAAACCGCTGTGGGCGCAACCTGCCGGGCAGTCTCCAAGGCAAGTCGGCTCTTGCCCACGCCGCCCGGACCGGTCACCGTCACGAGTCGACTGGCCCGGATCGCCCGGCTCAGGGCAACAACCTCCTCCTCACGACCCTCAAAGGACGTAAGGCGGCGCGGGAGACTCTCGTGTACTTCGACAGTCGGCAGATAGCGCACCGTCGCCTGGGCGCCGTCGATCGCCTGCCTGTCGTCCACGTTCCCCCTCCCGACTCAGCCGGACTGCACGAGCAGCGCGGCTGCGATGTCCCTCGCGGGTCATCGTGTCAGGGATAAGCCCTACCGCACACCGGAGTCGCCGCGCATTCGCTCGCGGGCCTGACTGGTCAGGTCCCCGGCCGGGGCGGGCCGCCGTCTTGCGGCCGATTGCCGCTTCCTCATCCCGGCTCAGCATCATGAGGAGGTTGTGGAGGGACAGGGCCGCCGAGGGCTCGGCAGCTCTCGTTCGCTCGGTCCACCCCGACGGGTCCTGAGTGGCGAGGCGTCATGGCGTCTTGCGTAGTTGTCGCGCGATGCTGGCGTGTTACCCGCCGTGGCCGACGAGCCCGGACAGTTGAGTCCCTTCGAAGACTGCGTTGCCCGTCAGCTCGGCGAAGGCGCCGCTACCGCCGGTGATGTGCTCCTTGATAACGAGGGTGTTGGTAGCGCCGTCGGCTGTCACGGTTCCTATCAGGTGCAAGGTGCCGGGGGTCTTCTTCGCCCTGTCGACACCGACGAAGGTCTCGTCGATGGTGCCGCTACTGTCGCCGGTCGTGAAGTCTGCAGTCGTGGTGATGACGTAGTGGGTGTGGCCGGTCCAAGCACCATCCCAGGTTGTTCCGCTCTCACAGGTGAGGGGGACGACGGTCGGGGCGGCGGGATTGGGCGTGGCTGCGGTGACGATGCAGGGCAACTCCCCGGCCCAGCCTCCATACACCGTTGAGGGCACGCTTGAGGTGGCTGTAGCGGGAGGCCCGGCCTGCAGCAGAACCGACCCAGCGGCTGCCATCGCGATGGCTCTCAGGGTGCGGCGGTGACAGCACGGTCGGCCCAGAAGGCCACCATCTGCTCGTGGTCGAGGTCGATGGTCCACACGGCGTCAATGAGCCCGTCAGCTCTGAGGCGACCGATCCACAGGGCTCGGTTGTCAAACACTGCACCGTCAGTCGCGGTACCGGTCTCGGACTCCGTCGTTCGTTGTTGCTCTGGCCCATCGGAGGCGCTGACCCCTGGGCGCATCCTGGTTCCCTCTTGGAGATGGTGGAGCGCTTCAGCCCGCTGGGCTTCTCAGACTTCATCGCCTTCTCGGCCACTGTTGAGCGGCAGAACCTCTTCGATCACGTCAGCACCGACGTCCTCCCCACCCTTCGCGGCGAATCAAACGGGTAACGGCAATCAAAGGGCCCGACCATCGCCTGAATCGCCCTGGGTTCCTTGGAGGCTGGCTACGGCGACTTGGCCCAGGCGTCCGTGCTGCGACAACACCAAGAGTGGTCACGAAGTGGTCACAGAAATCCCGGATTCCTTCGGAGACCAGGGGTCAGGCTCGATCACGACCATCTGGCAAAATGACCTCTGACCTGCGGAAATACAATCGTGTAAGCAACATGCGGTCACGTCCGGACACCAGGCTGTGACAGTTCACCTCACGGACGAACCGCCTTGACTCAGTTGGACCTGCACCCAGCCGTGGCGATCCACTCGCCAGGACCACGCCAAGCGACTCCCGCATATTGGGGCGGTCGACGAGGAGTAGGTATA
>JANXUE010000183.1 GCA_025352005.1 Frankiales bacterium
GGTTCGGTAAAAAAGTGGTGTGACGTCCTGATGTGCGTTTAGGCGTCGCGACACGGACGTTGATGGTGCGGGTGGGGAAGTCGATGTCCACAGGGCGCAGGGCTTCGTGGCCGTCGTGCGAAGCTGGGTGACGCTTCAGACAGTGGACGAGGCGGCTGTGACCGCCCGCAACACCGCGCAACCCGTCACGCCTCGGTCCGGCCACACTCGGCCCCTGTCGGCCAAGGACCGCCGAGCGGCACGTCTTCGTAAGGTCCCCTCACATGTACCAGGGCTGCCGTCTCGCGATCGTTTACGCCCCGAAGCTAGCGATGATCGTCGCCTTCGCCGTGGCTCTGGCCAGCCACTTTCGGAGGGTGCTCCCGGCGGGCGGGGACCGCGTTGCGGACAGCACCACAATCGGCCCGGTTTGCTCGCGGTCACCGTCCGGTTCGCGTCGTTAAACCCTGGACCTGCCCGGCCGACGGAGGCCCGTCCAGCGTGGCCCGCCCCGAACTAGCATCTGCGCCCGCCCGCCTGCATAGCACGCCGCGCCTCGCCAGCTGCGGCTGCGGACGCCGACGTGACGCCAAACGTGGGCGCCGTCAGCGGCCCGAGGTCCTTGCGAACCGGCCGGCCAGTTCGTCGGTCAGGGCTGGCCAGACGACCGGGTCATGGCCCGGGATGAGTGGGTAGCTGCGTTCGCCGGCGATCGCCTTGAGGCGGCGGACCTGCTCGACGCACTCCTCGGGCGTTGAGTCAATGCGGCCCCCAATGGAGATGTCGTCGTCGATGTTCTCGCTCAGATCGGCTGCGTCGAAGGCGAAGACGTAGCCGCCGCCACCGACACTGTCATCCAGGTCGACCACAAAGCTCTGGTGTCCGGGGGTGTGGCCGGCGGTGGGGACTGCGGTGACCCCCGGCGCGACCTCGACCTGCCCGTCCGCCAGTCGCCAGTCGTGCTTGGGGTCGTCGAAGTCGACCCGGTAAATGGCGTGCCGCTCAGCTTCAAAGGTCAGGCCGTACTCCAGCTCACGACGCTGGCAGTGCACCGGGACGCCGGTGAAGTGCCGAAGGCCGCCGGCGTGGTCGAGGTGTAGGTGACTCAGCCCGACGGCGTGGACCTCCGACAGCTCGATTCCGGCGTGGGCAAGCGCCTCCTCCAGGGGTTCGCCGGGCCCGGGCAGTATCGCCCGGTGGATCGGGTCGCCGTAGAAGCGCCGGCGGAATGCGGCGTCACGCATCAGTCCAGTATTGAAGCCGGTGTCGAGCAACAGCCAGCCGCCGTCGACGTGCAGCAGGATGCCAGGTACCGGCTCGCGCATCCGCAGCGCCGGGTCGGCCCCGTCCACCGACACCGCCTTGGGCAGGTCCTGCCACCCCAGGGTAAGCAGCACGATCTCGCGCACTCCGTTACGTGCCAAGTCGAATCCGTTTCTATTCGGTGCCCTCGAAGCCAGGAGGGTTCGATGCACCGGATCGGCCATGCTCAGGGTCGAGGACTGCAAAGGGACGCGAGCCCAGCTAGGACTGTTGGCTGGCTCCTACCCAAGGTAAACAGATGGCCGTCCGTCCCAGCCTTTAGGGGGTGCCGACGGCGTCAGCCTGTACCTCGACAAGCCAGTCCGGCTTCACCAGTCGGTTGACTTCCACGAGGGTCGAGGCTGGGGGTCGACCCGCGAAGAATTGCTCCGCCACTGTCTTCTCCTCTTGGAGATAGGAGTCCATGTCGGTGGTGAAGGTGTACAGATGCACGACGTCGTCCCAACCAAGATTTTGACTCCGCAATGCCAGATCGACTTGTTCGTAGCAGCTACGGATCTGCGCGGCCATGTCCCCGACGTGCAGGTCGTCCCCATCCTCATCGATCGCCACTTGGCCACCGATGCGGTAGATCGTGCCTGTTGCCTTGACGATGTGTGTGTAGAGGTCATCGACAGGGCGGTGCAGCCCTGGGGGATTGATGCGTTCGACAGCCATAACGTCTCCTTGCTCGGTGGGAAGGTGTCTCTTTAAAGATCTGGCAGCACGCTCAGAAGTTCGTATGCCACGTGGGCTGCGGCGATGCCGGTGATCTCAGCGTGGTCGTAGGCGGGAGCGACTTCCACGATGTCTGCTCCGACGATGTTGCAGCCGTCGAGGCCCCGGATAAGCTCCAACAGTTCACGAGAGCTGAGGCCGCCCGCTTCAGGTGTGCCCGTGCCCGGTGCGTAGGCAGGGTCGAGCACATCGATGTCGATCGACACGTACACAGGTCGATCGTTCATGCGATCACGAATGCGCGAGATGATCTCGTCGATGCCCCGCCGGGCAAATTCACGCGCATGGATCGCCGAGAAGCCAAGACGTTCGCTGTCCTCCAGGTCCAATCGGGCGTAGAGCGGCCCCCGCAGACCGACGTGCATGGAGTGGGTGTAGTCGATGAGACCTTCCTCGGAGGCACGCCGGAAAGGTGTTCCGTGGGTGTACGGCTCACCGAAGTAGGTGTCCCACGTGTCCAGGTGGCTGTCGAAGTGCAGGACGGCGATCGGGCCGTGCATCGCCGCAGCCACCCTCAGCAGCGGCAAGGCAATCGTGTGGTCTCCGCCGAGGGTGAGTAGGCGTCGCCCCGTGCCGGTGAACTCTCGAGCGCCGCGTTCGATGGTCTGGATGGCTTCGGCGATGTTGAAGGGGTTGACACCAATGTCGCCGGCGTCGGCCACCCCGTGCCGCCGGAAAGGTTCGACGTCACCGACGGGGTTGTACGGACGAAGCAGTCGCGAGGACTGGCGTATGTGGTTCGGGCCGAAGCGAGCGCCCGGTCGATAGCTCACACCTGAGTCGAACGGCACGCCCCAGATCAGCGTGCGAGCATCTGGCGCGTCGCTGAACCGCGGCAGCCGTGCGAAGGTCCCCTCACCGGCGTAGCGCGGCACTCGGGTCGCGTCGACGGGCCCGTCTTCTGGTACGCGCGGCACGGCATCGGTCATCGTGATGGTCTCCTCGACAAGTGGCCAGGGACGGTTCCTTGCAAATCGCGGAGATGAGCTCTTCCATTGCCTGTCAGGCAGTTAGCCGACAGGCTCATGACGATCCGCTCCACGCGGCAGGCACGATGATCCACAGGATCTTCGACTCCAACTCAAGCGGGTTTTCCCACGTATGCGGCTCACTCCCGCGAAACGTCAACGTATCCCCTTCAGTCAAGGTGACCGCTGAGGACGCGAAGAGCAGTCGTACGGCCCCCCGCACGACGTGCACGGTCTCGACGTCACAGTTGATCGTGTAGAGCTGGGTTCCGCCGCTTGATGCCGGCGCGAGAGTGGAGTGCAGGATTTGCAGGCGTGATTCCGAGCGAGGGGTCAGCAGACGCTCGACGGCACCCACACCGCCCATATTGATGAAAGGAGCGGTAGAGACAGAGATAATCTCGGGGTCGATACCTTCGAATAAGGTTCCTACCGGCAGCGATAGCACCTGGCAGATGGCAACTAGGGTCGCGATGCTGGGTGAGGTCACATCCCGCTCGACGCGGCTGAGGAAGCCCTTGGTGAGCCCACTGGCATCCGCTACCTGATCGATGGTGAGCCCCTGAGCCTGACGGGTAGTGCGAAGCTTCGCTCCTACCAGCACGGGTTCGCCTGAGGGCAGCGGGTGAAGCGCGCGCATTGCGCTCCTAACAGGGTCGAAGCATGACGGAAAGGGGGCACCACCAGGGTGTTGACAACATTAGTTGCCACTGGTCTAGTCCTAGTCAAGTCCCCAGCCTTGGAGCCACGTCACATGATGCCTGCACCGTCACCTCGACTGCGCGCCGTCGCGTGGACGCTCCCGCTGGCCCTTGTGATCGCAGGATGCGCGACCGCTAAATCGAGCACCGCAACCGGTGGCAAAGCCGCCTCGCCGCGCCCAGGTGATCTCGTCATCGCCTCACCCTCAGCGTCGCAGGGGTGGGAGGGTGACAAGTGCGTTTCTGACCTGCAGACCAACGGCATGGTCTACGACAGCTTGCTGCGGATCAAGACGCCCGCGGGCGACGGGGTGGCGCCAGGGCTCGCGAAGTCCTTCTCGTACGACGCCACCAAACACACCTACACGTTCGAGATGCGGCCAGACGCCAAATTCAGCAGCGGCGCGCCCGTTACCGCTGCCGACGTGGTCTGGTCAATCGATCAGTGGCGCAAGGGCCCGGTCTCCGGCAGCTATTACGCGACGATCAAGTCCGAGCGGGCCGTGTCGACCAACGTGCTTGAAGTGCAAATGAAGCAGCCCGACACGTTTTTGCCCAACCTTCTGACTTGGTGTACGTCAACGATCTATCCGAAGGACTACGCCGGCCAGACGGCAGCCGCGTTCTTCAAGAAGCCGATCGGTGCTGGCGCGTTCGAGGTTGCCTCTTTCACCGACCCGACCGGGCCATCGGAGGTCATCGCGTTGGTGCCCAACCCGCATTTCTACGGATGGCCGGGTGGCAAGCCGACGCTCAAGACGGTGACGGTCAAGACGGTCACTGACCCTTCGCAGCGCGCGGTTCAGTTCAAGTCGGGCAACATCGACATCATCCAGGGAGTGGACTTCGCCACTGAACAGGCGATCGGCAAGCGCGCGGTCGTCCGCGCCGTGCCTGACACGATCGCTTCGATTCTTGTAAATACCAAGCGCGGCCCGTTGCGCGACCCCAACCTGCGCGAGGCGATCAGCAAAGCGATCGACCGCAAGGCCATGGCAGGCGCCCTGTCGGACGGCAGCGAACCGGCCACGGGCATGCTGCCGACAAATGTTCCTGGCGCGACGCCGCCTACGACGCCGTACTCCTACGATCTCGCTGGAGCCAAGGCGGCTCTTGCCAAGTCTTCGTCAGCTGGCGGGGTGACCTTGACATACCTCTACGACGCTTCTGACAAGGCCCTCGACACCTCGGCCCAAATTCTTGTCGCCCAGCTCGCCAAGATCAATGTCAGGGTGAAGCTTGTAACGACCGACGGAAACACCGTGACGAGCCGAGAGTCGACCGGCAATTTTGAGTTGGGAACGTCCACTGCCAGCGCGATCTCGCCGACTATTTTTGATCCAGTCAGCTACATCCAGGCGGCCCCGTACCCCTACGCCGGCGCGAGCATGACGGTCATCGACAAGGCCTTCTTGGCAGGTACGGCGGCCACGGACCCCAGCGCGCAGCAGGCACAGGCGCGAGCGATCCAGGATGATGGGTTGCGACAGAACGTGCTGATTGGTATGTACAACTCAACAGCCAGTTGGGCCCTGCAGTCCTGGGTCAAGGGCTTCACGCCGCTGCAATACGGTTTCTTCTACGCCGATCCCGTCTCGGTCGGTTAATCGCCGATGCCGCATCTGCGACTGATCGGACGTCGTCTGCTGCAAGCTGTTCCCTCACTGTTGGCCGTGAGTGTCGTGAGTTTTCTGATGCTCCGGCTAGCACCGGGTGACCCAGCACGCGTCATCGCAGGTCCCCGGGCCACGGAGCAAACCGTTGCCGCGCTGCACCGTCAGCTCGGACTCGACCAGCCGCTCGTGGTGCAGTACTGGCGTTACCTGGTGCGCGCAATCCGGGGCGACTTCGGGCAGAACCTCACAGGGAGCTCGAGCGTCTCCGACGTGATCGTGCACTCGGCCGGCGTAACGCTGTGGCTGATCGCAGGCTCGATCCTGCTCACGTCGGTCATCTGCGTGCCACTGGCAGTTATCGGAGCCCGCCGACCCGACGGACTGCTTGACGCCGGCGTTCGGGTTATCTCGGTCGGCGGCCTCGCCCTGCCCTCGTTCTGGGTGGGGCTCATGCTGGTCTCCTACCTGGCCCTACCCACAGGATGGTTCCCGGTTGGCGGCTGGGCCTCGACCTTTACCGGTAAACTGGACGCCATCGTGCTGCCGAGCTTCACCCTCGCAATCAGCATGGCGCCGATATTGGTGCGCAGTCTGCGCTCGTCGCTGATCGAGGTGTTCGAGGCTGACTACGTGAAGGCGGCGCGAGCCATGGGTGTCCGTGGCGCCACCCTGACGCGACGGTTCGTCGTCCGTAACGCTGCTGCGCCCGCCGTTCCCATCTTCGCCATCGTCGTGGGCTTCATCGTCGGCGGGACCGTCATCATCGAGTCGACGTTTGCGTTGCCCGGCCTCGGCCTAGCCCTCGTCCAGGCTGCGACGACACGCGACGCCAATCTCATCCAAGGCATCACTTTGGTCCTCGGCGTCTGCATCGTCTTGATCTATCTGATAGCTGACATCCTGCTCTCGCTCATCGACCCACGCGTGAAGTTGACATGACGACCACGGTCGCAGATCCGCTCACCTCGACAGTGCCTGGGCGCGCCCGCAGCCGCCGTGCTGGCTCCCGTAAGTTGCTCATCGGGTTCGGAGTCCTTCTCGCCCTCGTCGTCGCTGCTTTCCTCGTTCCGGCTGTGTCCGGGATCGACCCGACGGCGCAACATTTAGAGCAGCGACTGGTGGCGCCGTCCGGAGCGCACCTGTTCGGCACCGACGACCTCGGGCGCGACGTCTTCGTGCGTTCGATGGCAGCGGCCCGCGTGGACTTGCCCCTCGCGGTTCTCGGTGCGCTGATCCCAGCGATCATCGGTTGCGTCCTCGGCCTTATCGCAGGCTATGCGGGTCGCTTGGTCGACACGGTGGTCATGCGGCTGGGAGACATTCTGCAGTCGCTTCCGAGCTATATTTTTTTGATCATCGTTGCGTTCATCGTCGGTCCAGGTGTTGCGGCATTCTTGATCGCGGCCGCGGTCATCTCGTGGGTTATCTACGCACGGCTGATCCGCTCCCAGGTACTCGTACTTCGCGAGCTGGACTACGTACACGCCGCGCGGCTGTCGGGACTGGGGGCCCCCCGCGTGCTGCTGCGGCACGTGCTCCCAAACGCGCTGCCGCAGGTGATCGTCTACCTGGCGGCGGACGCGGTCCTGTCCTTGACGTTTCTGGCTGGCCTGTCTTTTCTTGGCCTCGGCATCCCGGAGCCGACCCCTGAGTGGGGTTTGATGATCAGGAGCGGAACGCTGTTTCTCGGTACGTCGTGGTGGTTGTCCACCTTTCCCGGCCTGATGATCGTGCTGACCGGCGGTGCCCTGGCTCTCGTCAGCGACGGACTCGACGAGCGGGGCCGGGTGTGACTGTCGCGTTGGACGTGCAGGCCGTCCAGGTCGCTATCCCTCACCACCGGACATCGGTGCTAGCAGTGACTGACGTGGCGTTCACCATCGAGCAAGGGGAAGCGCTCGGTCTGGTCGGTGAGTCAGGGTCGGGCAAGAGCCTGACGTTGCGAGCGCTCATGGGCATCTTGCCGCCACGCACCAGCCAAGAGGCGCTGCGGCTCAGCTACGGGGAGGCCGCTGGCCACCGCATGGCCATGATCTTCCAGGAACCGCTCGCTGCAATGAGCCCCACCAAGCGGGTACAGGACCTGATCGCCGAAGGAGTCATGGCGACCCGGTCCGTGCCCCGACGGGCCGCTCGCGCGAGGGCGCTCGAGTTGATGGCCGAGGTCGGCATACCGCAGCCGGCACAGCGAGCTCGTGCGTGGCCGCACGAGCTCTCTGGCGGACTCCGTCAGCGGGTGGTCATCGCGATGGCGCTGGCGACCGACCCGACTGTGTTGCTTTGCGACGAGCCGACGACCGCGCTCGATGTCACCGTCCAGGATCAGATCCTCGGGCTACTTGATCAGCTTCGGCGAGATCGAGGCATGGCCATCTTGTTCGTCTCACATGACCTCGCCGTGGTGGCGACTCTCTGTCAGCGAATAGCGGTCATGTATGCGGGCCAGATTATCGAGGTCGGGTCAACCCACGACGTGCTTCGGACACCCAAGCATCCGTACACCGCCGCGCTCCTACAGGCCAGCCGAAGCCGCAGCGGGGTCCAGACCTCCCGACCGATCGGGGGCAGTCCGCCCGCGCCGGAGACATTCGCTGAGGGCTGCCGGTTCGCCGACCGCTGCCGGGCAGCCAAGGACGTATGCCGGACAGCTCCTTACCGGCTTGCGACCGTGGCGCAACAGCATGCGACGGCATGCGTGCGCGTGGACGAGCTTGGAAGGGACGTGCTGTGACGGCTGCGCCGTCTAGGGCCATCGAAGCGTTGACGGTCGACGGGCTCAGCGTCAGCTTTACCGTCGCTGCTGCCGGATGGCCACGTCGGAAGCGGCAAGTGGGCACCTTGGCGGCGGTCAGCGATGTGTCCTTCACACTGGCCCCCGGCGAGGGTCTCGGTGTGGTCGGCGAGTCCGGCTGCGGAAAGTCGACCCTCGCACGAGCAATCGCAGGGCTCGCCCAGCCGACGAGTGGGGTAGTTCGTCTGGGCAACCAGACCCTCAGCTCCCGACGCAGCCGCAGTACATCGCGCCGCATTCAAATGGTGTTTCAAGACCCGGCGTCGTCTCTTAACCCCCGGATGACCGTCCGTTCCATGCTGACTGAGATTCTGCGGGTGCATGAGATCGTCGACCGCAGCCAGGTCGGTCAACGGCTGGAGGAGCTCATGCGGATGGTTGAGCTGCCGCCGGGAGTGCTCGACCAGCGGCCCCGTGCCCTCTCGGGCGGCCAGCGTCAGCGAGTGGGGATCGCGCGTGCCCTGGCGCCGCTGCCTGAGCTCATCATTCTCGACGAGGCCATAGCGTCGCTCGACGTGTCGGTACAGGCCGCGGTGCTGCAGTTGCTGCGCACGCTGCAAGGCGAGCTTGGACTTGCGATGATCTTCATTTCGCATGATCTGTCCGCGGTGCGCGGACTGTGTGCCCGGGTGGCGGTGATGTACCTCGGGCGAATCGTCGAGGTCGGCCCGGTGGAGGAGGTACTCGCACGACCGGCACACCCCTACACACGGGCGCTGATCGCCGCCGAACCCAGTCTTGACGAGACCCGGTTGCCGGGCGCGGCGGGCCTTGCCGGCGAGCCGCCGAGCGCGATCAACCTTCCAACAGGTTGCGCCTTTCGCAACCGCTGCCCGGTGGCGCAAGACTCGTGCGCAGACTCCGTGCCTACGCTGAACCCGGACGCTCACCACGACCAGGCCTGCTTCTTCCCGATCGACACGGTTGTGCCCGCGGCGAGCCAGGCATGACCCTCGACGCCAAGGCCGAGCAGCCGGAAATGTGGAAGGTGACGAGCGGTCGTCTCGAACCGAGCGACACCGTAGATTTCGATCGCACGGACCTGTTTGCTGACTTCATCCGCGATCCCCTTGCTCGGCACGGCGTCGAGCTTCAAAGGCTGGTCTCCGGCCTTCGGGGTAGCGGTCGCTTGCCGCGCTTTGTGCTGGCCCGCCTGGCACCCGCTCGCTGGCAGATCATCGCCATCAGTCCTGAGCGAGGTAGCGCACCGACACTCGTGACGCCGCGAATCTTTGATGACCTGCGGGCCGCCGAACACTATGTCTTCGAGCTGCGTCTGCAGCTGCTCGGGGCCCTCGACGGGATCAGCCGGTGACAGTTCTGCCCCTAGCGAAGCGGATCGTCGGTTACGCCGACGAGCAAAGCGTGGCCGCCGGCGACGACCTTGCCTTTTGCGTCAGCGGCGACGGCGGGGCCAGCTACGCCTTATCCGTGCATCGACTGTTGGGAGGGGCTTCGGCTCCCACCGGGCCGCCGCTTCGGACTGAGCGCGTGGCTGACCTTGGGAGCTTTCCGCTGTTGCCGCAGGTCACGACACCCGGCTCCTACGGCGTGGCGGAGATCCTTGGTGACCACAAGCTCGAGGCGACGACGGTCATCGTAAAAGTGCAGCCGTGGTTGCGCAGTGGCGACCAGGCGATCGTGCAGTTGCGCGGACAGAGCGACGCCATCGAGCTGGGACTCGACGACTCCGGACGCGCATATCTTGACATGCCGACCGGACGCCTTCTCGGCCCTTTGGTCCCGGAGCGGCCCGCTTGGACGACTCTCGTTGCGGCTTTTGACGGAGCTCGGGCGAGTCTTGCCGTCGGTACTGAGGCGGCCTGGGAAGTGCAGGACAGCCCGCTTGGATGTACTGAGGCAGTGCAACTGCAAGCCGTCCTCATCGGCGCCGCGCGCGGTGAGGAAGGACGCCATCGCCACTTCTGCGGTCGCATCGAACGGCCGGCCGTACTTCGGGGCTATTTCGAGCCCGATCAGGCCACGTGCTTGATAGGAAGGCAAGGGGTCCCGTCTCAAGACGAGGCGCTGCTGCTATGGGAGTTCAGCGATTCACTCGACACATGGTCCGTACCGGGCGCCGGGGCGCTCGCTACTCCTTTGGTGCTGCACAACGCACCAAAAAGAGCGGTCCGCGGTTCCAGTTGGGTCGACGCCGAGGACTGGCGGCAGGCACCGAGGCAGTATTCGGCCATCCACTTCTACTCCGACTCGCTCGAGGATTGTGGATGGACGAAGCAGGCATCCTGGCAGGTCCCGCCGCAGGCTCGCAGTGGTTTCTATGCCGCTCATGTCGTCAGCGGCGAGGACGAGGACTGGATTCCCTTCTTCATCCGGTGCTCCCCCGCTCAAACGCCGTCTGATGTCCTCGTCGTCGCTTCGACCGCGACATACTCGGCCTACGCGAACTCCCGCTTCTGGTGGGAGGACCCGATCCAGGAGGTCGCGCAGGACCGGCTTGTCGAACTCGGAATGGAGGAGCAGTACCTCGTTCTGCATCCCGAGCTCGGACTATCGCACTATGACGCGCACGCCGACGGCAGCGCAGTAGTCTTCTCTTCTCGCCGGCGACCAAACCTCTTCATGCGACCCGGCCACTCGCGCGGGGAGTCGTATGCGAGCGACCTGCTTCTCATTGCGTGGCTGGAGCGGCTCGGGCTCACCTACGACGTGGTGACCGATGAGGACCTGCACTTCGACGCCCTGCGCGGCTCTGAGACGACCTTGCTCGACACCTACCGCGTCGTGCTCAGCGGTTCCCACCCGGAGTACTTGTCCGTGGCCATGTTCGACGCCTTCCAACAGTGGGTGCGCTCCGGCGGTCGATTTGTGTACGCGGGCGGCAACGGCTTCACCTCCAACGTGTCGTGGAGCGCTGAGCGGCCGTGGCTTCTTGAGAACCGCACCACCGGCCGACTGCGCGCCGACCCCGAGGCGCGACGATCGGAGGCGAGACACCAGCTCGACGGCGAGCCCGGCCTCCTCATGGAGGACATCGGACGGGCCACCGGCTCGCTGTGGGGCGTCGACTTCGTGACAATGGGCTTCGACCGCGCATATCCCATCCGTCGCAGCGACCAGTCATACTTGCCCGAACTTGCCTTTGCATTCGAAGGCATAGGGTCCCGCATCTTCGGGGGACGAGGAATGTTCGGCGGCGTCATCGGTCAGGAGTGGGACAACGCCCGACGGATGCTCGGGACAGCTGGGCACTTCGTGCTGGCGTCGTCGATCGATCATTCGTTGATCCCTGAGGTGCTTGGCTCGGAGTCGCCGCACCACGGCGACGTGGTGCTGCACTTCGTGGGTGAGGGAGCGGTGTTCTCGGCTGCCTCGATGGCCTGGGCAGGCGCATTGCACATCGACGACTACTGCAACGAAGCAGAACGCTTCTTCAGAAACGTCCTGACCAGGTTTCTTGACCCGGCGCCTATCGCGCAGCCGGCTGCTGCCGAGGGGGAGCCTCATGCGGATCGCTGAATGGGACGCGAAGGGTTTGGTCGCCTACATCGGGGCCACTGTGATTGATGCCACGGGTCGGGCACCGATCGAGCAAGGGGTAGTACTCGTCGACGGGTCACGCATCACCGCCGTCGGGACCGGACGTCAGGTGCCCGTACCAAGTGAGGCCACGGTCGTGGACCTGACCGGCAAGTTCCTGCTGCCAGGCTTGATGGACGGCAACGTCCATCTCGTGCCCTGGCCGAGCTGGACCTACATCGAGTTTCTCGCCCGCTACGAGGACCGCTTCGCAGACATTGCTGTGGAGGCGGCGCAGATCGCGCTGTCGCGCGGGTTCACCACCGTGTTCGACTCCATGGGTCCGCTCGATGCGCTTCTCGACGCACGGGAGCGGATTTACTCGGGCGCCACCGTGGGGGCGAGGACTTTCGTCGCTGGCAACATCGTTGGCTTTCGCGCTGTGTTCCATATGCCCGCATCGATGGCGTCCGCCAGCACAGCCTTCCAGAAGCGGATCAACGACCGATTCGAGGCCGGAGGGGGACCCGAACTGGCGTGGTTGTCTCCATCGCAGCTCTACGAACGCATGAGTCGTTATAGCGCAAGCGGCGTTGACTTCATCAAGTACGGCGCGACCGGCGACGGGGAGCCGGTCAACAGCGAAGTGGGTCAGGCCGCCGTCCTGCGCTTCAGTCCGGAGCAGCAGAGCTCGATCGTGCGTGCCGGTCATGACGCCGGACTACCCGTGCAAACACACACGACGTCTGCAGAGTCGCTCCACATCTCGGTCGACTTGGGTTGTGATGCAGGCCAGCATGCAGCGATGACCGGACCGTCTCGAATGTATGAACGGACGATTGAGCTGATGCTCGACAGCGGTTACGTGTGTGGCACCCAGTGGGGTCCGCTGACGGCCGGGCAGCTGAACACGGTCCGCGACGGGTCGCATGCCATGTCCGAGGACTTGAACGGCGTGCAGGGCGTCGACTTCACTCTTGACAACGCGCTACGGCTGGTCGCAGCGGGGGTGCCGCAAATGGTGTCCACCGACGCCGGGACCATCGATCCCGACGTTGCGTCCGACGCACACCAGTGGGGCGGCCTAGGGGGCGGTGCATCGTTGATTGGTGAGGCGGAGTTCATCAACATGGCTGCCATGGCCGAACGCGGCATGAGTGCGATGCAAATCGTGCAGGCAGCAACGATCAACGTGGCAAAGGCCTACGGCGTCGACGCGGCCCTCGGCACCCTCCAGGCGGGCAAGATCGCGGACATGGTCGTCCTGGAGAGGGATCCGCTCGCCGACGTCGAAAACCTGCGGTCCGTCCGCGACGTCGTACAGGGCGGCCGGCAAGTGAGGCCGGTGGTGGATCGAGTGCTGACGGCTGCTCCAGCGTGCGACCCAGGGGATGTTCGCCGGGCTTAGCTTGAGCAGCCCGGCCCGGCCGTGCAGCTCGACGTGCTGTGGAGTCCGGTTCCTGATCACGAAGTTCGGCAAGGCTGCGCCCCCCGTTCCGTTCAGCCGGTGGTGGCCGTGGTTGCGGGGGGAAGCAGCGAGATGCTGCCTGCGGACTCCTGGGCCTGAAGGTAGCCGGCCGCAGCGGTCTGGCCCGAGGCGTACAGCTGGGCTTGCTCCGCGTTGGTGATGGCGAAGTTGATGGAACTCACCGATCCGGTGTCGACGAAGATGGTCCGACTGGTGACCTTCTCGTCGTCGAGGTGGTATCGGTCCCAGCCGGCCATCAGCGTTTGCAGGCAAGACGCCGCGAGCTCGAAGTCGTTGTCAGCGGGCCGGTCGACCTGGATGGCTGCGGGGCGCGCGGAGAGCTTGACGCCCCAGGTGGGCCAGCGTCCGGGCTTGCCGTCGGTGCGGTCGAACACGGTGATCGGGAAGTTCGACAGCATCCCGCCATCGACCCACGTCACCTTGCCGGTCGGGGTCTTAAACGAGACGGGGCGAAAGAAGAAGGGGATGCTCATGCTGGCCCTGACGGCGTCGACCACCCGCACCGCGGCGGGGGCTTGGCCGTATCGGCCGTAGTCCCAGGGGAGCCGGACCAGCGCCCCGCGGCTGATGTCACTGGTGTGGACGACGAGCCGAAACCGCTGCTCTGGTGGTAATCCCGTCCCTGGGTCGTCGCTGTCGCTGATCGCCAGGTCAGCGAAGGTATGCACTCCCAGATCGGCCAAGGTGTTGCCGAGCCACTGCACTAGGTAGTCGCCCTTCGCGATGCCCATGTGGAGCAGTAGTTCGGCAACCTCCCCCGGTGTACCGAGGCGCCGCTCCAGTGCGCCTTCGTCCTGGAACTTGCTGTAGTCCACCGAGCGAATGATGGTCTCGAGATTGGACAGCGGCTTGCCAGCCACCTGATGGGCGGCGATTAGGCTCGCGACGATCGCGCCCGCGCTGGTGCCGGCCACCCGAGGGAAGACGTAGCCCTTGTCGCTGAGGGTCAGGACCGCGCCGACCAGCCCGATGCCCTTGACGCCGCCGCCCTCCAGGACCAGGTCGACCTTGGGTGCTTGCGAGCTTTCCAGTGCGGTCATGCGAGCTCCTCGAGCGGGTGGACGCACCCTGGGATCGCCGATGCGCCAGTGACTGCTGCGCCTTGTTGTACTCCGTTCACGGACTGGCGGGAAGGGCAGCGCTGATGACAGCTGGCCCGCTGGGATGTCCAATGACCAGCAGCAACCCGGACACCCTTGACAGCAGCGGCTCGCTCGCCGGCGGTCAGACGGTGCAGCGGGCAGACACTCAGACCGCCGTGACGTCCTCGCTCAATCCTTCCGAACTCGGGCAGGCGCTCACGTTCACGTGCAAGTGAGCCCGGTAGCCCCGGGAGCGGGCACGCGGTCGGAATGGTCCAGCTCAGCGACAACGCGACCGACTTCGGGTCGCCGCTCGCCCTCAACGGCGCCGGCCAGGCATCGATTGTCACGGCAGATCTCACGGTCGGCGCGCACCCGATCACGGCGGCGTACGCGCCGTCCGGCGGCAGCTACAACCCGAGTTCCGGCTCAGTGAGCCAGACCGTTCAGCCGCCAGGACGACCCTGGTCTACGACGGCTCGGTGTCGGGCGACTTCCACGATCTGGCCGTCGTCTCCGCCACTCTCACGCGCCAGTACGACGCCTCGCCGATCGCCGGCAAGCTGGTGCACCTCGCCGTGCCGTCGCAGAGCTGCGATGCGGTTACCAGCGCGGCCGGCCACGCGTCCTGCACCGTTACGCCGCAGGGTCCGGCGGGCACCTACACCGTCAAGGCGGCCTTCGCAGGTGACGCCGGCAGTCAACCCAGCTCGTACGCCAAGGCGTTCACGGTCACCCGCGAGCAGACGTCGCTCCGGTACACCGGTGACACGGTGATCGCCATCCCAACAGCTTCAAAGGTTTCGCCACCACACCCGGCACCCCACCGGCCCGCGGTACCAGCTTCACTGCAGACCCGGGCAATAGTGGATCCCCGCCCAGTTCCGTTCCGAGTTACATGGGAACGCTCGTGACGAGCAAGGTCACGAAGTCGGGGTCCACCATCGTCGGCACGATCACCCGGATCGTGGTCGTCAAGACGTCGTCCTACGGACCTGTCACCGGGAGCCGGCGGCACAGGGACCGTCGTGGCCGCCGTCTGCTGAGGAAGGCTCGCCGAGGACCATCTGAACCCTGCAGTCGGTCGGGCATCGGACGTGGCGAATCTGTTCCTGCCCGTCCTGCCCAGACGGATGAAGTGCATGCCCACGGGGCAGTTCCCGACGAGGGCAGCCAGTGAAAGCGAGGCAATTGTGCCTGTTACCCGGTTTTCGATGGAGAAACTCCAGGCTGGCTTCTGTGCGCTATCAAGTTGCCGGTGTCCGAGCTTTCCGGCGGCCCTGCACCGACAGCCAGACCCGAGTCCGAGAATCGCGGAGCAGTTGTGGTAGCAGTTGACGTCCATCCAGCCCTGCTCGCACTCGTCCAAATGATGCTGACACCCCGCCTGACCTGCGGCAATGCATTCAGGTGGATTGCCCCGGACGGCCCTAGATCTAGCTGGAGAAGGAGCTGACGACCAACCGAGACGTCTCTCAGTTCCGCTCGGACCTGCGGGGTTTGACCAATGACAGCCTGGCTGCTGAGGGTGACCACTACTCGGAGCAGCGCTTCCTCGACGTGAAGCGGCTCATCGAACGCTTTCGCGGGCGCGAGGGGTACGCCGACACGGACAAGTCCTGGACGGCCCGCGTCACGGACGTCCGCAACTGGTTCGTGTTCTCCGCCTCCGAACGGGACGCCGAGACCGACAGGGAGTGGGAGCACTACAGCGACTCCGACGGCAAGTCGGGCGGGCAGAAGGAGAAGCTGGCGTACACGATCCTGGCGGCCTCGCTGGCCTACCAGTTCGGGCTTGCGTGGGGCGTGGAGAAGTCGCGCGACTTCCGCTTCGCCGTGATCGACGAGGCGTTCGGGCGGGGGTCGGACGTCTCGACTCGGTACGCCCTCGAGCTGTTCGCCAAGCTCGGACTTCAGCTCCTCATCGTCACGCCGCTGCAGAAGGTGCATGTTATCGAGCCCTACGTGAAGGCGATCGGCTTCGTCGACAACCCCACCGGTACGAGCTCCCGCGTCCAGACGATGACGATCGAGGACTACCGGGCGCGCCGTGACACCTCACTTCCGTGAGTCAGGCATGGACGACGGTGGCTCATATCGCCGCCAAGGTCAGGCGGCGATATGACGACGGCTCCCTGCTGCGGGACTACGCGCGAGGCGTAGACCTCGAGCCGATCGAGATCCTGCTGCGCGGACCTCGCCCCTCCGAGGTCGGTGATGACCTCGCGACCGCCCGCGCGTGGGTGACCGCTCTCGACGCCGGTCGCCAGTCCGACCGCCGCTACTCCCTGCAGTGGCAGACGATCGGTGGACGGAGCATCGGTCGTAACCAACTCCCCGTGAGGGCTGTCCTCTCCTCGTACTCGCAAGTGTGGATGCTGCTGGGCGCTGCCCGTGACGTACACCGGTTGGAGGAAGCGATGACCGTCGCCGCTGTCCATCCTGGAGCTCAGAGGTGGATCATCGACAACCCCCATCGCGCTCTCGCGGTGGCGGACGACATGCCAGGTCTCGTCGCAGCAGCGACCTGGCTGAAGGATTGCGCGGCGGGCCGCTACCTGCGTGACATCAGCGCACGGGGTGTCGACACAAAGTTCGCGGAACGGCACAGGACCGACCTCGCGGGAATCTTGGCTGTGTCGGCCACACCTTCCAGGTTCCTCGACGAGCTCGGTCTCAGGTCCAAGCCCGAGCTCGTGCGCTTCCGCCCGGCTCGCTCGCTCGGCCTGACGCCGGAGCTCACTGAGCTTGCCGTGCGCTCTGGAGAGCTCGCTGGCATGCCCCTTGCGCCCGCGTCGGCCCTGGTGATCGAGAACGAGATCACGTACCTCAGCGTTTCGGTGCCAGACGACGGTGTCGTGCTGTGGGGGAAGGGGTTCGAGGTCGATCGAGTCGGGCGGCTCCCATGGTTGCTGGGCGTTCCCGTCACCTACTGGGGGGATCTCGACACCCACGGCTTCGCGATCCTCGACCGGCTCCGTGCCTGGCTGCCCCGGACCCGGTCGCTGCTCATGGATCGACAGACCCTCCTGGAGCACCGCGAACGCTGGGGTGTGGAGGACCGTCGGACCAGGGCGGCGTTGACCCGACTCACCACGGACGAGCACTTGCTCTACTCGGAGCTCGTCACCGACGGCTTCGGAGAGCGGATCCGCCTCGAGCAGGAGCGCATCAACTGGGATTGGGCTCAGGCCCGGCTGGCGAGTGCCGGTGACGTCTGACCCGGCTGCCAGAGTCGGTCGACGGGCATGACGTACAGCCGGTCTTCGTGGTTGTAGGAGCGATCTCCGAGTGACAGTGCGATGCCCGCGACGAAGGCGTCCCCCATCGCGTCGCGGAGCTTGCGCAGCGGACGGAGGTCATCGCCGGTGACGCGGGTAGAGGTCTTGACCTCGAAGGCGAGGACGGCGCCGTCGTCGCGCTCCAGGACGAGGTCGACCTCGTCCCCGTCGTGAGTGCGCCAGTGGCCGACGCCGGTGATGTCGTCTAGCCAGGAAGCCTGCTTGGAGATCTCCCCCACAACGAAGGTCTCGAGCAGATGGCCGAGCTCGGTGAGTGCGGTCGGATCGCGCTGGGCCAGCTTGTCACTGCTGAGGCGGAGCAACCTCGCGGCCACACCGGAGTCGAGCAGGTGCAGCTTCGGCTTCGCCGTTGCGCGCGAGGTGAGCGTCTTTCCCCAGGCCGGGAGTCGTCGCATGAGGAACACCGCTTCGAGGAGTCGGGTGTAGCTCTCGGCCGTGGTGGGGTCGAGCTTGGCCGCCCGGGCCGCACGGTCGATGTTGAGCACCTGAGCGCTCTGGCCGGCGAGGACGTGAAGTAGGGCAGGCAGTTGAGCCCCTTGACGGAGGTTGCTCAGTTCTCGGACATCCCGCTCTAACGTGAGGCTCGTGTAGTCGTCGAACCATCGGTTGCGGGCAGACGTTCTCTTGCGGGCCAGCGCGAGGGGAAAGCCACCCGCGACGATCCGCTCCAGGTACTGCTGTCGCGGGGTGTCTGACATGGGCCGGCTGGCGACGGTTGCGCCGGGGTCGGCGAAGAGACGTTCGATGAGGTCCTCGTGAGCACCGTCGATCTCCCCCTGGGAGAGTGGATGCACCGTGAGGCGCGTGAGTCGCCCGGTGAGGGCTTGGGCGGCCGGCGGGAGGGCGTCGTGGCGGGCTGAGCCAGTCAGCGCGAAACGGCCCGGTCTGGTGTCACGGTTGAGCTCCGCCTTGATGGCGTCCAGCACGATGGGTGCCTTCTGGTACTCGTCGATGAACACGGGGCGAGGACCGTTGACGAAGGTTGACGGATCGCGAGCGACGGCCTCTTGGGTGGCGGGATCATCCAGGTCAAGCAGATCCGCACCGACGGTACGGGCAAGCTCGGCGAGCAGGGTCGACTTTCCTACCGAGCGGGGCCCCTCCAGAACAACAACCGGATCTTCCGACAACCGCTCGAGGGCGACTGACGTCAGTCGCCGGAGCTTCAGGCCGCTGAACGGATGGGTCATGCGCCACCCTAGCAGGAATCCCAGAAACCGAGGAGTGTTAATCCCAGAAACCGAGAGCCGCCAACCCCAGAAAACGAGGCGCGGCTCTGGAGGACGGCCGGCGTAGTCAGCCGACCCGCGCGGGCCCGCGACCGGCAGTTCGACTTGGGGTGGCTGTTCCATGCGACGTTCCCACCGTGTAGGCAGAATGTAGGCAAACTCCGGCGGACTGACCCGGACGTCGGCGAAATCTGGCGGACGCCCAAACCCTGTGATCTGCATGTTTGACCGTCCAGGCGAGTCCACCACCGTCCGTCTGGGGATGTCTCGCCGCGCTCATAACCCAGAGGTTTCGTTGGTCGTGGTCACGCCGAGATCCTGGCTCCTCAGCCAGGAATCAGATCGGCTGGGTCCGGGGATGGAGTGTGCGGGGAAGGCCGCGATCGTGTGCCGACGGGCTCGGTCTTCAGCGGGGGGCTCCGAGCCGCACGGCCGCGTCGTACAGGGACTCCGGCTCCGGGCGTGGCCGCCAGCAGGCGTGGCCCTGGGGCAGCTGGCGCAGCGCGTCCCGCAGGCGCTTGCGGTCGTGGGTGGAGGCTTGCGCGTCCATGCTGCGGAGGCTGCCGCTGACCAAGGCGGCCTCCATGAGGAGCCCGATGTCCTGCGCGTGTCGCTGGGCGTCGCGCGAGTCCTCGACGAACGCCGCGGCCTTGAGCACGAGGGCACCGAGCAGGTTCGGGCGACGGACGTGACCGGTGCGGGCGCCCACCTGGACCGGGACGCGTTCCACTCGCAGCAGGGCCTGGTTGCCTCCCTCGATCGGCAGCGCCGGTCGGGCGCCGCCCGTGGTGGGCGGCTGCCTGCGCTGCCGGTCCAGGCCCTCCGGGACAAGCAGGTCCAGGGTGGTGTCGCCGCGCGTGTAGCGGTAGCCAAAGCCGTCGGAGGTCTTGAGCAGCTCGAAGCCTTGGGCATCCTGGAGCCAGTGGCCGATGCTGCGGACGGCATCGCGTTGGCTCCAGACATCGAGCACCACATCGCCGTCGTCAGTTGGGCGGGCGCCGGTGACGCCGTTCTCGAGGCAGTGCAGCAGCGTCATCTGCCCACCGACGAGGGCCCAGGGCTCAGACCGTTCGTCGAGGTCGAGCAGGACGGACCACGCATCCTGCTGGTGTGCAGGCAGAGGGGGAAGGACCACGGGGGAGCGGTCGACCAGCGGCAGGTCGGCCGCCGACCCGCTGGGACGGTCGGTCATGAGCGGCGCGCGGTAGTGACTGCGAGGCTGCCGAGCGCGTCGCGCAGCAGCTCACGTCCAGCAGTTGCGCTCCGAACGTCCGTGGCGTCGAGCAAGTCGACTGCTGTCATGAGCCGGGTCGTGACGAGCATCCCTTCGCGCTGGACGGCGGTGTCGGTGTGCCAGGCGCCATCTACGCTGCGCAGGAGCAGGTTCCCGCGTTCGCTGGCGACGAGGAAGTACTCCTTCTTCAGCTTCTTGGCCAGAGCGGCGGTGACGTAGGCGTCGGCCTCGCCGGCAGCGCTGAGCCGTGCTCCGTGCGCGTGAGCGGCGCTGACCCCGCTCGCGACGACACCCTTCTCCGCAAGGAGCGCGGCGATGTCGGACGCCGCGATCCGGAACCGTGCTGTGCCGGACTGGCGCGCGGACAGCCACCGGCGGAAGGTCGCGACCTCGTCGGAGTGGCGCAGCAGCCGAGACCGCAGACGCGATCTCTCGCTGCTCGCGAGCCATTCCGTGTGCTGTCCGTCCAACAACGCGC
>JANXUE010000247.1 GCA_025352005.1 Frankiales bacterium
GCGCTGGTCATCGGGGTGGGCTGGGCCTGGGGCCGGCAGATCGCCGACCGGCCCGCCTTCGTGCAGGCTGCCGGCGCCGGGTCCGTGCCGCGACCGTTCGACAGCAGGACGGCCACCACCGTCGGTGCGACGGGCTGGAGCGAGGTCCTGCAGCGGCTCGACAGCATCCGGGCACGCGCCTTCTCGCAAGCCGACGCACGCCTGCTCAGCGATGTCTACGCCGCCGACAGCGCGGCGCTCGCCACGGACGCGGCCGCGATCCGGGGGTTGGCCCAGGCCCGGCGTACAGCGGTGGGGGTGGAGCATGAGGTGCACAAGGTCGTGCCGGTGCAGCTGGCCGACGACCGCGTCGAGCTGCGCGTGCAGGAGATGCTGGGCGCCTTCACGGTTCGGGACGCAGCCGGCGCGGTGCTGGATGCCCAACCGGCGACGAGGTTGGTCACCCACTTCGTGGTGCTCGTCCGCGCACACCGTGGCTGGGTGATCGGTGAGGTTCGCCTAGCGTGAGCGTCGAAACTGGGTCACCGGAGAGCGGCGCCGAGGGCTGAGGCCAGGTCAGGGTGATTGAAGGTGAAACCGCTCCTGTCGAGCACGGCTGGTGCCAGTCGCTGACCGGTCAGCACGCCCTGTTCGGCGAACTCACCGAGGGCCAGCTTGAGCGCGAAGCCGGGTACGGCGACGGGAAGCGTCGGCCGGTGCACCGCCTTGCCGAGCGCCTTCGTGAAGTCCTTGTTCGTCACCGGCGCCGGTCCGACGAGGTTGACGGGTCCAGATACGTCAGCTGTCAGCAGATGCACGATGGCGGCGACCTCGTCCTGCAGGCTGATCCACGACAGCCACTGCTCGCCGCTGCCGAGCGGGGCACCTGCGCCCAGCTTAAACAGTGGCAGCTGCTTTTTGAGTGCTCCCCCCTCGCTGGACAGCACGATCCCGGTGCGCAGGTGGGCGACTCTCGCGGTGGCGTCGGCGGGGGCGGTCGCCTCCTCCCAGGCCTGGCACACGTCGGCGAGGAACCCCTGCCCTCGCGGGCCGGTTTCGTCGGTGAGGGTCGCGCCGGTGTCGCCGTACCAGCCAACGGCGCTGGCGGACAGCAGCACTGGCGTGCCGGCGGCGGCTACAGCCCTGGCGACCGCTCCCGTCCCACGCACCCGGCTGTCGAGCACCTCTTGCTTGTAGGACGCGGTCCAGCGCTTGTCGCCAACGCCCGCACCGGCGAGGTGCACGACGGCGTCGAGGTCCGCGACCGCCTCGGGCTCGAGGTGGGAGCCGTCCCAACGCCGCTCGTCGACAGCGCTCGCCGGGTGCCGTACGAAGCGGACGACCTCGTGGCCGGCGCCGCGTAGGGCAGGGGCAAGGGCGGTACCGATGAGGCCCGAGGCCCCGGTGATCGCGATCTTCACCTAGAGGCCGAGCTCGGCCGCGAAGTCCGCCTCCTCGAGGCGCTCCTTCACCGAGACGAGGAAGCGCGCCGCGTCGGCGCCGTCAACGATCCGGTGGTCGTAGGTCAGGGCGAGGTAGACCATCGAGCGCACCGCGACGACCTCACCCAGGGTCGGGTCGTTGACGACGACGGGGCGCTTGACGACCGCTCCGGTACCCAGGATGCCGACCTGCGGCTGGTTGATGATCGGAGTGTCGAACAGGGCCCCTCGGCTGCCGGTGTTGGTCACCGTGAAGGTCCCGCCGCCGAGCTCGTCCGGAAGCACCTTGTTGCCGCGGGTGCGCTCGGCAAGGTCAGCGATCTTGCGGGCGACGCCGGACAGATTGAGATCGCCCGCGCCCTGGATGACGGGCACCAGCAGGCCACGGTCGGTGTCGACCGCGATCCCGAGGTTGACGTCCTCGTGGTAGGTCACGGTGCCCGCGGCCTGGTCGATGCTCGCGTTGACCATCGGGTGTGCCTTGAGGGCCTCGATCGCGGCGAGCGTGAAGAACGGCAGGAAGCTGAGCTTGACGCCCTCGCGGGCAGCGAAGTCAGCCTTGGCCGCGTCGCGAAGCCGCGCAATTGCGGTGACGTCGGCCTCGAGCACCGTCGTGAGCTGCGCGCTGACCTGCAG
Organism: Frankiales bacterium; assembly: GCA_025352005.1. Classification (GTDB taxonomy): domain Bacteria; phylum Actinomycetota; class Actinomycetes; order Mycobacteriales; family SCTD01; genus RYN-111. The sequence continues at coordinate 2,058 of JANXUE010000247.1, forward strand.
CGACTCGACCATGCGGGTGGCGATGACCTTGCGCAGGCGCGTCAGGGGCTCGGTCCGCCCGCGTCCGGCGGTGTGTGCCGCAGCCGCGGCCGGTGGGTCGGTGAGGGCTGGGGCCGAGCTCGGCGCGGGCGAGGCGGGCTGCGCGACCTGCGGTCGGGGCGCCGCTACCACCGGAGCGGCAACCGCTGCCGGAGCCGATGCCGATGCCTGAACGGGAGCTGCAGGAGCGGGCGCAGCAGGTGCAGCGGTCGCAGCGGCGGGGGCACCCTGACCCTGACCGGCGGCGTCGAGGACGTCCTGCTTGCGGATGCGACCACCGACTCCGGTGCCCTGTAGGGAGGACAGGTCAACGCCGTGCTCAGCCGCGAGCTTGCGCACGAGCGGCGTGACATACGCGCCCTCCCCACCAGCGGCCGGGGCGGCGGGAGCCGTGGCTGCGGTGGCGGGGGCCGGCGGCGGCGGAGTGTCGTTCGCAGCCACGGGCGCGGGGTCCGGCGCCGGCGCCGGAGCCGCGACGGGTGCAGTCTCGGGCGCACTGGCGACGGGGGCTGCGGCCGGTTCGGGGGCCGGCTCGGGGGCGGCGGCCGGCTCAGCTTCGGCCGGGGGGGCAGCCTCGGCATCGGGGGCAGGCGGCGCAGCCGGTGCCTCGGAGTCGTCACCGATGACGGCCAGCTCTACGCCGACCTCGACGGTCTCGTCCTCCTGGACCTTGATGGACGTCACGATGCCGGCGGCGGGAGAGGGGATCTCGGTGTCCACCTTGTCCGTCGAGACCTCGAGCAGGGGCTCGTCGACCTCGACTCGCTCGCCCTCCTTCTTCAGCCAGCGGGTGACGGTGCCCTCGGTGACGCTCTCGCCGAGGCGAGGCATGGTGACGGAGACGGCCATGGGATTTGCGGGTTCCCTTGTTCAGAGTTGATGGGTTAGGAGTGGCTGTGCAGCGGCTTGCCGGCCAGCGCGAGGTGCGCCTCACCGACGGCCTCGGACATGGTGGGGTGCGGGTGGATGAGCTGCGCGACCTCGGCCGGCAGCGCTTCCCAGTTGGTGATGAGTTGGGCCTCCGCGATGAGCTCGCCGACCCGCTCACCGACCATGTGGACACCGAGGACGGGACCGTCCCTCTGGGCGATGACCTTGACAGCCCCCGCCGTACCCAGGATGCGAGCCTTGCCGTTCCCTGCGAGGTCGTAGGTGACCTCGATGACGTCATAGCCCCGGTCGGTCGCCTGCTTGGCAGTGATGCCGACGGAGGCGACCTCGGGGTGGGAGTAGGTCACCCGGGGGACCCCGTCGTAGTCGAGCGGAGTCACGGGCAGGCCGGCAAGGCGCTCGGCCACGAGGATGCCCTCGGCGAAGCCGACATGCGCGAGCTGGAGCGTCGGGATCAGGTCGCCGACTGCGGAGATGGTGGGCACCGACGTCTGGCAGTAGGCGTCGACCTTCACGAAGCCGCGTTCGACCTCGACACCGACTTGTTCGTAGCCCAGGCCCTCGGAGACCGGTCCGCGACCGACGGCGACGAGCAGCAACTCGGCGTCGATGGTCTTTCCGCTCTCGAGGTGGACGCGGATGCCCTCCTCGGTCTTCTCGACCTTGGAGAAGCGGACCCCGAGCTCCTGTTTGATGCCACGCTTGCGGAACGCCCGCTCGAGCAACTTGGAGGAGGACTCCTCCTCCAAGGGCACGAGGTGGGGGAGCGCCTCGACGATCGTGACCTCGGCACCAAAGGAGCTCCAGACGCTGGCAAACTCGCAGCCGATCGCGCCGGCGCCCAGGATGACCACGGACTCGGGGATGCCGTCGAACGCCAGCGCGTCATCAGAGGTGACGACGCTGACGTGGTCGATGTCGAGCCCCGGCAGCGAGCGCGGCACCGAGCCGGTAGCCAGCAGGACGTGGTTGGCCTCGATGAGCCTGCCGTCGACCTCGACGGCCGTGGGGGAGACGAGCTTGCCGGTGCCCTGGACGACTTCGATCTTGCGGGACGCGACGAGTCCCGTCAGGCCCTTGAACAGCCCCTCGACAACCTTGCCCTTGTAGGCGTTGACGGCGGCCATATCGACTGACTCGAAGGTGCCGTTGACACCGAATTGGGCGGCCTCCTTGATCACGTCAACGGTCTCGGCGGAGTGCAGCAGGGCCTTGGTCGGGATGCAGCCCCGGTGCAGGCAGGTACCGCCGACCTTGTCCTTCTCGACCATGACCACGGTCATCCCGAGCTCGCTGGCGCGGAGCGCGGCGGCGTAACCACCACTGCCCCCGCCCAGGATCACGAGGTCTACGGTGTCGGGCTGGGTCACTGCTGCTCCTTTTGCACGGCCATGCGTGGCATCCTTCCACTCACCCGTACAGGTCGCGAGCACCCCCGTCCCATTCCCAGTCGCAGTGCCTGTTGAGCACCCGAGGAGCCCGCGTGGGTCTGTTCAGCCGCAAGGCCCGCCCAGGCACCGTGCGTACCGCCGCCAATGGTGATAGCGGCCACCTCGAGGCCTTCGCCACGTCCCGGACCGGGGTTGAGGGGTTCGTCGAGCCAGAGACGCCCACGACGGCCACGACGCTGGTGCTCGTCGCGTCGGACGGTGAGTGGACCCGCCGTCGGGTGCCGTCGGCGAAGGCCGCCTTTGAGCTCGGCCGCAAGCTGGGGTTGCCGGTCTACGACGTGGCCGCGACCGGCTACCCGTCGCGGATGCGCGAGTGGACGGCCGCCCGCAAGGCGGCCGGCGAGCCCCGCTCGCAGTAGACCCGTCCAGGCACCTCGCCACGACCCGGGTACGCCGAGATGGTCGACCCCCTCGTCAGGGACCAGCCGTCGCAGTCGTTCGTCGGGCTAGCGGTGGTGCCGGCCGTGGGTCTTCTTGACCGATTTCGCGTGCTTGGCGAGCTTCTGCTTGGCGGTCTTAGGCCCCTCGGACGCCTCGCGGGCCTTGGGGGACTCGCTCGGCTCGCGGTTCGCATCGGCGCCGTCCACACCGTCTTTGCCACAGTCGGAGTGGGCGGCCTCGGAGACGGCCTTGCCGTGCTCGCGGCCCGTGGCGCTCCGGTCGTGGGCGACCGAGGCGACGTACTGGCCGTGGCTCATCCCGGCCGGACAGGTGCTCGTCGGGGTGGCGACGCCGCTCGGGTCGGGCAGGGCGCTGGGGTCAGGGCTTTCGCTGGGCTCAGGGCTGTCGCTGGGCTCAGGGCTGGCCTTGGAGTCACCGGAGGCAACCGGGGTGGCGGACGGATCCGGGCTGGCTGTCGCGGCGATGGTCGAGTCCGCGGCGGGCAGGAAGGACGCAGGGCCCGCGACGCTGACGGCGGTCGTGCCCCCGATCGCGGCGGCAGCCACGATCAGGCCGAGAACCTTGGCCTTGGCGGCGGCGACGGCGAGGGCCTGCTTGAGCACGGGGTTCTCCAGGTCTGTCGGGGAGGGTCCCTCCACCTTTCGTCCCTGGGACGGGGTCGTCTTGAGGCGCAACTGGGTGATCCTGGTCAGCGATGGCTCAGGGCTGCACGGTCAGGGTTGGAGGTCTTCGAGCAGCTGGACGAAGGTGCGGACGGCCGCGCCGGTGCCGCCGGTGTGGGTGTAGCCGTAGGCAGCGCCGGTGTTGAACGCCGGCCCGGCGATGTCGAGGTGGGACCAGGTCACCCCCTCGGTGACGAACTCCTGCAGGAAAAGCCCCGCGGTGAGCATCCCGCCCTCGCGGGGACCGGTGTTGACCATGTCCGCGATCTCGGAGTCGAGGCCCTTGCGGAGGTCGGCCGGCAACGGCATGCCCCACATCGACTCGCCCGCAACGCCCGCGGCGGCGACCACCCGCTCGCGGAAGGCGTCGTCGTTGGCCATCACCCCGGCGGTGCGGGAGCCCAGGGCGACGATCTGCGCGCCGGTGAGGGTCGCGACGTCCAGGATGTAGTCGGGCTCGTCCTCACAGGCACGGGCGATGGCGTCGCCCAGAATCAGGCGGCCCTCGGCATCGGTGTTGTTGACCTCGATCTTCTTGCCGCCCCGCATGGTGAGGACGTCCGACGGGCGGATCGCGGTGCCTGACGGCATGTTCTCAGCCATCGGGACCCACGCCTCGACGTTGACCTTGAGGCCGAGCTCGGCGACGGCGCCCATGGTGGCGATGACGGCGGCAGCGCCGCCCATGTCGGACTTCATGTCCTCCATGCCGGCGGCTGGCTTGATCGAGATGCCGCCGGAGTCGAAAGTGATGCCCTTGCCTACGAGGGCGACGGTGGTGGTCGCACCCGCCGGACGGTGCGAGTAGTGGACCAGCCGGGGTGGGTTGGCCGAGCCCTGGCCGACGCCGAGGATGCCGCCGAAACCTGCCTTGGCGAGGGCCTTCTCGTCGAGGACCTCGACCTCGACCCCCGCCGCTCTGGCGGTCGCGCGGGCGATCTCGGCGAGCCCGGTCGGCCGCAGGTGCGACGGCGGGGTGTTGACGAGGTCGCGGGCGAGGGCGACACCCTCGGCGACGACCACAGCGCGGCGCAGGGCTGCCTTCGC
>JANXUE010000284.1 GCA_025352005.1 Frankiales bacterium
GCTCGCGCCGTGTCCTTCGCTTCCGCCACGGTCAGCGACGTGCCCGCCTTGGCCAGCCCGATGACGGGCATGTTCTGGTAGACCGCTTCGTAGCTGCCAGCAGTCCATTGTCCCCGGTTCAACTCCATGCAGCGAGGCTCCCACGCGTCGGCGGTGGTCGCCACGAGGTCCGTTAGGAAGGATTGGTCAGTGACACGGCCGTCACCCCTTGCTTCGTCGGGACAAGGATCAGGCGGCCGTCGAAGGCGGGCTTGGCGAACCGGGTGGCCGAGCCGACGGCAAGCTGCGCGCGACGCCGTCCGGTGGCGGCTGCGAGGCCGGTGAGGTTGCCGTCCTGGTCGGCCACCCACACCGTGCTCCCGACGACCAAGGGAGAACCGACGACCTGGCTCTGCCAGCCCCGGGACAGGTGGTCGCCCTGGACGAGGACCTGCAGGACGCCGCCGTTGCAGGGCAGGAACGCGGACCCCCCAAGGACGGCGCCACCGCCGTACGCGGAGCAGCCGGACAGCGAGGCGAGCTGGCCGCCGACGCCGCCGAGGTGGTGGACATCGAGGAGGAACACGTTTCCGCCCTTGCCCGCGGCCAGGGCTCTCGCCGCGCCGGGCAGCAGGAGCGGCCCCATCGAGCCGAGGTCGGCGTCGGCGGAGTTGTCCTGCGCCCATTGCGAAGGCGCAAAGCCGTCGCGGAGCCCGAGCAACGGGGCCAACCGCAGGACCGAGTCGCTGCGGTCCCACGTCCCACCGGTCGCCGCGCCGTTGCCGGTGGTGACGAGCAGGTCCCCACCCGGCAGCAGGGCCGGACCGGACGCGCCCCACATCCCAGCCTCCCGACTGGTGGGTACGGCGAACGACGTGAGGGCTCCGCCTGCGTGGGTCGGCGCGCCGACGACCCGTCCGACGTACTGGCCGCAGTCGCCGTAGTTGCCGCCGTAGGCGATGTAGACGGTCGACTTTGACAGCAGCAGCGCCGCGCGTTGAAGGTGGGTGTCGGGGCGCATGCCGGGGACGTCGACGTCACGGTTCAGCCGAACCGTGCCGGTACCCACGTCGACGCCGTACAGGACGTGGTGCACGCCGGGCTGGGCGACGACGGCGAAGACCAGGTGGGTGGCCGGGTCGTAGACGGGGGTTCCGGTGATGCCGAGCGGGTCGATGTTGCCGCAGGGCAGGTCGGCGCCGTTGACGGGGTCCGCGAGGTGGCGCCGCCACAGCACCCGGCCGGTTGTCCCTGCGAGGGCGTAGAGCGAGCCGTTCTCGGTCGCGGCGATGACGACGCCACCGACGGACAGCGGGCTGGCATAGACCTTGCCGTCGAGCCGGGCCCGCCACGCCACCTGCGGCGAGGTCGGGTCCGGTCCCGGCGTCGAAGAGGTGCGGGCTGCATCCCCGCCGTACGTCGTCCAGTCATGGCTCGTCGGCGCGGGCAAAGCCTTCGAGGTGGGTGCGACGGGTGGGCGCGACGGCGCGGCCGGAGGCGGTGGCGTGGTCGCGCTGGGGGAGGGGACGGTCGTGCGCGATCCTGCGCCGCAGGCCGTGAGCAGGCACGCGACCGTGAGGCAGGAAGCGAGGGACGTGGCGGCACGGGTCATGGCCCCATCGTGGCCCGGCAACGCCGGAGCCGCTCGCCGGTGACGAGGGCGTGCTGTGAGAGGCTCGGGGCCCGACCCGGTGGAGGTGAGATGTGCGGCTGTTGCTGATCGGAGCCCCGGGTGCCGGCAAGGGGACGCAGGCGCAGAAGATCGCCGACCACTTCGGGTTGGTGCACATCTCCAGCGGTGACCTGCTGCGCGAGCACGTGGCCAAGGCGACGTCGATCGGCCAGACGGCGCAGGCGTACATGGCCCGTGGCGACCTCGTCCCCGACGCGGTCGTCCTGGACATGCTCCGCAAACCGGTCGTCGCGGCGGCCGCGACGGGCGGCTACGTCCTCGACGGCTTCCCCCGCAACGTCGAGCAGGCCCAGACCGCGTACGGCGTCGCGAAGGACCTGGGCGTCTCGGTACAGCTCGCGGTCTACCTCGAGGTCGCCCGCGAGGCCCTCATCGAGCGGATCGTGGCGCGGGGCAAGACCAGCGGCCGGGCGGATGACACCCGCGAGGTCGTCGAGCGCCGCCTCGCCGTCTACGAGACCCACACCTGGCCGCTGCTCGACTACTACCGCGAGCGCGAGCAGCTGATCCAGGTCAACGGCGACCGGCCGGTCGAGGAAGTCACCTGGTCGGTGATCGTGCAGCTGCAGCGCGC
>JANXUE010000265.1 GCA_025352005.1 Frankiales bacterium
CGCGCCGACACCGACGGTGCCACCGCTGGTCTTGGCGTCGGCAGTGACGTCGTTGGTGAGGCTGTTGCCGGCTGTGAGCGCAAGGTCCCCATGCACCTGGACGCTGGCGGCGCGCACCTCGGCCAACGCGTGAACGACGGCGACATTGACGGCGACCGACCCGGCGATGGCCAGGCTGTTGGAGCTGTTACCACCCGAGGTGGCCTTGGCGACCAGTGCTCCCGTGCCGCTGCCGGACCCGAGGGCCTCCAGCGTCACGGCTGAGCCGGTCAACCGGACGTTGTTGGCCAGGTAGGACTCGGTGCTGAAGACGACGACGTTGACGCCAACGGCCACGCCGATGCCCGGCGAGCCGGTGGCGTTGCTGCCGTCCGCGACGGCCGAGCTGTTGTTGAGGGCCGAGGCGTGCACCTTCTGGGTGCCGGCGCCGGTGGAGACGGCCACGCCCGCGATGCTGCTGGTCGGGGAGATGAACGCGCGGGTGCCACCGGTCAAGACGCTGACAGCCAGGGCGCCTGCTACGCCGACGTTGCTTCCCGCGCCGCCGCCGCCCTCGGCCGACTTGGCTTTGCCGTCAGCGCGCTGCGGGTCGTTGGGGTCCTTGTCGTTGGACGTCGAGCCCTTGCCGCTGGCCTTGGCGCTCGCCACCAGGGTGGCGTCGGAGTCGGCGTCGACCTCGAGGGACCCGGCGGTGATCGGCGTGGCACTCGCGCTCTCGATCGAGGCCGAGGTGTTCTGGGTGGCGATGATGACCGCGATGCCTGCGCCGCTGTCGGCCGGCGTCGCATCCCCGGTGGCCGTCAACGTGAGGTGGCCAACGGCCTTCAGGGCCACCGCGCCGGTCGCCGCGATGCGGGCCGCGTCGGCGAGCCGGGTCGTGGCCGTGCTGGTGACGAACAGGGTCGCGACGGCGGCATCCTGCGAGCTGCTGGCACTGCCACCCGCCCCGGCGTTGCCCTCGCTTTTGGCCGCGTCGGCGGTGGGGGCCGAGGTGGCTGTGACCGTCGAGGTAGCGGTGAGCGTCACCGAGGAGGAGCCGCTGATGACGGCCGAGTCGCTCGCGGTGACCGAGGCCGTCGACCCGATGAAGACCACGTCGGCGTACTTGTTGTCGGAGGTGAACGGGCCGATGACGGACGTGGCCGACAGCAGCACGACTCCCGTGGCGTTCAGGGCCGTCGTACCGGTCAGGCTGATGGCGGCGTTGCCGTCGACATTGAGCAAGTAGAACGCGTCGGGGGTGATGGTCGAGGTGACCGTGACCGTCAGCGCGGCGGCGTGCACCGTAGCGCTGGCAAAGGTCACGGACACGTCGCTGCAGTGGGTCTTGGGCAGGCAGCCGAGTGACGGCCCGCCCGTGACGGTGTCAGCGGCGGTCAACGTCAGGGCCCCGACCGTGAGGTCGGTGGTAGCGGCCAGCACGATCTTCTCGGCCGTGATGGTGAGGGCGGCACTGCCGAGGGGCAGCGGGCCGGACAGCGTGATCGTGTCGTGGCCTCCGGCGCCATTGATGGTCAGCGAGGTGGTCGGGACGTTGAAGTAGGTCGTCTCGAAGGTCACCCCGCTCAGGACCAGCTGCGACCCGTTGTAGGTGAGGGTGGCACTGTCATCGCCACCGGTGAGGTCGAAGATCGCGTTGGCCGCGTCGGCGCCACTGATCGGCTCCAGGCCCAGGTAGGTCAGCGTCACTCCGTCGAACGTGATCTGGCCGGCGTCGGGGGCTGTGGGGCGGTAGAGCGACGTGCCGTGCGAGCCCGCCACGACGAGGGTGTCGAAGCCGCGGGCACCGCCGTTCACGGTGCCGCTGAAGTCGACGCCAGCCGCGACCACGAAGGTGTCCTGGTTGTCGGCGGCGCCCACCAGATGGTCGACGCCGGTCCAGGTCAACTTTCCGATGGCACCGGTCTGCGCGCCGTTGATCGCCCAGTGGCTGTCGACGGCCGGCCCGATGAGGGTGTTGTGGCCGGCACCGCCGTCGAAGCGGACCGCGACCGGCAGGGCGCCGGGGGCGGACAGGCTGTCATCACCGGCACCGCCGCGGATCACGACCGTGTTCACGCCTGCCAGCGAGACAGCGTCTGCGGTGCCGTCAGCGCCGACCACCCGCAGGGTGCCGGTCGCGGCGTCGTAGGCCAGCGTCGCGTCCAGGGTCCCCATGGCTGTGTAGGTCGCGGTCGCGCCGCTGACGACCCACCGGGTCACAGAGACGACCGCCACCGAGGTGGCGGTCGTGGTCGCGGTGGCTGTCACGGCGGCTGTCGAGGTGGGGGTCGAAGCCACGAGCTGCGGGGCGGCGGGGGCGGCAGCCGGAGTGGTGGCTGCCGGTGCAGTGGCCGCCGGAGTGGTGGCTGCCGGTGCAGTGGCCGCCGGCGCAGTGGCGGTGGCCGGAGGCACATCGACGGTGGCGGCGGGCGGGCCGACCGGAGCCTGGGCTGCGGATACCAGCTTGACCTCGCCGGCCGCGAGGGTCTCGGCCATCAGTCCGGTGGCCGAGTGGTCCAGCCCGAGGACGTGACCGAGCTCGTGCCGGACAACGGTCAGCAGGTCCATGTGCCCGGTGGCCGGGTCGGCCGGGAAATCGACGCCCCAGCCCCAGCCGGCGGCGTCGTCGTCGATCGTGACCGCCCGCCCGCTGGTGCTACCGAGGGCCAGCCCGTCGAGAGTGCCGGACGCGACGGTGACACCAGTGAGGTCGGCAGTCGGGTTGGCAGCCGACCAGTCGGCCTCGGCCTGCGTGACGGCGGCGGCGAGCTCCGCGTCCGTCACGCCGTGGCCGGCCGGGACGGGCACGGCAGGCGCGGCATCAGCGCTGAGGTGCTGGGCGGGGGGTGTGGCGACGACGCCCGACGGCACGGGCGCGCTCGCGGCGGGCGCCGGCGCGCCGTCGGTGGCGGCGTAGCCGGGCCACCCCTGCTGCTGCGCGAGGGCCTGCGCGGCGGCGTTGGCATCGGCCTGGGCCTGGACCTGGGCCGCGGCGTCGGCGACTGCCTGCGCCTGCGCGGCGGCCGCCACCGCGGCCGGGCTCAGTCGCACGGAGGAGGTCCCCGGGAGTCGCACGGTCCTGGTAGTCCGCACGGTCCGGACGGTGTGCGTCGTGGTCACCATCCGTCGCACGGTCCGGGTGACGGCTCGGTGAGTCACGACCCGCTTCAGGTAGGGCCCGAGCACCGGCTGTACGACGGGCCCGAACTGCCCCACCGCGGGTGCGCTGGCGACAGTGCCGGCGGAAGTCGAAGTGGGCACCGATGCCGTTGCCTGGGCCGTCATGGGCAGAGCGAAGGCGGCGAGCGTGACGACCGCCGTCAGGAAGCTGCTGAAGAACAACCGCGCAGAGGCTGTACGGCGGGCCGACGACGTCAAGGCCGCGTCCGGGCCGGGGGTCGACGGCAGCGGCGACATGGCGTCGCCCGCTTCCCGCTCGACCTGCTTGCGCACGCAGCGCGCCCCTCTCCCCCTGCCGACCGTGCTCACCCCCCAAGGCGACATCGGCCACGCCCTCACGATCAAGGGCGCCTGCGTGGAGGACCGTAGTGTTCAAGCGAGGCACCGTCCATAGTCTGAACGACCCCAACCCGCGATCTGTCGGCAACCGGACACTTCGCTCACCCAGCGTCACGCCGCGCTGACTCTGGGCCACATAGGCAAACGGGACGAACGCCGCCGGGTGGTGCCGGACGCGGCCCTACTCGGGAGCGATCCAGGCCATCATCGGACGAAGCTTGGCACCGACCACCTCGATCGGGTGCTCCTCCCCCCGCTGCCGCTGCTGCTGCAGCCAGGGGCCGCCGGCCTCGTCGTCGTCGATGAGCGCCTTGGTGAAGGTGCCGTCCTGGATCTCGGCAAGGACCCGCTTCATCTCCGCCTTGGTCTCGGCGGTGATGATGCGCGGACCGGTCTTGTAGTCTCCGAACTCAGCAGTATCAGAGATGGACCAGCGCATCTTGCTGATCCCTCCTTCGTACATGAGATCGACGATGAGCTTGAGCTCGTGCAGGCACTCGAAGTACGCGACCTCGGGCTGGTAGCCGGCCTCGATGAGGACCTCGAAGCCGGTCTGCACCAGGGCCGAGGCGCCCCCGCACAGCACGGCCTGCTCACCGAACAGGTCGGTCTCGGTCTCCTCGGTGAAGGTGGTCTTGATGACGCCGGCTCGGGTGCCACCGATGCCCTTGGCCCAGGACAGGGCGAGCGCCAGAGCGTTGCCCGTCGCGTCCTGCTCGACGGCCACCAGGCAGGGGACGCCCCGGCCGTCGACGAACTGACGACGTACCAGGTGGCCCGGGCCCTTGGGGGCGATCATCGCGACGTCGACGCCGGGGGGCGGGGTGATCAGGCCGAAGCGGATATTGAGTCCGTGCCCGAACAGCAATGCGTCACCATCGTTTAAGTTGGGTGCGACGTCGTCCTCGTACAACCTGCGCTGCTTGGTGTCTGGGGCCAGAATCATGATCACGTCGGCCTCGGCGGAGGCCTCCGCGGGGGTGACGACCCGCAAGCCGTCGGCCTCGGCCTTCACACGGCTCTTGCTGCCCTCCGGCAGGCCGATGCGCACGTCGACTCCCGAGTCGCGCAGCGACAGCGCGTGGGCGTGACCCTGGCTGCCGTAGCCGAGGACGGCCACCTTCTTGCCCTGGATGAGTGCCAGGTCGGCGTCGTCGTCGTAGAAGATCTCTGCTGCCATGGGAGTTGCTGTTCCTTCCAGAGGGGTGTGTTCAGCTAGCGCTGCGGAGGCGGTTCTCAGTGCCGGTCATCGAGCGTGACCCGCGGGCGACGGCGACCATGCCGGACTGGACGAGCTCGCGGATCCCGAAGGGCTCGAGGACCTTGATGAGAGCGGCCAGCTTGTCGACGGTGCCGGTCGCCTCGATCGTGACGGCGTCGGTGGCGACGTCGACGACCTTGGCGCGGAACAGCGCGACGGTCTCGAGTACGTGGGAGCGGGTCGTCAGGTCGGCCTTGACCTTCACCAGGAGCAGCTCGCGCTGCACCGAGCTGGCCGGTTCGAGCTCGACGATCTTGAGCACGTTGACCAGCTTGTTGAGCTGCTTGGTGACCTGCTCGAGCGGCAGGTCCTCCACCGTCACGACGATGGTCATGCGGGACGTCGTGGGGTGCTCGGTCGGGCCGACAGCCAGCGACTCGATGTTGAAGCCGCGACGGCTGAACAGCGCTGCGACGCGGGCCAGGACCCCGGGCTTGTCCTCGACCAGCACCGAGAGCGTGTGTCGCGTCGTCATACGTCGCCCTCTCCCCAGACGGGACGAGTGTCGCGGGCCGCGAGGATCTCGTCGTTGCTCGTGCCGGCAGCCACCATCGGCCACACCATGGCGTCCTGGCCGACGACGAAGTCGATCACGACAGGCATGTCGTTGATCGCCATGGCCTTCTCGATCGTGGCGTCGACCTCCTCGCGGGTCTCGCAGCGCAGGCCGGCACAGCCCATCGCGTCCGCGAGCTTGACGAAGTCCGGGATCCGCTTGGAGTTCAGCGTGGTGTTGGAGTAGCGGCTCTCGTAGAACAGGGTCTGCCACTGCCGGACCATCCCGAGGGAGCCGTTGTTGATGACCGCGACCTTGATCGGGATGCCCTCGATCGCGCAGGTCACGAGCTCCTGGTTGGTCATCTGGAAACAGCCGTCGCCGTCGATGGCCCAGACGGTCGCCTCCGGCCGGCCCACCTTCGCGCCCATGGCGGCGGGTACGGCGTAGCCCATCGTTCCGGCCCCACCGGAGTTGAGCCAGGTGTAGGGGTGCTCGTAGTCGATGAACTGCGAGGCCCACATCTGGTGCTGGCCTACGCCGCTGGCATAGATCGCCTCTGGTCCGACGATCTTACCGATCCGTTCGATCACGTACTGCGGGGCGAGCGAGCCGTCAGTCGGCCACTCGTAGCCACGCGGGTAGGCGGTGCGCCAGGAGTCGACCTGCTTCCACCAGGCGGTGAGGTCGGCGCGTGTACCGGCGGCATAGGCCTCGCCCACGGCGACGACGAGGTCGGCCAGGGTCTCTCGGCAGTCCCCCACGATCGGGACGTCGGCGGTGCGGTTCTTGCTGATCTCGGCCGGGTCGATGTC